>DHIZ01000359.1:0-4871 GCA_002404055.1 Chloroflexi bacterium UBA4733
GCGCGAAAACTTGTGGCGCACTTTAGCAATTTTGTAGCAATTGGCGCGCCACGCTCGGTTGCCTGCTCTCCCCAAAACCTGCTAAACTACGGTGCTCGTGGTGCAAGCCACGGGCGCATAGCTCAGTTGGTTAGAGCGCTGCCCTGATAAGGCAGAGGTCCCTGGTTCGAGTCCAGGTGCGCCCACTGTGGTGTCGTGGCGACACCCTCCGCCCCGGTAGCTCAGTGGATAGAGCGATAGCCTCCGGAGCTATAGGCCGCACGTTCGAGTCGTGTCCGGGGCGCGGAGCAGTGATGGATAGCGAGGGGGCTTCGGCCCCAGGTACGGCCGCAGGCCCAGCGAACAGGGCTGGCTCGGGAGCAGTGCGTCGGCCGCGCCGCAACCCGCCCGTGACGACCCGCACGGGCGACACCGGCTACACCGACCTGATCGGCGAACACGATCTGCCCAAATATGAGGCGCGCGTCGAGGCAAACGGCACGCTCGATGAGGCCAACTCGGTGCTCGGCCTGGCCCGTGCCAGCACGCGACACCAGCGGCTCAAGCAGATCATTTACGACGTGCAAAGCACGCTCTATGGCGTGATGGCGGAAATCGCCATGAGCGGTGAAACCGAGCGAGCCGAGCAGTTGGTCAGCGACGAGCAGGTGGCGCAAATCGAGCTACTGATGGAAGAACTGAAAGGGCAAATCGAACTGCCCCGCGGTTTCATCACGCCGGGCGCCACGCCGGTCGGCGCGATGCTGGATGTCAGCCGGGGCGTCGTGCGGCGGGCGGAACGCCAACTAGCCCTGCTCACTCACCGCCGCGTGCTCACCAACGAGGCCCTGCTGCGCTACGTCAACCGTGCTTCCGACTTTCTGTTCGTGCTCGCCCGCTATGAGGAGTTCCTGGAAGGGCGGCTGCCCGACCGGCCGCGCCGCCGTGGGCACCGCCCGAATCCGGCCCAGGAGGCCCTCTTTCCAGAGGAAGAGCTTGCCAGCCTGCAATCCGGCAGGACGTAACCGAATTGTAGCGCCGCGTCATCTAGTGAAACGTACAATTACCCGCTGAGCGTGCTATACTGCCCTGGCAGTCAAGCAGGGTGCGGCCGGGGAATGGCCCCGACCCATGGCTGTGCTCAACGTCCTCAGTCCTTCAGCAACGTCCTGTGGGATGGCCGCGCGGTTGGCGCCTCCGCGTCCGGCATCACCGTCGCTTCCCTTCGGAACGCCGGGAACAGCAATGGAGCAGATACCGTGAATGCGAGTGACCTGGCAGACCGGACCATGGTCGATCTTCGGAGCCTGGCTCGTTCGTTAGACATCACCGGCGTGTCCACGTTACGTAAGCACGAGTTGGTAGCGCGGCTAGTGACGGCAAGCGCCGTGCCAATAAGGGTGGACCCGTCTTCGGCCGCCGGCCCTGCGGCAACGCTCACCGACCGCGCCCCCGCCACCAATACCGACGCGCCAGCGGTTGACCCGTTTGACCATGTGGCCGGCGACGGCCTGATCGACCAGCATGACCTCACGCCCGCGACTGTCGCTACCATACGGGCAATTGATGCTGAGCCGGCCGGCGATGCGGCGACACACGCCAACGGATTGACCCACCTGCCGCCCGAGCAGGCGCCCGCCGTCGGCGATGTTGTGGAAGAACCTGCCTTGCCGGACGTGGTGATCGAAGCGCCGGCCGAGATACGGCTGGACCTTCGGCCGGTTGAACCGCCGGAAGAGCACATCTTCGCCAACGGCGTGCTGGAAGTGGCCGAGACGGGGCACGGCTTTCTGCGGCCGTATCGCTTCATGCCTGGACCGGACGACGTCTACGTCTCGCAGTCCCAGATTCGGCGGTTTGGCTTGCGCACGGGCGACATGATCTCCGGCCAGGTGCGCCCACCTAAGGATAACGAGCGCTACTTCAGCTTGCTGCGGGTCGAGGCCGTCAATGGTCAGGATCCCGATACGGCCACACGGCGGCCCCACTTTGAGAACCTCACCCCGATCTTCCCCCAGCAAGCCTTCGACCTGGAGACCAGCCAGCAGAACCTGTCGCAGCGCATCATCAACCTGGTCGCCCCCATCGGGCGTGGCCAGCGTGGACTGATCGTCTCGCCACCTAAGGCGGGCAAGACGATGCTGCTCAAACAGATTGCCAACGGCATCATCGCCAACCACCCCGACATCCACCTGATGGTCGCCCTGATCGGGGAACGCCCCGAAGAAGTTACCGACATGAAGCGCTCGGTGCAAGGCGAAGTCGTGAGTTCGACTTTTGACGAGGACACGGAGAACCACACCCGCGTCGCCGAAATGGCGTTGGAGCGCGCCAAGCGACTCGTCGAAGCCGGGCGCGATGTCGTCATCCTGCTGGACTCCATCACCCGCCTGGTACGCGCCTACAACCTGGCAGTTCCGCCGAGCGGTCGCACGCTGAGCGGCGGTGTTGACCCCTCGGCGCTCTACCCCCCCAAGCGCTTCTTCGGCGCCGCCCGCAATCTAGAAGAGGGGGGCAGCCTGACCATCATCGCCACCTGCCTGGTCGATACCGGCAGTCGCATGGACGAAGTGGTCTACGAAGAGTTCAAAGGCACCGGCAACCTGGAAATCCACCTGGAGCGCCGGTTGGCCGAGCGCCGCGTCTTCCCCTCGGTGGATATCCTGCGCTCCAGCACCCGCCGGGAAGAACTCCTATTGGACGAGGCGACGTTGCGCCAGGTGTGGATGATGCGCCGCATGCTCACCCAAATCGGCGATGGCGGGTATGAATCGTTGTTGCGGTCGATGTCCAAAACCGCCAACAACCGCGAGTTTCTGCGCTCTCTCTCCAAGGAAACACTGTAGGCCGAGCCTACGGCGATAGCGCCGTGACCGGTCGGTGTGCCGGCCATCGGCGCGCGACCCCGCCAGTTATACTGCCGGAAGCGGCGTGGCAATCGGGAGCAGTTGCGCAGTGACACAATTTTTGGCGAGACGGCGAGCACTGCTCGGGCTTTTGGCGCTGCTGCTGCTCGCTGCGCTCATTGGCAGCCAGGGCGGACGCACGCCAAGGGCCGCCGCGGCCGGGGGAGACCCTCGCTACTTTGCCCAGACCGGCTATCGCATCAGCACCGATGCCTTCTACGACTACTTCACGCACCGCGGCGGCATCCGCAACTTCGGCTACCCCACCTCCCAGACCTTCACGCTGCAGGGCTATAAGGTGCAGTTCTTTCAGCGCCAGGTGATGCAGCAGCGAGCCGATGGGTCGGTGACGCTGCTCAACCTGCTCGACCCCGGTATCCTGCCCTATACTAGCTTTAATGGCTCTGTCTTCCCCGCTGTTGACCCGGCCATCACCGCGGCGGCGCCGACCGCCAGTGACCCCAACTACGCTACCGACGCGCTGTCCTTCGTTGCCGCCCATGCGGCAGACAGCGTCGCCGGCAAACCGGTACGCTTCGACGCTACCTTCCTTGCTGCCGTGAGCGCGCCCGACGCCTTCCCGACCGGCCCCGTTAATGCCGCCCTCTTGCCCCTGCTAGACCTGGAAATCTGGGGCTTCCCGACCTCTGCGCCGATGGCTGACCCGGCGAACGGCAACTTCATCTACCTACGCTTCCAGCGCGGCGTGATGCAATACGACGCGACATCAGGCCTGACACAGGGCATTCTGCTGGCCGACTACCTCAAGGCCATCATCACCGGCCAGGCGCTCCCGCCCGACCTGACCCAGGAGTCATCCGGCAGCCCATACTTTCAACAGTGGGCTCCCGGCCAGCCGCAGTTCCTGGCCCGGCCGGCGGCCTTAGCAGGCACCGATCTGACAAACGCCTTCTATCAGCAGGACGCCTCTGGTCAGATGATCGTTCCGACTGCGACCGCCACCCCGCTGCCAACCGCCACGACCATCGCTGGCTTCTGCGCCGGGGATGAAAAGATGACCTTTGCCGGCGCCGGGCCATCCACAAGCATCGGCGACACCATCTATATCACCGTGACTTCGTCGCTCAATCACTCCAACATTATCCTGACCGGCACGGATGCGCCGACGTTTATCAAGCAGTACGCCGGGCAAGAGGGACAGGTCTGGCAGTATCAGGTCACCATAAAGACGGCGGGAACGCACTACTACACATGGTACGTTGACACCACAACGGCCTGCACGGCGAACAACTTTGCAGTGGCCGGTCCGACCGCCACGCCGACCGCCACGGTCGCCGCCACTGCCACAGTGAGTCTTACCGCAACACCGGATCCTACAGCAACACCGACTGTCGGACCGAAACCGGTGATTAGCAGCGTCAACCCGACGACGTTCGTCGTAGGGCAGGTCATCACGATCAACGGCGGCCCCTTTGGATCACCGCCGCCCGGTTCCGGCGCCAGCGGAACCAACGGCACTGTCTTTTTCTTCTTTCAGCGCGGGCCAACGCCTGGCGCGTTGACGCCAACCCCCACGCCGTTTAGCAGTTCGACCAGCGGCCAGGCGAGCGTCAACAACTGGACGAACGGCTTCATCTCCGTGCAAGTGCCCAACCTGTCGCCCTCATCCGGCACAAATGGCAGCTACTGCATCCAGGTCACGGTCAATGGAGCGCCACCCAGCGATCCCTTTTGCGGGCTACAACTCAGCGGGAGCTAGGCCTTCACCGTCGCGCCGCCCGCGCGTAGGCCTGATCGTGCGGTCCAATGGCGATGATCACGACGACATCGCGCTCGACCATAAAAATGAGCCGGTACGCAACTCCCTTGACGGTCAAGTCATAGGCACGAACATGGGATAGGTCGCCCTTTTTGGGCTCTCCAGCGCCAAAAGGATCGCGCAGAATAGCAGGGATGTGCGTTGTCACGATCCCATGGAGCAGAGGCTGATTGTGGCGGGGCAGTTTGAATAAATACTTTGCCGCC
>DHIZ01000359.1:4993-12193 GCA_002404055.1 Chloroflexi bacterium UBA4733
GATTGTGGCGGGTCAGTTTGAATAAATCCTTGGCCGCCGCCTCCAAGAACTCGTAGCGAAAGGCCACGGTTACCGCCGCCGGTCGGCGGCAGCCGGTTCCCTGTTGACGGTCTGCAGGAGCGCCGCGAGAAAAGTCTCGCCGTCGATGCGAGGTCCCGCCTCACCCAGACGCTCCCGAATGATGTTTTCCTCATCCGGCCCACCCAAACGGGGCGGTCGGTGCTCCTCACTATTTCGTGCAAACAGCTCGCCTGGCTCACAATTCAGGGCGTCGCATAACCCGGCCATCGTGTCAAAACGGATCCCCGCCGACTCACCCCGTTCCAACGCTGACACCGTATCGGGGCGCACTCCGGCGATGGCGGCAAGCTGACGCTGGGTCAGCCCCCGCTCCGCCCGTACTTGCAGAAGCCGCAGTCGTATACCAGCCATTTCCGCCTCCACCGGGACAAACTCACGCCCTACCGTGACAATACGACCAGAAGTATAGCACTTTGGAAGCTGTTTGGCAGTTGCCCTACTGACCGACCCGAGAGGCTTCTTCCGATGGCGGCGGTTGGTCGGCGGGTAGCGCTGCCGTAGAGGCGCGCATGGCATCGCGGCGACCCTTGTAATGCTGAAGCAGGTAGACCGCCAATGGGATACACACAACGAAGAGGGCAATGGAAGTCAACTGTGCCTGCTTCAAGCCGAAGAGGGTAACGCTGTTGGCGCGCCAGAAAAAGACCACGAACTGACTGACACAGTAGGCGACCAAATAGATCACCGTCAATATGCCCGGCGTGCGCGTCCGCGTCCGCATGTACCAGAGGATGCCGAAGATCGCCAGCGACATAAACAACTCGATGAGGGCAGCCGGGAAGACGCGCTGATTCAGGTTCGCCGGATCGATAAAGGAGTGCGGGTTGGTATAGATAAATGCAAAGGCGCTCTGCGTGCGGTACCCGACGATATCGCCGTTGACCATGTTGCCGATGCGGCCAAACGCCTGCCCCAGCGGCAGGCCCAGCACCAGCACATCCAGCAGGCGCCAGAACGACAGTTGCCGGCGGTAAGCGAAGATGAGAATAACAAAGAAGCAGACGAAGAGAGTGCCGAAGAAGGCCATCCCGCCTTCCCAGGTCGCCAGGATGTCCTGGGGATGGGTCAGGAAGTAGCCGAAGTCGTTCTGGACCACGTAATACAGTCGCCCGCCGATGATGCCGAAGATGATCAGCCAGGTGGCGAGGCTATAGACGGTGTCGCGACCGAAGCCGGTGCGGTCCGCCTCGCGGGCATCGACCATGAGACCAACACCGATGCCAATGCCGATCATCAACCCGTACCAGCGTAGGGCGATCGGTCCGATGTGGGCGATGATCGGATCAAGTCCGATGTGCAATGGGAACATATTGGTAGTGTACCTCAGTCGTTGACGGCGGCCGCCGAAGCCGGCGCCGATACCGGTGTCTGTACGGGAACCGGCCCCCAGCGGAGCGCTGACGCCGCCCAGCTCAGCCCGCTGCCGAACCCCGCCACCACCACGGCACTGCCATCGTGCAGGCGGCCTTCTTCCTGCGCCTCGCAAAGCGCGATGGGGATGGATGCAGCAGAGGTATTACCATAGCGCTGCACATTGACGTACACCTTCTCGTCGGGCAGCCCGAGCGTACGCGCGGCCGACTGGATGATGCGCACATTCGCCTGGTGCGCCACGAAGAGATCGAGATCATCCAGCGTCCAGCCCGCGGCGGCAACGACTTGCTCCGTAATGCGTGGTAATACGCTGACGGCAAAACGGAAGACCTCGCGCCCGTCCATGCGGATCATATGCAGGCGGTCCTGGAGCGTGCTACACGTCGCGGGTAGCCTGCTCCCCCCGGCCGGCACCGTCAGGAGATCGGCTCGGCTGCCATCGGAGCCGACTGTCGTCGCCAGCAGGCCATACTCCTCGTCCGTGGCACGCAAGAGCAATGCGCCGGCCCCATCACCGAAGAGGACGCAGGTCGAGCGATCGGTCCAGTCCACAATGCGCGAGAAGGTCTCGGCGCCGATTACCAGCACCGTCCGGAAGAGGCCGGAGCGAATCGAACTATCGGCCATCGCCAGGGCGTAGACGAAGCCGGAGCAGACTGCGTTGATGTCGCAAGCGCCGGCGCGGGTCGCGCCGAGTCCGGCCTGCACCAGGTTCGCAGTCGCCGGCATGGGCTGGTCGGGTGTGCAGGTGGCGACTAGCACGCAATCAACGTCCTCTGCCGCCGTGCCCGCCACAGCCAGGGCATGCCGACCAGCGATTATCGCCATGCTGGCCGTCGCTTCATCGGGTGCGGCCACTCGCCGTTCCGCGATGCCGGTGCGGCTGCGGATCCACTCGTCGGACGTATCGAGCGTCCGGCTCAACTCAATATTGGTGACCACCCTGGCAGGGACATACTTGCCCCAGCCAGCGACGCAAGCACGACGCAACGCCACGTTCCTCCTGCTCGCCTGTTGACTGCCACCACAGGTCACGCTTCCTCGTCAGGATAGGTCGGTACACCGTGGCCTGTCAACCATCGAGCGAGAACGTAGCCAGTACCTGCCCCAGGGGCTCCATCAGCCGTTCCCGTTGGCTCGCGGATGCCACCTGGACATGTACCGTCCAGCGTTTGCCCGTCGCCAACCAACGACCTTCCAGGAACTGCGAGCCATCCACCGCCGACGGTGCAAAGGCGGCAAACTGCACAACTGTTCCGTTGGCCAGGGGATACGCGCCGGCGCGTTCCGCCAGCGGCACAGTAGCCAGTGTGCGTAAGTGGCACGCTTCGTTCCACACGCCGACGCGAAGTCCGCCGGGAACGCTGAAGCGATCTATTGGGGGGCTACCAGCGATAGACTGCGACGCGTCCAGCTGCCAGCCCGGGGGCAACGTGAGGCTGTAGCCGTAGTGCGCGGAATGGAACAACTGCGGCAACTGAAGGATAAGTGGTTCGGCCGGTCTGGCTATTGCCGCCTCAGTGGTTGCCAACCCACCAGTTGTCGCGTCCTCACGCACGGGCGCCGCCGGTTCAATCGGCGGAAACACCTTATGGGAACGTCGCAGGAAGGTGAAGATACCAAGTTGCACGGTGCGCCTCCAGGTGGCACGGCCGCGCCCGGAAACGCCGCAGCAGACAGCGCCACGCGCACTGCCATGCGTCCCCAGGCCTACGAGGTGAGCTGACGGGTTCGGGCGGGATCAGCCCTACCTGCCACATCGGCAGGATTCACCCCACGAAATCGGTTCCCCCGTTCCTCCCATGAGGATTCGGCCGCTCTTTATTTGTTAGTACGCACTATACCAAAGGACGTTACGCAGCGCAATGCCTGCGCGCCAGGTCGCCGTCTCTCAGCGCCACGCAACTTCCTTGACCGGCAGTAACCGGCAAGCACCCTCAGCATTGAGCAAAGCCCCGTTGGCCGCGTACCAGGCCGTCAAGCTCCGCCAACAGCGTATCGACGTCTGATTCGTCGTTAAAGTAATTCGTGGAGATGCGCAGCGCATTGAACTCCGGCACCAGGCGCGTGATGATGCGCGGCCGCCGTGCCTCCAGCCCGACTTGCAGCGCCTGGGCCCGCTGGCCCTCGATCCGGAAACTCGTCAGCGCCGAGCTCTGTTCCCAGGGCAGCGGCGTTAACAGCGTCCAGTCCGCTCGCTCGCGAACGCCGTCACGGAGACGCCTTGCCAGCCCTTGCATGCGCTGCGCTGTCGCCTCAATACCGCCGAGCCCGGCTAGCCAGTCCAGCGCCGCAGTCATGCCGACCCAGCGGGCATAGTCGCGCGTGCCGTACTCGAAGCGCTTGGCGCTCGCCTGCAAAGTGAGCCCCGTCGCTTCAAAGGTGCTCGCCGAACCGGCGCCGACATGCACCGGCCACAACTGCGTCAGTCGCTCCAGACGCCCCCACAGGAAGCCGGTGCCGGTCGGTCCGCACAGCCACTTGTGCCCGTTGCCTGCATAGAAGTCACAGTCGATTTGCCCGACATCCACCGGGACGACGCCAACCGCTTGCGCCCCGTCGACCAGCGTGAGGATGCCGCGCTCGCGTGACCAGGCGGCAATTTCTCGCACAGGTAGGCGCGTGCCGGTCTCCGTGCTGACGTGACTGGTGGCAATCAGGCGGGTGCGCGGCCCGCACAGCAGTCTGATCGACGCCAGGCAACGTTCTGGATCAGCGTCGACGGGGAAGCGCCGCAGCAGCACCCCCCGCCGCTGTTGCAGATAGGTCCAGGGCAAGAGCATGGCCGGGTGTTCCTGCGCCGACAGCAGCACCTCGTCACCCGGCGACCACTCCAACCCGGCCACCACCCAGTTCACCGCGTCGGTGGCGTTGCCACAGAGGCCGATTTCCTCCGGCACGGCTCCCAGCAGCGATGCCAGCCCGGCGCGGGCACGATCAACCTCCGGTATCAACTCCGGGTAGGCGACCCGCCCACCGAGCTCCAACTGCGCCGTCGCCGCTAGCAGTCGATCAACGACCGGCTGGGGACGCAGCCCGACCGTGCCGGTATTGAGATACACCGTTGTGCCGGCCGTGGGGAACGCGGCGCGAACGCTACGCCAGTCGACAGTAGGCGACGCGAGACCAGGGGATGCTGCGCCGATGGTAGGCTCCTTTCTGCGGAATTGACAACCTGACTGTACACCTATATGATCGCCCATGCTGCGGCATCAGGAGATCAGTCGGCATACGTGTGTGCGTCCCCGCACGGCTGTTCCCCCGCCCACCGGCACGCGAGGCAATACCTCACCGAAAAGGAGCTCTTTGTGATCCCGGCCACCAAACTGACCCGCCGTAGTGCCCTGCGCATGCTGTCTCTCTCCGCTGCCGTCTCCATCCTTGCCGCCTGCTCCCAATCTTCGCCGGCTGCCACCACGGGCAGCACTGCGGCGGCGCCTCCTGTCACTCAGGCAGCACCGACTACCGCGTCCGCGACCACTGCGCCGGCAGCCACCAGTGCCGGCTCCGCAGCAAGCACAGCGGCAGCGACCTCGACGGCTGCAACATCAGTATCCACAGCGTCAAGCGCGGCTGCCACGGCTTCGGCAGCGGCTACCTCCAGCTCGGCGGCCCTATCGGCCGCCGGCACGCTCACCACCCCCCAGGGCCGCACCCTCCCCAAGGATGCCGCCCCGCTAGCCCAGCAGGTCTACTACGAGAGTGCCGCCGAGCCCAAGCACCTCGACGCCGTCCGTGATATTTACAGCGCCGGGGTCGTCCTCAACTGGGGCGGCGAGCCGATGCTCCGTCTGGACGAGAACTATCAGATCGTCCCCGCCCTCGCCGAATCCTACAAGGTCGGACCCAACGCCGACTACGTCGACTTCGTGCTACGCCAGGACGCCAAATGGAGCGATGGCACGCCGATCACGCCCGAAGATTGGATCTTCACCTTCCAGCACGCCGCCGATCCCAAGCTTGATAACCCCTGGGCCTTCTTCTACTACCCGGTCAAGGGTGTCCAGGCCTATAAGTCGGGCAAAGGCGCCGTCACCGACATCGGTGTGGAGAAGATCGACGCCCGCACCGTCCGCATCCACGGCGAAGGCCCCGTCCCCCAACTGCCCGCCCTCATGACCTACCAGGCCTCCATTCCTGCCAACAAGGCGCGCGTCGAGAAGGATCCCTTGCACTGGGCGGACACTGTGGACGGCTACGTCTCCTCCGGTCCCTTCAAGCTGACCAGGTGGGACCATAACCAGCGGCTGGAGTGGGAAATCAACCCCTACTACAACGGCCCGCACAAGGCCGGCGTCCAAAAAGTCGTCCAGTTGATCGGCGCTGCCGGCATCAACCCCTGGCTGAACAAAGAAGTCGACATCCTCGTGCAAATGGATCCGGCGCCGCTCACCCAGGTACGCGGCGATCCGAAGCTCAAGCCTCTGCTCCATTCCTTCCCTGACTTCGAGACGAAGTACGTCTCCTTTGATACGCTGCAACCACCGTATAACAACCTGAAGCTGCGTCAAGCCCTTTCCCACGCAGTCGACCGCGTTCCACTCTCCCAGCAGGTGCTCCAGGGAACCAACATCCCCGCCTACACAATGCTGCCGCCCGGCTTCCCGGCATATACCACCGCGCTGGATGCTGTCCAGAAGTACGACGTGAACAGCGCCAAGTCGCTGCTGGCGGCGGCGGGCTATCCGAACGGCAAGGACGCCTCCGGCAAGCAGCTTGAACTCGTGCTCTACTCCGAGGGCACGGACGTCAAGGCGCAGTTCCTCCAGGATCAGTGGCAGACCAACCTGGGCGTCAAAGTCACCATCAAGCCGACCGAAGAAACTACCTGGAAGGCCATGCGCACCGCCCACACGATGCCCATGTTTATCAACCGCTACGAGTACGACTACATCGACCCCTCCAACCTCCTGACTACCATCTGGAAGAGCACCAGCGCCAAGGGATCACCCACCAACTCCTGGAAAAACGACCAGTTCGACCAGTTGGTCACCAGCGCCAGCCACGAGGGGGACACTGCCAAGCGCATCGACCTCTACCAGCAGGCGGAGAAGGTTCTGGTCGAGGACGTCGGCGGCATCTTCCTTACCCACTTGCTGATCTTCCAGACGTGGTGGCCTTACGTTGCCGGTATCCCGGCCGACAAGACCGGCAATGTGGCTTTCCACTACCTGGATATCTCGCGCTTCCAAATGTACATGCGGAATGATGTCGATCAGTCCCGTCAGCCGCACTGAGCACCAACGCCGAGTGAAACCCCTGCTACTGGACGTCCGCGACCTGCGCACACACTTCTCCATTGAGGGGAAGACGGTTTACGCTGTGGACGGCGTCTCCTTCCACCTGGAGCAGGGCGAGGTGCTCGGTCTGGTCGGCGAATCGGGCTGTGGCAAGAGCGTCACCGCCCTTTCCCTCATGCGGCTGATTGAGGAGCCCGGGCGCATCGTGAGCGGTGAAGTGTTGCTGCATCAGGACGGGACCGTGCGGGACGTGCTGGCCCTGTCACCAGGCGCCTTGCAGCACGTGCGCGGCAATACGATGGCCATGATCTTCCAGGACCCCATGACTTCGCTCAATCCGGTGCTGTCGGTCGGCTACCAACTGGCCGAGCCGCTGCGAACCCACCGCCGGCTCTCCCGCCAGGCCGCCGACAGCGAGGCCGTGCAACTGCTGGCGCGAGTTGGTATCCCTGATGCCGAGCAGCGCTTCCAGGCCTTCCCCCACCAGTTCTCCGGCGGCATGCGC
>DHIZ01000359.1:12257-13069 GCA_002404055.1 Chloroflexi bacterium UBA4733
ATGCGCCAGCGCGTGATGATCGCCATGGCCATGGCCTGCCGGCCGCGCCTGATCATCGCCGACGAGCCGACCACGGCGCTCGACGTGACCATCCAGGCGCAAATCCTCGATCTGCTACGGGCGCTCCGCGACGAGATCGGCACCTCGATCATCATCATCACCCACCACCTCGGCGTAGTGGCCGAGCTGGCCGACCGTGTCGCCGTCATGTACGCCGGCCACATTGTGGAAACCGGCAACGTTGCGGAGATCTTCGCCAATCCCCAGCATCCCTACACCCAGGCGCTGCTCGCCTCCATCCCGCGCCTTGACGCCTGGCCCCCCCGCCTCGCCACTATCGAGGGAGCGCCGCCCAACCTCCGCCAGCGGGCAGCTGGCTGCCCCTTTGCGCCTCGCTGCCGCTACCGCATCGCCGCCTGCACTGCCCAAATGCCGCCGCTGCTGGAGATTGCTGCCGAGCACATGTCGGCCTGCCTCGTCGCCCAGCGAGGCGAGCTTGTCTATGACTGAAATCGTGCTCGAGGCCGTCGATCTGGTGAAAAGCTTCCCCATCCGCCGCGGCTTCTTCGG
This sequence comes from Chloroflexi bacterium UBA4733, assembly GCA_002404055.1. Next base: position 12,828 of record DHIZ01000359.1, read on the forward strand.
TCAGCAGCGCCTACGCCTCACGGCTGTCGACCGCGTCTCCCTCACCATTGCCCGCGGGGAAACCCTCGGCCTGGTGGGCGAATCCGGCTGTGGCAAGTCGACGCTCGGCCTCACCCTGATGCGTCTCTATGAGCCGACCAGTGGTCGCATCCTGCTGGAAGGGCAAGACCTCACCACACTGGACGGTGAGCGCCTGCGCCAGGTCCGTCGCCGAATGCAAATGATCTTCCAGGACCCCTACG
>DHIZ01000078.1:0-4430 GCA_002404055.1 Chloroflexi bacterium UBA4733
CAGTCGCCCTCGTCGCTTGGCCGCAGACCGCAGTCGCGGCCCGTAGATATTAAGGAGCACCCCATGTCCACCTCCCTCCGCGTGACCGATGCCGGCGATCTGTTGAAGCTGTTGACGCAGACGACGCAGGACAGCGTGCCGGATAACCCGGCTGAGCAATTGAGCGACTACGTGCCGGCGCCAGAGACCGGCAGCGACGAGGTGGCGCTAGCCGACAGCGTGACACTGCCGAACACGCCCCACGCGGCGGCGTACATCTATGGCAGTGCCAGCGCGCTGTACGCGAAAGCGCAATGGTCGTGAGCGTCATCGCCCTGCGCGGACTCTGGCGCGTGACGTACCGGGACGTGGCGAGCGGGCGGGGGTGGGACGGCGGCCGCTATGCGAACGTGGTCTGCCTGAACGGCAAGAGCTTCCTGGCATCCTGGCTCAACATCGAGAACCCGGTCCACAGTCGCACGAACGTGTACGGCGCGGTCGGTACCAGCGCGACGCCGCCGGGCAGCGGCGATACGGTGCTGGGCAGCGAGCTGGCGCGGGTGGTGCTGGCAACCAGCAGCCGCCTCGGCAACGTGGTGACGCTGGACTTCTTCTTCAACAGCGGGCAGGGCAACGGCACGTTGACGGAGGCCGGCCTCTTCCTCGGCGCCGGTAGCAGCGGCGGCAGTGGCAACCTGCTCAGCCACGTCGCCATCAGCGAGAACAAGACCAGCGCCGTCACGATGACGCTGGAGTTCTCCTTGCAGATTGGATAGGTGAGGCGCGGATGGCACTGCACACGGTCACAAGCGGCGGCACGATCCAGGCCGCCGACGTCAACCAGTTCGTTCAGGCGTTAGATGGCAGCATGACCGACCAACCGGTGACGCTGGGCAACAGCCTGGATGTAAAAGGCGCGACCACGATAGAGGGCACTACCACGCAAACCGGCGCGCTAACGGCCAACGGCGGCATCACCGCCAGCAGTGAGCACGTGACCGGCAACCTGCAGGTGGATGGCACGGCGACCATTGCCACGGCCGTGGTCACCGGCAACGCCACGGTGGATGCCACGCTCTCGGCGACGCAGGTCAACAGTCATGGCAACCCCGTGGCGGAGGGCACGAGCAGCGCGACGCACGTGGAGGCGATGTTCGACGGCACGTCGTCGGGCAGCCTCGCCACGAACAGCTACGTGACGAAGACGCTCACCTGCAGCCGCGCCTTCCCCGGTAATGCCGTGGCGGTGGGGGCCAGTTGCCAGACCAGCGCCGGCAACAAAGGCGCGATCGGCTACGGCGTCAGCGGCTATGGCTACGACGGCAGCGGCCATATCAATGCGATCAGCGTGGCCTTTCAGAATCTGGATGGCAGCGCGCAGACGCTGAGTAACTTTTCGATCTTGGCCGTCGGGGTGTGAGGTCCGAGGTAGAGATAAGGAAGCGGGAGACCATGAGTACGGTGACGCCGCTGTCGGCGGCGAGTGATCGGGAGGTGCTGCTGCTGATGTCGCAGCAGATCGAGGTGTTGCGGCGCGCCGTCGACACGATCACCAGCAGCCAGAATCGCTCCGGCGACGACCTCGCCGGCTTGCGCGACCGGCTGGATCAACTGTCGGCGTTGACCCGCTACCTGGTGACGGCGCTGCTCTTCGTCATCACGCCGGTCTACGGGGCGGCGGTGTGGACGCTGGTGCAGCATGTGACAACTGGGAAGTGAGCGCGGCGTCGCGCAGCGAGCAGGAGGTTTGTTGTGAGTTCTGGCACGGAACTGCGCGCGAGCAGGACGGCACGGTCTCCCTTCGGGAGCCAGCGCCGCGCGTCGGCGCGAGTGTACTGTGATTGCTGCCGGGGTTGGTCGGCGCAAGCGGGCTTCACCATTGCCCTGGCGGACGGTGACGGCACGAGGCAGGTCTGCACACGCTGCGCCAGCCACGTCTCGCTCAAGGCCGACGGGGCGATGTGGATGCCGGGGGTGTGCCCCGACGCGCCGCATCCCCGCCTGCGCATATTCCACGACGTGGCCGCGGAACAACACTGAGACACCCGTTGCTGAAGAGTTTGGGTTGAAAGGATGGGACTGATGAACCGCCATGCGCTGGTCTACACGACGATCATCACGCTGAATGCCGTATTGGTGGCCTTCGAGGCACTGCTGGTATCGCGGCAGGTGCCCTTGCCGCTGGCCTGGGCCTGGATCACCCCGGCGCTGGTTGCCGGCCTGACGGTGTTGACGACGCAATTACCGAAGCTTGTTGCTGATCCGGGGGTGCAACCGGCACAGCACTAGCTACGGTTGCTTGCCGGCGGCGCTCCCGGCGGTGGCTGTGCGACACTCGATGGTGTCGCACAGCCACCGCTTTTGCGTTAACGGCGATTCAGCGCGCGCTGCTGGAGCGTTCCAGGTCGAGCTGGGGACCGGCCGGTGTCGGCGTCTCCTCGTAGCGGGCGATCCGGCCGAACTGGTGCAGGAGTTCGCCGACGCGGATCACTTGCTCTTGCAGCGTCTGCAGGTCATCTGCCATTCGGGCGGGCAGGTCGGGATCGGCCGCCAGCAATTCGGCAATACCGAGCGCGGCGCCGAGCGGGCTCGCCAACTCGTGGACGACGGCGCGCCCGGTGCGCATGGCTCCTTCGACGCGAGACTGCGCGGCCAGCGCCGCATCACGTTCCACCTGTAGTTGGCGGATAGCACTATGGTCGGTCATAGCGCCAGCGCCGCCGACAACGCGATCGCCCTGCATGCGCGGTCCCACGGTGACGAGCACGAGAACGGGGTCGCCCTCGCGATGCAGCAGCACGAGCTCGCGTTGCAGCACTACCCGGTCGCCGCGGGCGCGGTTGCCAATCCGCCGGTCGAAGCGGGCGTGCTCTGCCGGGTGGAGGAACTCCCGCAGGTTCCGGCCGACCATTTCATGGGCGTCCCAGCCCAGCAGTTCCGAGCATGCCCCTTGCACGCGCGTGAGGACACCGCTCAGGTCATAGGTCATCACTATCGTCGCTGACGCTTGTAGCGCAGTCGCCAGTTGCTCTCGTATGAGGCTTTCCTCTTCGGCCAGGCGGGCGCGGGAGATTGCGCCACCGAGTTGCTCGGCCACCAGGCGGAACAGGGCAAGATCATCGTCTCTCGGCGGGCGGTACTGATTCCAGATGAAGTGCAGCACGCCGATAACGGCGCCGCCGTGCCTGATCGGCGTCAGGACACGTTGCTCACTGGAGGTGTGAAAGCGCTGCTGTGTGGGGCGGTGAATGGCCGGGTGACTCCCATCAAAGATAAGTTGCTGTCCGGTGCGCACAGCCAGGGCATAGATATCCTCCTCCGGGTGAGGCGCGTCGTAGAGACGGCGCACGGTGGCCTTCAGGAGCCCGGGCGGCAGGTTGAGGCCGACGCGACCACACACAAACTGCCGCTGGTCATCGACCAGGGCCACCTGGCCACCGGTCGAAGAGATAAAGGCGGCGGTCTCGCGCAGGACTCGTGTCAACATGGCATCCAGGTCATCGTCGGTATTGACGGCGGCGGACACACGCTGGAGCAGCTCTAATTTGGAGCATCCGCTCGTCGGCTTCCGCGCGCAGTTGAGCCTGCTGCACCGCTCCAGCGGCGTGGTCGGCCAGCACCTGCAGCGGTACGAGGAGCGACTCGTTGAAGGCGGCGGTCTGCTCGCTGTCGGCGTGCAAGGTGCCGATGCTGCGCTCGCCGGCGCGCAACGGAACAATCAGGCTGCTGCCGGGACGCGCGATGAGGAGCGCCGCCGACCCGGCGAAGTCGCCGATCGTGGTGGGCGATGTCAGATCTTCCGAGTAGATGCCGCGCCCACGTTCGAGCGCCTGCACCGTGTTGCTACCGGCCAGATTCTCGCCGCTTGCCCAGAGGTACGTGTCGGGACGGCGCCAGACGTAGACCCGGCAAGGGCCAACGTACTCCTGTGGATCGGGTAGCAGTCGCACGCCGCCACGGTCGGCGCCGGTGAGCGTGGCCATGCCGCGCAACAGTGCCTGCAATGCCGCGTCCAGGCCGCTCGCCGCTGCGATAGCAGCAGTGGTGTGGGCAACGATCTGCAACTCGTCCACGCGTTCCATGGAGTAAGCATGCCATGGGGAACAGGGCCGCGACTGCGGCGGCCCCACGCATCAGCCGGACAATGCCCCTTCACTCGGCACACGCCGGCTTGTGGCGCGGAACTGACTAGCGTAGAGGCGCTGGTAGAAGCCTTCCTGCTGCAGCAGCTCGACGTGGCTACCGCGCTCGACGATCTCGCCGTGGTTGATGACCAGGATCTGGTCGGCGTCGCGGATGGTGGAGAGGCGGTGGGCGATCACGAAGCTGGTGCGACCGGCCATCAGGCGGCGCGTCGCCTCCTGGATGTGCTGCTCCGTGCGCGTGTCGACGCTGCTGGTCGCCTCGTCGAGGATCAGGATGCTGGGGTCGGCCAGGATGGCGCGGGCGAT
>DHIZ01000078.1:4555-6434 GCA_002404055.1 Chloroflexi bacterium UBA4733
GTCGGCCAGGATGGCGCGGGCGATGGCCAGTAACTGGCGCTGGCCCTGGCTGACGTTGCTGCCGCGCTCGGAGAGCGGCGTGGCGTAGCCCTGCGGCAGGCGGTGGATGAACTGATCGGCGTTGGCCAGCGTCGCGGCAGCGATCACCTCGGCGTCGCTGGCGTCGAGCTTGCCGTAGCGGATGTTGTCCAGCACCGTGCCACTGAACAGGTAGGTGTCCTGCAACACGATGCCGAGTTGCCGGCGCAGGTCCTCCTTCTTGATGCGGCGGATGTCCTGGCCGTCGACCAGGATGCTGCCGCTGTCGAGCTCGTAGAAGCGAGTAAGCAGGTTGACGATGGTCGTCTTGCCGGCGCCGGTGGGGCCGACAAGGGCCACGACCTGGCCCGGTTCGGCGTGCAGGCTGACGTGCTGCAGCACCGGCGTGGCGCGCTCATAGGAGAAGTGGACATCCTCGAAGACCACGTCGCCCTGTATTTTGGCGAGCGGCAGGGCGTCGGGCGCATCCGTTTCCACCGGCTCGTCCAGCACCTCGAAGACGCGCTCCGCGCCGGCCACGGCCGCCTGCATGGTGTTGTAGAGGTTGGCGATGTTGTTGAGGGGGCGACCGAACTGGCCGGTGTAGTTGATGAAGCTGGCGATAGTACCGACGCTGGCCAGCCCCTGCACCGCCATCCAGCCGCCGCCGCCGGCCACGACGGCGATGCTGAGGTTGCCGACGGCGTTCATGAGCGGTCCCATGAAGCCGGAGAAGGTCTGCGCCTGGGTGGCCGCCCGGCGCAAGTCGGCGTTGGCGGCGTCGAACTGCTCGATCACGGTTGCCTCGCGGCGGTAGGCTTTGACCACGCGCTGCCCGGTGATGGTCTCCTCGATCAGCCCGTTGAGCGTGCCGAGCGTCGCCTGCTGGGCCCGGAAGCCTTCCCGCGTGCGGCTGACGATCCAGCGGTTGAGGGTGATCGTGAGCAGCACCGTGGAACCGATGCTGAGCAAGGCCAGGTGCCAGTTGAGCCAGAGCATGGCCGCCGCCACACCGATCAGGCTGAGGACGCCGGAGAGCAACTGCGTCACGCTGTCGCTGAGCACGAGGTTGATGTTCTCCACGTCGTTGGTGAGCCGGCTCATGGTATCGCCGTGCGCTCGCTGGTCGAAGAAGCGCAGCGGCAGCGCCTGCAGCTTGGCGAAGAGGTCGCTGCGCAGGTCGCGCACGGTGCGCTGGGCGGCCCCGGCCATGACATAGCTCTGCAGCCAGGTCAGCAGCGACGTGCCGAGGTAGGCGGCCAGCATCAGCAGCAACAGGTGCGCCAGACCGGGCAGGTCGCCTTTGAGGATGTACTGGTCAATTGCTCGGCCCAGCAGGTAGGGACCCAGCAGACCGAGCAGGGTGGTGGCGACGACCAGCGCCAAGGTGATAAACAGGGCGGCGCGCTGGCGGCTGAGGTAGCCCCAGACCCGGCGCACCGTGCCGCGCGTATTCTTGGCGCGCACCTTGGGTTGGCCCAGCGGGCCGGGGCCGCCGCGCGCGAAGAAGGGCGGCAGCGGGGGCGGCGCCGACTGCTCCCTAGACGACGCCATGGGCCAGCGCTCCCTGTTCCATCTGTGATTCGTAGATCTCGCGATAGATCTGGCTGGTCGCCAGCAACTCGTCGTGCGTGCCGGCGGCGGCGATGCGGCCGTCCTCCAGGATCAGAATCTTGTCGGCGCTGAGGACCGTGCTGATGCGCTGAGCCACCAGCAGCCGCGTCTGGCCGCCCTGTTTGCTGGTCAGGGCGGCCTGCAGGCGCGCCTCCGTCTCCACATCCACGGCGCTGGTGCTGTCGTCCAGCAGCAGCACGGCCGGCTGGGTCAACAGGGCGCGGGCGATGGCGAGGCGCTGCTTCTG
>DHIZ01000078.1:6533-7047 GCA_002404055.1 Chloroflexi bacterium UBA4733
TGCATGATGAAGTCGTGGGCCTGAGCCAGCTCGGCGGCCGCCACGACTTCGGCGTCGGTCGCTGCCGGCCGGCCATAGCGAATGTTGTCGGCGATGCTGCCGCTGAAGAGCACCGACTCCTGCAGGGCGATGCCGACTGCGCCGCGCAAGGCGGACTGGTCGATACCGCGCACGTCCACGCCGTCGATGGTCACGCGACCGGCCGTCACGTCGTACAGGCGCGGGATGAGCTGCAGCAGGCTGGACTTGCCGGCGCCGGTGGCGCCGAGCAGGGCGACCGTCTGGCCCGACTCGGCCACGAAGCTGATGCCCTGCAGCACCGGGTCGTGCTCCTGACCGCGATAGCTGAAGCTGACATCCTCGAAGGCAACGCGGCCGCGCGGCGCGAAGGCGGGCAGCGCGCCGGGCCGGTCGACGACCTCCGGCTCGCTCGTCAGCACCTCCTCGACGCGCTCCGCCGAGGCCCCGGCGCGGGAGAAGCGCACCACCAGCATGCTGACGCCGACCAGGGCCA
>DHIZ01000078.1:7173-12626 GCA_002404055.1 Chloroflexi bacterium UBA4733
CTTGACCTGCAGGCCGCCCAGCCAGAGCGCGGCCACCACGCCGCCGTTGAGCACCAGCAGCATGAAGGGCATGGTGACGGCCCCCAAGCGCACGGCTGCCAGGTTCTGGGTCATCAGGCGCACGTTGGCAGCGCCGAAGCGCCGCGCCTCGTGGGCGGAGCGCGCGAAGGCTTTGACCACGCGCACGCCGGCCAGGTTCTCCTGCATCACGGTGTTCAGGCTGTCGAGCCGGCGCTGCACCTCGCCGAACATGGGGAAGGTGCGCCCGATGATCCAGATCACTTCGCCCAGCACGATGGGCACCAGCACCAGGTAGAGCAGCGCCAGTGGGGGGCTGGTGAGGACCGCCATGATCACGCTGCCGACCAGCAGCAACGGCACGCGCACCATAATGCGTAGCAGCATCATGACCATGTCCGTCACCTGCTGCACATCGTTGGTGAGGCGCGTGACGAGCTTGCCGGTCTCCAGCGCGTCGAGGTTGCCGAAGGAGAGCGCCTGCACCCGGCGGAAGAGCGTACCGCGCAGGTCGGCGCCGAAAGCCTGGCCGGCCAGGATGGCGAAGACGGTGCAGCCCATGCCGCCGGCCAGCCCGATCAAGGCGGCGCCGACCATGAAGGCGCCGGCCTGCAGGACGACCGCCATATCCAGGCGCAGGATGCCCTGATCGACGATGCGCTGGACCAGGCGCGGCTGGGTCAGGTCCATGGCGACTTCGAGTACCATGCAGAGGGGGGCGAGCACCGCCCAGAGGCGATAGGGCTTGAGGAAGATCGCCAGACGGCGGGTGGCGCCCAAGGATGGTCCTTACCTGTGTTCCGCGGTAGAGTATCGGAGCGTGTACCGGCAAAAGTCAAGCAGGCGCCCAGCAGCGCCAGGAGGAGATTTGAGATGGCGCGCGGGCGGGAGCGCTCCCCTTCCTGGACGGAGGAGGAGTTCGGCCCCTGGGCCGACGCCAAGCTGCAGGTCAGCCCGAAGTTCGGCATGGGCGGCGCGGCCCGCCCCGGCGATCAAACGGACTGGCGCGACCTCGTGCCGCGCATCACCTGCCCAACGCTCCTGGTCACCGCCGACCCCGACCGTGGCGCGATCGTCACGCCGGAAGCGGCAGCCGAAGCGGCACAACTGAACCCGCGCCTGCGGGTGGTCCGGCTGAGCGGCGCGGGGCACAACATCCGGCGGGAGCAGTTCGAGGGCTTCCTGCAGGCCGCGCGCGACTTCCTCCGGCAATGATGGAGAGCACGCCTAACTGACGAGAAGCTCCTCAAGGCGGTGATCTTCCAGCGCCGCCAGGCAACGTGAGACAATCACGTCGAAAAGCTCCTGTCCGCGAGGGCTGCTCAGATCGAGGAGGGCTCCGGCGCGGACCGCGACGTAGAGACTGTTCAGCATGCCGAGGCGATAGTCGCGCCGGCACTCGGCCAGGGAGTAGTCCCCGACGCCATGGTCGGTGAGGGCGCCGTAGTAGGTCTCAAGGATGCGCGTCTCGATGGCACGTCGGACGTCCGTCGGCAGGCTGCCAGCCATGAAGTAGGCGAGGTCGCTTGGTCCGCGCTCGCGCCCCGAACGTTGCCAATCCACGACCGCGAGCGGCTGCGTGCTGCCGGTCGCACCGAAGAGCATATTGTCCAGCCGGAAGTCACCATGCACGATGGTCCATGGTCGGCGTGATTGCTCGGTGCGCACGGCGACGACGTTGCCACGAAAGCGGCTGCCCAGTTCGAGGAAGCGGCCGGGAAGCTGGTCGCGGTATTTGGCGAGGATGCCATCCCAGGCAGCCGTGTAGGTCTGCTCGATCATCTGGAAGAGCTGGGGGCTCGCCAGCGGGAAGCAGGTGAACTCGGCGAGTCGCGGATGGTCCCACCAGGCGCCCTGGAAGGCAGCAAGCTCGCGCGCGATGAGCTCCGCCTCCGCCGGCGTGCAGCCGCCGACGTTGTCGCCCGGTCGTGCATCGCTGATCTCCTCCAGGAGGATGATGTTCTCGGCGGTGGTCGCGTCGAGGGCGCTGTAGTAGCAGCGCGGGGTGCGCAGGCGTGATGCCGGCGCGACGTGGGTATAGAAGCCGATCTCCCGCTCGTAGAAGCCGACGGCGTGTAGGGCGGCTCGCACTGTAGGATTGCTGTTGGGGAACTTGGCAACGAGTGTGCCGGGAGCGCCCTGCTCCTCCTGGTCGTAATCCAGGCGGAGGCGCAACACCGTTCCGGTGAATCCCCGCCCCGTGCCCAATTGCTCAGGGATCACAGCGGTGACGGTCGCCTCCTGGAGGGCGCCGCCGTCGCGCAGCACCTGCGTCAGCCATTGCGGCGTGACGGCCACGGGATCAGCCGGGATGGAATGCATCATTAGCCAGTAACCTCCTCTTGACGATATGGCGGAAAGGCGACAGAGCCAGCGCACAGGTGATCATCGCGAACGTCACCACGGTGCTGTTCCAGTTCCATTGCCTGAGAGTCCAGGGTATAGACGCGCTGAGAGAATGTCAAGCGTTCGGTGTGCCAGGAATCTCGAATTCGCCGCCACGTCCTCAGCACGCCGGTAGCCTGCTCAAGGCGCGAATTGCTGCCGCCACGTCGGCGAGGCGGCGGCAGCGGATCACTTTGGTAGGGTAGGCGGCCAGGAGGCGCGCCGTAGTAGCAACGGCGTTGGCATCCCGGTGGAGCAGGTCCGCCGGGAGCACGGCAGGCTCCAGGTAGCCTTGCCGCTGCCACCGATGCGCCCCTCGCGGACGTACCAGTGACATACGGCCAGTCTTTGACCGCTCCAATCGGAGAACACCACAATCTCGCTCGATGTCAGTATTGTTGTTCCGCACGATGGGCCGCCGCCCGCGAGAGGTGGACGCTTCTGGTAACATCCTCATGTACCTCGCCAACGTCTGCGCGCTCAAAGATGAGGGCGGCGTTGAAAAGGCGCCGAAGCTCGAAGGCGGAAACGTAGATTGGGAGAGTCGCGTTCATGCCGGCAAATCTGGACCAGTCACTGCGCGATCACCTGCTGGCGTATGCTGACGGTCAGTGCTCTCTCGTGGACTTCGATCGTTGGTTCACGACGCACGTGCTCACTCTACTCGAGCAGCTCACCTCAGACAGGGAAAGTCAGCGGCGAGTGTACAGCATCGTCGGGGAATTGGCGGAGTACGATGACGGGGTCTGGACCGAGAAGCAGTTGCGGGCCCGCCTGCGCCGACTCGCCAATGCTCCAGTGCTCCTTGCCGCTTCATAGGCGACATCATCGCCGGTAGCTGACGCGGAAAATGCCGTTAGCCGGACGCCAGGATCTGGTCGGCCGCCAAAACGAGCCCCGACACGACGGTAGATGCCAACGCCTGCCCCGGCCCGATCGCGACCACGTCACGGTAGCCCTCCAGTGCCGGGTTGCTATGGCGTTCGAACCGCCGGTTATCCAGGTCAACGAGCCACACTTCTGGGATGCCGGCACGGGCGTAGCGCGGAATCTTCACCTGGCGGTCGTAGGCAAGCGAACTATCGGCCACCTCGATCAGGAAATAGGTATCGGCCACAGCCGGGGTTGCTGCCTCGTAGAAATCGGCCCGGTAACGTAACACGGCGACATCAGGCTCCGGCTCCGTATCGTCACTCAGTTGGAGCGGATTCTGGATGTCGACCAGCAGCAGGTCGCCGGCTTGCGCCGCCAGCAGCCGGTTGAGACGCCGGACGGTGGCGGCATGGACACGGCCGACTGGACTCATTCGGACAAGCTCGCCATCGATCAACTCCACCCGGTCGTCTTCGCCCAAAATGCCGGCTTCGGCGATGCGGTGATACTCGCCCACGCTGAAGCGGACGTGCGTCAACTCCACGGCCATGGCGACCCTCCCGGAACCTGCGCTCGTCGGTACACCGTAGCATGCCTGGAGGACCGCAGGGATCACGCACTGCCGAGCGTTACCAGGATCGGCTTACCCCAGGTCGGCGGCGTGGCGTCAGGCACGAGCCGGCTGCCGTTCCAGGTGTAGCTGATCGTGACCGGCGGCTGGGAGGGGCAGCAGAGGGCATCGGTGGCAGCGTAGTGCGCGTAGCTGACGCTGAAGGTTCCGGCAGCCGGCGAGGAGACGCCGCGGATGCTCATGCTTTCCTGGTTGGCATCCCCGCCCAGAAAGGTCGTGCCGTGCCAGAAGAAGACGAGTTGCCCATAGCCATCGGCGGTGGGAAAGCGACCGCCGATGGCGGCAGTCAAGGCGCCGGCTCCGCCGTCCGAGATCGTCACGGGAGGCAGTTCCAGGGCCATGTGCTCGCTGGGGATGGCGACTTCCGTGGTGCGCGCCAGCAGTGCCGTAACGTCGGCCAGGGCGGGCACGTCGGCCACCGGTGTCGAAAGAAGGGTGGTTCCCGGCGTGCCGGCGTCGCTCTCCCAGGAGAAGCGCTGCGTGTTCAGGCGCAGTTCGATCCCGGCGGGACCGTTGATCCAGGTGTGGTAGCCGTCGGTGAAGGCGGTGAAGTTACGGGTACCCACTTGTGGGTGCTTGCGCCAGACGAGCAGACCGTGGGCGGTGTGCTGCAGGGCATCACCGTTGGCGGCGAAGGTCTGATCGTCAAGGCAGTTGGCAACGGTCAGGCCCAGGTCGGCGTGCAGCGTCTTGAAACCGAGGATGTACTGGCAGTTGGCAGCCAGGGCCGGCGTCGCCGGCAGGGCAAGGGCCACCAGGCACAGGATGATGGCGAGACTCCACCGACGTGGCATTACGGGTTCCTTTCTGCCGCATAATAGCGCTGCAACGCCGCCTTCACCGGTACGCCATTGGGGGCGGGCGTGCCACTCCAGTCGCTGATGACCGCCGGAAAGGCGCAGACATCCGAGGCGGCATACCAGGCCCAGGAGATCCAGCCGATGCGATTGGCAGGGTTGCCGTCCGGCGCGTCGAAGTAGTTGATGAGTTGGGTCATCACGCTGGGCGAGCAGAACGGCGTCTGACCGGCGAAGGGGCCGAATTCGCTTGCCACAATGGGATAGTTTGCGGTGAGGGCGCCGAACGTTGCGTGGAGTTGAGCGGGGTCGACCAAAGTATAGTAGGGGTGGGTGGCGTACACGATGTTGTCGCCTTGCAACGGGTGCTGCGGAACACCGCTGAGGTCGCGCGACCAATCGAGTCCGCCCACGAAGACCAGGTTACGGAAACCGGCCTGACGCACCGTGTTGTAGAGGTCTTGCATGCCGACGGCCTGCCAGCCCTGGTCGGTCGTGCAGCCATGCAGCCAGCACTGCCAGGAGACGCCATGCGGCTCGTTATAGAGGTCGAAGAAGACGCGAGGGTTATCCTTGTAATGCCCGGCCAGCGTTTGCCAGAAACGTAGCGAGCGCGCATCCGCCATCTCCTGCTGGCCCATGTTGGCGATGCAGGGGTCGCCGCGATCCGACCAGTGCAGGTCGATCAGGGCATTCATGCCGGCGGCATTGACCCAGCCGACCAGCGCGTCCAGCGTGGCCAGGTAGTC
>DHIZ01000078.1:12790-13148 GCA_002404055.1 Chloroflexi bacterium UBA4733
GCCAGCAGGAAGTCCTGATTGGTGGGGATGCGAATGGTGTTGGCCCCCCAGCTCGCCATACGAGCGACATCCTCTTGCGACAGGTTGCTGCCCTGCGGCTGCCATTCCAGCGAGGGTCGGTTGAGCCCGTGAATCAGGTAGGGCCGGCCGCTGGGGCCTAGAATTTGGTTGCCGGCGGTGCGATACAGCGTCGGCGGCGCCTGGGCGGCCCCTTCCGTCAGCGCGAGGGCCAGCAGGAGGGCGAAGGCGAGGGCGATTGGGAGCGAGCCGCGCCGCATCAGCGTCGTCCTCGGCGAAGAGGATGCCATAGTTCACATAGCGAGGTGTCTGCGTACGCGTAGGGGCAGGCCCCCGTGCC
>DHIZ01000078.1:13342-26720 GCA_002404055.1 Chloroflexi bacterium UBA4733
CGGGCCGGGGGCGGCCGGGGGGCCCTGCCCCTACGGCGCTCGGTTGGATGCATGTCTCTGGGGTCCATCGTTCCTCATCCTCTGGCCACCCGCACCGGCTGGGGCGGCTCCGGCACGGCGCCGCGCAGCAGCGGGTCGCCGGTCTGTTCCTGCCAGCACTGCAAACGGGCGCGCAGGCCGGCTTTAGTGTCGGCATAGGCAGCGTCAGCGGCCAGGTTGCGGAACTGGTGCGGATCGGCCTGCAGGTCGTAGAGCTCTTCCGGCGGGCGGGGGGCGTCGCGTTCCGGTCCCAGCGCCGAGGCCGCCAGGCTGGGCGCGATATCGGCCGGCAGGGGCAACGCCGGGCCTTCCTCGAAGTTGCGGATGTAGCTCCAGCGCTCGGTGCGGATCACGCGGCGCGGGTCGTAGACGTCGTGATAGGTCTTCTCGGCGAAGACCTCCTGGCGACCGCCGCCAGGCTGGCCGGCGAGCAGCGGGGCGTAGCTGCGACCCTGGGCGGCGGGCGATGGCGCGACGTTGCAGCAATCCAGAATGGTTGGTGTCAGGTCGACGTTGCTGAGCAGGGCCGCGCTGACCTGGCCGGCGGCGATGCGCGCGGGCCAGCGCATCAGCAGGGCTGTGCCGATGCCGGAGTCGTAGAGGGTGCTCTTGGCGCGCGGGAAGGCGATGCCGTGGTCGCTGGTGAAGATGAAGAGCGTGTTCTCAGCGCCCGGCGAACGCTCGATGGCGTCGAGTATCTGTCCGACGCCGGCATCGGCGGCGTGGATCAAGCCGTGGAAGTCGGCCAGGTCTTCGCGCACCGCCGGGTGGTCGGGCAGGTAGGGCGGCACGTCCAGCGTCGCCGGGTCGTCGGGAGTGTAGCGTGCGTGCTTGAAGGGGCGGTGCGTCTCGGAGGTGGCGATGTTAGCGAAGAAGGGCCCGTCGTCCGGGCGGCGCGCGGTGATGTAGTCGGCGACCATTGGCGCGATCTCCGAGACCAGATGGGGCCCCTGGGCGTGGAAGTAGCGGCCGTAGCCCATGCGCAGGGGGTTCTGCTTCTCGTGCTGCATGCCGAAGAGCGTCGTCTCGTAGCCGGCCTTGCCCAGCAACTGGGGCAGCGTCGGCACGCCGTCCAGCATGTCCCAGCCCCGATTGACCAGACCGTTCAGCCCGACGCTATGCGGGTAGCAGCCGGTGATGATGCTGCCGCGACTGGGGCTGCAGAGCGGGCACGTCGAAAATTGCTGGGTGAAGCGCAGGCCGGCCGCCGCCAGCCGGTCGAAGTTAGGCGTCTGCAGGCCCGACACGCCGTAACAACCCAGGCGGCGGCCCAGATCGTGACAGATCATCAGCACTACGTTTGGACGCGTGTCGGCCATTGGTCAGGTTCCTTTCTCCTGTATCAGGGCCAGGATCGCCTCGCCCCATTGTTCCAGTTTCTGCTTGCCGATGCCGCTGACGTTGCCCAGGGCATAGCTGCTGGCCGGGCGGCGAATGGCGATCTCGTAGAGCGTCGTGTTGGGCAAGATGACGAAGGCGGCGACACCGTTCGCTTTGGCCTGCTCGGCGCGCCAGGCGCGCAACTGCTCGAAGAGCACCGAGGCCTCCGGCGAGGCTTCCACGATGCGGCGCAGCGTCTCGCGCTCCGTGGTTGGCGCTGCCGCCGGGTCCTGGGCATCAGCGGCAGCGTCGGCGTCGGCCACGTAGGGCCGACCGGAGCGCGCCAGGACCGGTGGGTCCAGTTCGGGCAGCTTCGCCCGGCTCGCCACGCGGAGCAGGCGGTAGCCGTCGCGGCTCTCGAAGTGCTCCAGGTTGCCGTGCTCGATCAACTGGCTGATCCAGCGTTTCACCTTGTAGGGTCGGGCGGCGGCCAGCAGCCCGTAGGCCGCGTTCTGCTGGGCGGAGGGTGGGGCATCGACGGAGCCGCTGAGCATGGCGGCCAGCCCGCGCTCGCCGACGGGCCAGGTGAGGCCGTCGGCGGCATCCAGGATGGCCCGCGCCAGGTCCTTGGGCAACGGCGGCGCGGCGCTGCGTTGTCGCTGCGCGGCAGGACCGGGCGTGCAGACGTCGCACATGCCACAGGGCGTCTCCGCCGTCTCCCCGAAGTGCTCGGCCACCTGCAGGTGGCGGCAGCGTTCCACGTCGACGAAGGCGATCATACGCTGAGCGCGGTCGTGAGCCTGGTCTTCGTAGCGCCGCAGCAGTTCGCTGATGCGGCGGCTGGTATCGGGCGGCGGCGGCAACAGTTCGACGCGCACGGCCCGACCGGCGTCGTAGTGCCGCCGCGCTAAGCCGGCCCGCTCCAGCATGCCAATGAAGACGCGAGGATCCGTATCCTCCTGCAGCCCGGCTGCTGTACCCAGCTCTTCCGGCGTGACCTCCGTCCAGCCGTCCACGGACTGCCGCTTGAGCTGGGCGTAAACTGCCCGCAACTGCTCGATGCTGGGCAGGTCGGTCTGGGCGAAGCGCGTGAGCGATTTGGCGTCGGCGTCGCCGGCGAAGAGGACGCAGGCGCCTGGCGCGCCGTCACGGCCGGCCCGTCCCACCATCTGCACGTAGCTCTCCAGGGAGTTGGGGAAGTTATAGAGCAGCACCCAGCGGATATCGGCCTTGTCGATGCCCATGCCGAAGGCGGTGGTGGCGACGACGACGCGCGCGCTGCCCTGCAGGAAGCGATCCTGCACGCGGCTGCGCTCCGCCGCTTCCAACCGGGCGTGGTAGTGGACTGCGTTGACGCCGCTGCGCTGGAGCAACGCCGCCAGTCGCTCGCACTTCTCGCGCGCGCGGGCGTAGATGATGCCGGAACCAGGCAGCGCGCGCACTCGCTCCAGCATAGCCCGCTGCCGGTCGTCCTCACTCTCGACGTGCTCCACCTCGAAGCGCAGGTTGGGCCGCTGCACGCTGGCGCGCACGACGTCCAGGTCGCGGCCCAGCGAGAGGGCGATGTCGCGCTCGGTGGTCGGCGTAGCGGTGGCCGTGAGGCCGAGGACGGATGGGTTACCGAGGTCTTCCAGCGCCGCGCGGATGAACATGTAGTCGGGTCGGAAGTCGTGCCCCCACATGCTGACACAATGCACTTCGTCGATCACCACCAACCCGATCCCGGCGCTGCGCAGAGCTGCCACGAAGTTGCGCTGGCGCAGCCGCTCCGGCGCTGCATAGAGCAGCTTGTACTGCCCTTGCGCCAGCGCCTGCACGCGGCGGCCGGCCTCCCCCTGCTCCAACGAGGAATTGATCAGCGTCGCCTGCCTGGCGATGGCCGGCGGCAGGTTGTCGACCTGGTCTTTCATCAGGGCGATCAAGGGGGAAATGACCAGCGTGGGGGAGGGCCGCAGCATGGCGGCCAGTTGGTAGCAGAGCGACTTGCCGGCGCCGGTCGGCATGAGGGCCAGCGTGTCGCGCCCGGCCACCGCCCGCCGCACGATCTCCTCCTGTCCGGCGCGGAAAGCGGCGAAGCCGAAGTAGCGCTGCAAGGCGGCGGCAAGCTCGGGCGATTGCTCAGTCTGGGTGGCAGTCGAAGGCATCATAGGCGAGCTAGTGTAGCACCCGTGCAAAGGGGCCAGACCTTGACACGGAGCACATCGTGCCGGAATACCAGCGCGCCCGCCGCCGCCTTGGCCTCCCCGCCGTATAGCCTCGTTCGGGGGTGGCCGCACGATCTCGATACCTGCCGTGGGGGCGTGCGGCAGGACGGATCAAGAGGAGTAACCGCGTGTTGACGCTCGAGACCCCCCCGTCTCTTCCTCATATCGACGCCGCATGCCGTCCTTCAGGCCCGCCTGATGCAGTCTGACTTCGAGGCGCAGGTGCCCAGGCAAGCTCTGCGCGACGGCCGGACCAGCTTCGAGGCGGTCAAGGTGCGTTTCCCGCCGGAGTGGCCTGGCGCTGCCCTGGCGCTGTTTCCCACCTGGGCAGCGCAACTCGCCACCAATCCCCAGTACGCCGACTGGGGAGGGACCATGATCGAGCGTTCCACGCTGCTCGCTGTCGGTCAGATGAGCTTCAAGGAGCTGCCGGACGAGGGCGGCACAGTCGAGTTGGGCTACGGCGTGAACCCGTCCTCTCAGAATCGGGGCTATGCCACCGAGATGGCGCGAGCGCTGGTCGCCTGGGCCGTGAAGCAACCTGCGGTGCGCCGCATCACGGCAGAGTGCCGGGAGGATAACGCTGCCTCGGTCCGCGTGCTTGAGAAGGTCGGATTCCGTCCAGTAGGCCGCCGGCTCGATGACGCCGAGTTGCTGATAACCTGGGAGTGGTCGCCATGATACCCAGATGAGCGGAAGGCTGCCCGGACGCGGCCGCGCCGACGAGCGCGTCCACATCGCCTTCGGCAACGACTGGACCATCCGCCTGATCGGCGACCAGCCCGACCGCCTGCAGGAGGCCGTCGAGGAAACGATCCGCCAACTCACGCGCTATCCCAGCAGTGTAGATTGGCCTGACAGGCTAGGCCGCCGCTACTTGAAGGCGACCGGCTGAGTGGTGCATCTACCAAGGTCAGCGCAGTTCCTGAGTAGGCGGCCGGCGACTGAAATCGCGCCTAATGCCAGCGAAGCCCGCCTGCGCGGGCTGGGGACAAGTCCGCGCAGGCGGACTTTGCCGGGTACCCGCGCGTAGCGTGGGTGTTAGCCGCGACTTTAGTCGCCAGGCGTGCGGTGGCAATGTGGACCGAAGTTCAATGGAGTCGCGCACATGACCGTTCCCTCTTCCCGCGCTATGCTCGTCATCCAACTGTTGGTAATTTGTCTGGATTGGCCTCCCAGGGGAACCGTTGCGTGTTCAAGCGCTCCTGGATAATGAAGACCTTCAGACCGGCGTAGGTACAGCACGTCCCACTGGGTAGTCGTCGCCGGCCAGGGGCGCGCTGCCACCCCAGCGCGGCGCTCCCAGTTCGGCAACGCGCACTTTGCCATGCCGCAGAGTACTAAAGACTGCTGGCGCCTGGGTCTCAACGCCGCTACTCGCGCTGCCCCAAGGCGACGAACGCGCCGAGGAGCAAGAGGCCGGCCGAGAGCGCCAGCCCCAGGCGCACGCCCCCGGAGCGGTCGGCGAGCACGCCGGAGAGCAGGGGACCGATGCATTGCCCGCTGGCGAAGACGACCGTCAGCGCGGCGATCCCGCCGGTCCAGCTGTGCGGCGGCAGGATGCGCCGCGCTACCGTCGTGACCGCCGTGACCACATTCAAGAACGAGCCGCCAAACAGCAGCGCCGAGAGGAGGGCCGCAACGGTCGACGGATTGGCGACCGGCAGCGCCGCACCGATCGCCAACACCAGCATCGTGAGTGCGAGGCCGCGTCCGCCGGGGAGGCGCTCCAGAAGCGGACCCCACAGGGCGGGCGAGGCGATGGCTGCGAGTCCGAGCAGCGCCCAGAACAGGCTCACGAGGCCGACACCGGCCCCTTCGCCGCGCAGCAGGGCAACGATGAACGTGATGTAGGCAATGTAGCCCGTCCCGAAGAGCACGTAGGCGCCGAAGGTGAAGCGCAGCAGCCGGACGGAGGTAGCGCGGGCGGCCGCCGACGGAGCCGCTGCTATCTCGTCCACTCGCCGCAGGGCCGGGCAGGCGGCCAGCAGAGCCAGGATGCTGAGACCCCCTAAACTCAGCCAGCCCAAACGCCAGGAGTGCGGCGTCACGGTGATCAGCGGGTTGACGGCAAGGGCGGAGATGAGGATGCCCAGGCCGCCGCCGGCGAAATACAGGGAAAGGAGGAGAGAGCTGCGCTTAGCGATTCGTCCGCCGAGATGCGCGACCAGACCGCCACCGGCGATGAACGTGATCGCGCCGGCCACACCGGCCACCACCCGCAACAACAGCAGTGCCGGGAAGCTCGTCGTAACGGCGGAGAGCAGCAGCGCGGCAGCGGTGACGGCGATGCCGTAGGCGAACGCCGGGCGGGCGCCGAACCGCTGGGCTGTTGCTGTGGCAACGAGGGCGCCGAACAGGTAGCCGAGGGCGTTGGCGGTGTTCATCGCCCCGGCCTGCGCGAAAGTCCAGGCCAGGTCGGTACGCATCCCCGGCAGGAGCAGGGCATAGGCGAAGCGGGCGAAACCGATGGCGACGGCCGGGCCGAACGATAATCCGGCAGCAGCCAGCAGGGAGCTGCGGAGATCCGTGGGTCGATCCAGCCGTGCCGCCAAATCAGTGTCGACCATGCCCCCTGCTCCACTCCCGGCGCTACCGGATTCGATCAGCCGCACCCGCGTGTGGCCTCAGCGCGCCGCCGGTCGGCTGCCCCGGCGACACGCTATCAGGAACACTGCGCTCCTGCTGCGGATAGTGTAAGGTTCCCTACGGCACATCGGCCTGGAAGGTATTGGTGAGTATTATGTCCGCGACCGACCCGGTCACGTTCGGTATCATTGGCGGCGGTTGGCGCGCCGAGTTCTTCCTGCGTATCGCGCAGGCACTACCGGACCGCTTCCGGGTCGGCGGCATGGTAGTGCGCGATGTCGGCAAGGGCCAGGCGCTGGAGGCGGCATGGGGCGTACACACCTATCGCACGCCGGGTGAACTGTTGGCGGCGATGCCTTTGGCGTTCACTGTGCTGTCTGTGCCGGTGGCTGTGGCGCCGCAACTGCTGGAAGAACTGGCGCAACGGCAGATGCCGACGCTAACGGAAACGCCGCCGGCGCGCGACCTGGCGGGGCTGCAGGCGGTCTATCGCCTGGTCGAGCAGGGTGCACGCGTCCAGGTGGCGGAACAGTTCCTCTTCCAGCCGTTGCACGCCGCCCGCCTGGCGCTGGTGCAGTCCGGCCGGCTCGGAGCAATATCCCAGGTGCAGGTGAGTGTCGCCCACGGCTATCACGGCTTGAGCATCCTGCGCCACATGCTCGGCGTCGGCTTCGCACCGGTGACGATCACTGCCCGCGAGTTCCGTTCCGCGCTGCTGGCAGGTCCCACGCGGCAGGGTCCGCCCAGCGCCGAGCAATTGGCGCCCTCCCGGCAGTTGCTCGCCTGGCTTGATTTTGGCGACAAGCTGGGCATCTTCGACTTCGCCGGGGAGATGTACTTTTCCTGGATTCGCTCGCAGCGCCTGCTGGTGCGCGGTGAACGCGGCGAGATCAACAACGCGCAGGTGCGCTACCTGCAAGACTTTGGCACACCGATCAGCTTCGACCTCCGCCGACAAGACGCCGGAGAGGAGGGCAACCTGGAGGGCTACTTCCACCGCGGCATCCTCGGCGGCAGCGAGTGGCTCTACCGCAATCCCTTCGCCCCCGCTCGCCTGACCGACGAGGAGGTCGCCATCGCCACCGCCCTGGCCAAGATGGCGGACTATGTCAATGGCGGCCCCGACTGCTACTCGCTGGCGGAAGCCGCGCAGGACCAATACCTCGCGTTGAGCATCGAGCAAGCAATCACGAGTGGCGCGGCGGTTCGCACGACGCCCCAACCCTGGCAACCGTGAGGTGCGGAGGGAACCCCTTCCGGCTCGCACTACTCGCCAGGTTTCCCCCTGACGGGAGAAACCTTGGCTGCAATTCCGGGGACGGCTCCATACGGGAGCGTGTGGGTGAACCGAAGCGTCGGTGGGACGGAGGTTCGCAGCAACGGCATGACCCCTTCCACGGTCCGCGCCGACGACCGACGCGCCGACTACCGTAGGGCGGCCGTAGCGCAACGCGCCGACGCCGCGCGTCGGCGGAGTTGCTTCGTGGTTCCACCAAAAACAGCCAAAGCGGGCCATCGGCAGCCGTGCCTTGAATTGCAACGAAGGTTTCTCCCGTCAGGGGGAAACCTGGCAAGCGAAGCGCGCCGGAAGGGGTTCCCCGCACCGCTCCCGTCCAATGTTACGACGCCATGCGTCCAGCGTCTTATACCTATATGTAAGAATGCTATAGCGTGCGCTCGTCCCCGACCAGGAGGCCTATGCAACGTTCCAATCGACGCTGGTTGGCGGCAGTGATCGCCGTTGCCCTGCTGGCGACTGGGCACGCCGTACCAACGGCCCACGCCGATGGCTGCTCGTTCGTCCTCGGCTTCGCCACGCTGGAGCAGATGATCCCGCAGCAGGTGGGGCAGTGCCGAGAGGAGGAGCAGCACAACCCGGCCAATGGCGACGGTTTGCAGCACACGAGCGGGGGACTGCTGGTCTGGCGCAAGTCCGATAACTGGACAGCCTTCACCGACGGCTACCACACCTGGATCAACGGCCCTCACGGTCTGGAGGAACGGCTCAACACGCAGCGCTTCGCCTGGGAGGCCAACCCCGATGGGCTGCCGGTGGTGGCGGATGCGCCAGTGCCGCCGCAGCCGCTGCCGAACCCCGACCTGCACGCAATCCTCTTCGTCGATGGTCAGCACGGCTGGGCTGCCGGTAGCCAGCGCATCGTCGCTACAATTGATGGCGGCGCGACGTGGACTACGCAATACACCGGCCCGGAAGTGTTCGCGCAACTCGACTTCCTGAACGCCGACGACGGCTGGGCGCTTGGTCAACATACGCTGCTACACACTGCTGACGGTGGTCAAACCTGGCTGCCGTTCGGCGAGCCACCACAGCCACTGGACCAGATGCACTTCCTCAGCCCCACCTCCGGCTACGGCGTGGCCGATGGCGCGCTCTACCGGACGGCCGATGCCGGAACCACCTGGCAGCCGCTGGCGACGCCGATCGCCGTTGGCGGCTTGTGCTTTGTGAGCGTGGACACTGGCTGGGTGGTGAACACGAGCCCCTTCCAGAGCAACGGCCGCCAGGCGCCTCCCCCGTCGCCAACGGCGCTCTATGCCACGACGGACGCGGGAGCGAACTGGCGGCAGGTAGCGCTGCCAGCGGCGATGACGAGCGAGGGTGATCTCGGTCAACGACTGCAGTGTGCGCCACGCGGCGTGCTCTGGGACCTTTTCCTGGGCGGAGTCGGGGCCGGCAACCAGTTCTACGCGCTGTATCGGGGTTCGGCAAGCGGCGCTCCCTGGCAACTCCTCACGGGGCACGAGCTCAGCGGCGGTCTTGGCCCGGACCCCGGCTCCTATGCCGGCGCCCTGTCCGTCGTGGATGCCGACGCCGCCTACCTTACCGGCGTGTGTTTCGCCTGCTATCCACCGTCGCCGACAACACCACCGGCAGTCGCCATTGGCGGCACCACCGACGCCGGCCATACCTGGCACGTCTTCCCGGTCCCCGGACTGCCGCCAACGACGAACGACATCGCCTTCATCAGCAGCAACCAGGGATGGCTGGTGGCGGAAGGCAGTGCGGTGCGCCCATCGCAGATATTGGTCACGGTTGACGGCGGACGGACGTGGACTCAGCAGTTTGTGCTCTCGTCGTCTCCCTGATACTATGGCGCGCCGCGCTGACCAGGCGATCATCGAATGTCAGCAAACGACTACTGGTCTATGGCGAGTGCCACCATCGTCCCGCCTAATCCGGCACCAGCGCGTGATAAATCATCTGTGCTGCCGCCTGAATGACAGGCCCCAACTGCTCGTCCGTGCGTTGCGGCAGAAGACTGCGCAGTTGCATGGCCAGGAGCAGGATCGTCACCGCGGTGGCCGCGGCGTCGAGGTCGGGCCGCAGCAGCCCGCTCAGTCGGCCCTGCTCGATGTTGGCGGCCAACTCCTGGCAGAGCAGGTCGAACTGCTGCTGCTCGATCAACGCCAGCTCCGGCCGGCGCAGCAGCAACTCCTGGCGCGCCCGCCGCAGGCCGCTGAAGTGGCGAGCACTGACCAGAAAGGCGCTGAGCCGCTGCTCCAACTCGGCAACACTGAGCGGCGCCGACCGCACATCGCCCAGGTTGAGGCGGATCTCCGCTAACCGCTCCTGCGTCAAGTCCAGCAGGATCTGCTCCTTGGAGCGAAAGTAGCGGTAAAAGATGCCCACACTCACCCCAGCATGTCCAGCAATCGCATCGATCGTCGTCGCCTCGAAGCCGCGCTCGTCGAAGAGGGCGAGCGCCGCCGCCAGCAACTGCTCCTGCTTGGCGCGACTGCGCGCCTGGCGCGGCATACGCGGCAGGTCGAACGGGTCGTCTGATTCCGGCGGGCGATGCGGCGGCGGTGACTGAGGTTCAGCGCGCGGCGCCGAGCGAGTCATTACGAACACTGCACCTTCAGCCGGGTGGCGCCACGACCGACGTTCATCTCCCGCTGCTACACCGGAGCCGGTTGGGCCGGGAGCTGCGCATCCGGCTGGGGTCGCTCAGCCACCGGCGCAGGGTCCAGAATCATCTGCAGGCCATGCTTCAGGCGCAAGGTCACGCGCGGCGCCGGCACGACCGGCCAGCCCTGCGCCAGACGGGGCACGTACCGTTGCAGGATGGTGGCGAGCAGCAGCCGCATCTCCAGTTGGGCGAAGGGCATGCCGATGCACATGCGCGGCCCGCCGCCAAAGGGGAAATAGGCGCCTGGCGGCGGCTTCTGCCCGGTTGCCGGGTCCCAGCGCTCCGGTCGGAAGGCGTCCGGATCGCCCCAGACATCCGGCAGGTGGTGAATGACCCACTGGCTGAAGAGCACACGCGTGCCGGCGGGGAAGTGGTAGCCCTCCAGGTCAAACGCTTCGCTGGAACGCCGGCCAATCGTCCAGGCGGGCGGGTAGATGCGCATGGACTCGTTCAGCACCCAGTCCAGATAGGGCAGCCCTGGCAAGTCTTCCAGTGCCGGCGGCCGTCCGGCCAGCGCGGACTGCAACTCGGCCAGCAGTTTCTCGCGCTGCACGGGATTCCGGTCCAGGAGGTAGAACGTCCAGGAGAGGGCATTGGAGGTGGTCTCGTGGCCGGCGGCAATCAGGGTCATGGCCTGGTCGCGCACCTGCTCGTCCGTCATCGCGCTGCCCTCCTCGTCCTGGCTCTGCAGCAGCATCGAGAGCACGTCACCGGCATCGCGGCCATCCGCCCGGCGTTCAGCGATCAGACGGTAGACGAAGGCATCCAGGGTAGCCCTGGCCGCCAGGAAGCGCCGGTAGGCAGTGAAGGGCAGATTGAGCTTTACCTGAGGCAAGAAGAGCGGCCGGCGACTCTCGATGGCGGCGGTGAAGGCTTCGCTCAAGCCGGCGCTCTGGGTCTGCAGGTCAACGTTGAAGAGCGCCTTGACGACGATACGCAAGGTCAGCTCCTGCAGGGAGCGCGCCACATCCACCTGCGTGCCTGGTCGCCATCGTGCCAGCATCTGCCGGGTCTGCTCCACCATGATCGCGGCGTAGCCCTCCACCCGCCGCCGGTGGAAGGCCGGCTGCACCTGGCGGCGCTGCTGACGGTGCGCCTCGCCATCGGTGGTGAGCAAACCCTCCCCCAGAAGGCGGCGCATTTCCACCCGGCCGCTGCCGCTGGTGAAGCTCCGTGCCTGTTCCACCAGAAAAAAGTGCGCCGCCTCCGGGCGAAAGAACAGCACGATCGTCCGCCCGGCGAGGTGCACGGTAGCGACGTTGCCATACTGCTCTTGCGTCCGGCGCAGGAAGGCCAGCGGATTGCGCCGCATCTGCAACAGGCTGCCAATGACGGGTAAGCCGCGTGTGCCCGGCGGCAGAATCGACGTTTCAGGCATGCAGTCATTCCTCCTTGAGTTCAGCTAGAGCGGGCCAGAATTGACGCGACCCCTGCGCCCGCCTGCGCTGTTCTGGCCGGACACAAAAAGAGAACGTAGAGTATCGTTCATGTTCTAGGATATTACGCTTTGAATCACGTGTCAAGTCGCAGCTGATCGGGGAGTCCGCCGGTCTGGTGGCGGGGGAGGCCCCCGCCCAGTGATCGCCTGCCCCATTACCTCCGCACCTGCCCCGTTGACTCCCGCACCACCAACCCGATATCCAGCATCCGGCAACTCGGCGGCTGCGCCGTCGCCCCATTCGCCGCTTCGGCGATGCGCTGCAGCAGGATCGCCAGCGCCGTTGCTGCCATGGCGTCGTAGGGCTGCGTCACGGTGGTGAGCGCCGGGACGGCATAGGCGGCGAGCGGCACGTCGTCGAAGCCGGTCACGGAGACGTCGTGCGGCACGCGCAGCCCGAGCGCGTGCAAGCCGGCCAGCGCGCCGACTGCCATGGCATCGTTGCTGCAACAAAGGGCGGTCGGTCGCTCCGGTAGACTCAGGAGCGCTCGCGCGGCGTTCCAGCCACCGGCGAAGTCGAAGCTACTTGGATACTGCCACGCCGGCTGGGGCTGCAGACCCGCTTCAGCTAACGCCAGCAGGCCGCCATCCAGCCGTTCCTGGGCGTGGGCCAGCCGCTGTGGGCCGTGAATGAAGCCGATGCGCCGGTGCCCCAGCGCCAGCAGGTGCCGCACTGCCAGCGCTCCGCCCTGGCGCGCGTCGGTGCGCACGCTGTCGCCGACCCAGTCGGGCGGCACGCGGTCCAGCGCCACCACGGGGATGCCGTCCAGCGTGGCAGGGACGTTGCCGCCGGGGGCATCAGCGGGGATGAGGATGATGCCGTCCACGCGCTGGTTGCGCAACGCTGCTAACTGGGTAGCCTCGCGCGCCACGTCCTCCTGGGAGTTGCAGAGCAGCAGGCTGTAGCCGTGTTCATCGGCTTGACGCTCCAGCCGCCGGGCCAGTTCGGCAAAGAAGAGGTTGGCGCTGTCGGGCAACACCAGACCCAGCATGTGCGTCTGGCGCACGCGCAGGCTGCGGGCGACATTGTCCGGGTGATAGCCCAGCTCGGCGATGGCTGCCAGTACGCGCGCCCGTGTCTCCGCCGCTACCGGACGCGGTCCGTTATTGACGACATAGGACACCGTGGCCGAGGAGACACCAGCACGGGCGGCCACGTCGTCGCGCGTGGCGTGGCCGGGACGGGGCAGCGCGGACCTGGTTACCGCATTCGCCATGCTTGACGTGTCACCCTCTCTGTGGGTACCATCCCTCATCTACACGAGTAGATGCAAGAGGAGACGACCACCCGTGACTGCCAACCCCGTTCGCGTTGCCATCGTTGGCGTCGGCAACTGCGCTTCCTCCCTGGTCCAGGGGGTCCACTACTATCGCGACACCGCCGATGACGCGCGCGTGCCGGGCCTGATGCACGTCCGCCTGGGTGACTACCACGTGCGCGACATTGAGTTCGTGGCAGCCTTCGACGTCAACGACCAGAAGGTCGGCAAAGACCTCGGCGACGCCATCTACGCGGCCCCAAACAACACCTACCGATTTTGCGACGTGCCCCGCCTCGGCGTGCCGGTGCATTGTGGCCCCACCTACGACGGCATCGGTCGCTACACCCGCGACCTGATCCACGTCACCGGCACAGCGCCGGCCGATGTCGCCGCTATCCTGCGCGCCACGCGGGCCGACGTCCTGGTGAACTACCTGCCCGTCGGCAGCGAACAGGCCACCCGCTGGTATATGGAGCAGGCGCTGCAAGCCGGCGTCGGCGTCGTCAACTGCATCCCCGTCTTCATCGCCGGCACGCCGGAGTGGCGCCGGCGCTTCGAGGCCGCCGGGCTGCCGATCATCGGCGACGACATCAA
>DHIZ01000009.1:0-3569 GCA_002404055.1 Chloroflexi bacterium UBA4733
AGATGTGTATAAGAGACAGGAAAGAGGGAACGGTTCGCCAGCAGTTGCGGGAGTGGTGCTACCCGGCGGGGCGGAAGCGCGGCGACCAGCGGCAGGAACTGGACGCTCACCGGCACGGTGACCGCCTGCTTCGTGCCGCTCTTGCGCTGGGTGTTGGCAGGCTACAGGGGGACGCAGTTCGCCTTGGCGCTGGATGCCACCAGCCTGGGCGAGCGCTTCGTCGTCTTGGCGCTCAGCGTGGTCTATCGGGGTTGCGCCATCCCGGTGGCATGGCAACACCCACTGCGTGGGTACCCGGCCGGCCAACCAGCCGGCGGCCTGGCGCCCGCACTGGCTGCGCCTCTTGCGGCAGATCCGCCCGGCCATCCCCTCCCGGCTGACGGTCATCGTCCTGGCCGACCGGGGCTTGTACGCCCGCTGGCTGTTCCGGCGCATTCGACGGCTCGGCTGGCATCCGTTCCTGCGCGTCAACGCCCAGGGTACCTTCCGCCCGGCTTGCGCACGAGCCGGGCGGCGCTTGCGGGTACTCTCTGGGTGCTTCGTGCCCCGGCCCGGGACGACGTGGCAGGGGGCCGGCGTCGCCTTCACCGAGAAGCACAGCCGGCTCTCCTGCACGTTGCTCGCCTGCTGGCAGGAAGCACCCGCACGCGGGTACCCGAAGGGTCCCTGGTTGATCCTCACCGATCTGCCGCCCGAGGCGGCGGAGGCCGGCTGGTACGGGCTGCGCGCCTGGATCGAGCAGGGCTTCAAACGCCCAGAGGGCGCCCGCAAGCGAGCGGGGTGGCAGTGGCAACGCACCCGCATGGAGGATCCCGACCGCGCCGCCCGCCTCTGGTTGGCGGTTGCCGGCCGGGTACCCTCTGGGTGCCTGTGGATGCTCCTGGTCGGCGGCGAGGCCGACGATACCATCCCCGACAGCACCCTGCTCGATCTCACCCCCACGCTCGCCACCCAGCGCCGACAACGCCAGCACCCGCACGCGGGTACCCGCCGCTTACGCCTGGTCAGTTGCTTTCGACGCGGCTGGACCCGCATCCTCGTCGCCCTGCTCAATCACCAGCCGCTCCCCTGGGGTACCTTCAACCCAAACCCCTGGCCACCTACTCCCGGCCCTATCCAACTCCCCCTCCCAGGCCTCGACGATGACGCCTAATCCAAAAACCTACCCCTTAAAGCCACGGCCCCCAGGGTGTCGATCGTGAAGACGCCTGGCGTAGTGGCAGCATGGCGCGGATACCGGCGGCGATCCCTCGGGCCAACCGGCTTGACGGCCAGGCCCCACTCGTGGATTAGTTCGGCAATCCGACTTGGCGACGGCGCCTCTGCTGCCGTGAGGCCATACCGCCCGGGGTTCCGCAGGAGCACGTGGTGGAGCAGCCGAGGACCGTTCGCCGGCTCGCTCTCCCGCGCTTTCCGAACGGCTGCCTGCGCCCCTTCCGAGTAGACGGGCGGCCTGCCGCTGTTCGTTCGGCGACCGTCCGCCACGGCCGACTCCTGAGCTCGCGCCAGGAAGTGGTAGACGGTCTTCGGCACGCAGCCCACCGTGCGGGGGACCTCCGCCACCGTCAGGCCAGCGGTCAGGGCGGCGGCGATGCCGGCGCGCTGCGCCTCCGCCTGGTCAGCTCGCATGCACGCGCATTCGGCGCACTGGCCCGCCCTTGGGGGCAAAGGCAGCTCGAATGCGGGGCCAGGCAGCCCCACCCAGGAGCTCCACGGCACGGCCGCTTCGACGGTCCGCCTTCGGCGTCCAGCGCGCGGCGTCGGCGAGCCGCTCGGGCGCCCGAAGGCAGCAGCAGACGTCATACAGCAACAGCGCGACGCGCCGACGCCCGCAGGGCGGCCGTTCCATCTCCGGCCAGTCCTCCTCTGCCTGAAAGTCCTGCACCATTCAGGGCAGCGCGGTCACCACGGCGCTCGCCCTGGCCCAGGCCGCAAGCTGAGAGGCTGTCCCATAATATCAGACACACCCAAGCCACGGGGCAGGAACCGCCCCCTGACCTGCAGCATCGGTTCCCCCACGGCAGTGGGGGAACCTGGCGAGCGGTGCGAGCCGGAGGGGGCCTGCCTCCGCGCCTGCCCGGCACTGCTGCCCGCCAAAACGCTACCGGACACGCTCATAGGGTGTCAGCTATTATGGGGATGAACACTCCGCAGATTGCGAGTGGCGAAAGGTAATTGAACCGCCTGGGGTAACGCTGCATGAAACGCAGCCTGGACAGTGCGCACCTCAGGACTGAATCACACAGTCTGTAGCCCTCGGCGCCGACGAGAGATCGCCTACGAGGCACCTGCCGCCGGTCGCCGGAGCAGTGGGTGATCAGGGATGTCGATAGGCAGCGACACTCGCTCGTGGCGAAAGGCAGACTCCATGATGGCAATGGCCACTTCGATGTTGGCTCGCGCCGACTCGCCGTTCAGCAAATGGGGGACGCCGCCTTCGATGCTGGCGATCAGCGCGCGCACCTCCTCAGCGAAAGCATTGGTCGGTGGCAGGTCGACGTCCTGCCAGCCGGCGGCGCCGCGCGGCCAGAGGCGCAGGAACTGAGGGGCATCGGGGCGAGGGTCGCCACTGATCTCGATGCGGCCGTCGCTGCCCAGCACGCGGAAGCGCTGGTAGCCCAGCGGACGCGCCGCGAAGCCGGTCTCCAGGATGCCCCGCGGTCCATCGGTGAACTGCACCTGCGCCAGGCTGCCGCCTTCGATGGGGTGTCCGTAGCGCGTACCGGTTTCCTGCCAGCGCTGGTAGCCGACGCGTGCCGTGTTGCCGACGCTGGGCTGGCGTAGGTCAATCTGGCCGAACACCCAACTGACCGGCGAATCGCCTGCCAAGAAACGCATGAGGTCGATGGCGTGCGTGCCGTCACTGAAGAGGTCGCCGTTGCAGATGGCCAGGATCTCTTCAACTGTGCCGATTGCTCCGTCGGTGATGAACTGACGCGCCAGAGCGTAGCGCGGCTCAAAGCGGCGCTGATGGCCGATAATGAGGACACTTCCAGCCGCGCGCGCTGCCTCGTTCATGCGGTCGGCCTCCGGCAGGGTGAGCGCCATCGGCTTCTCACAGAGGATGCCCCTGGCGCCGGCGCGAGCGGCGGCGATCACCGGCTCCGGGTGTTGCGGCGGCCAGGTGCAGACGCTGACAATGTCCGGCCGCTCCGCCGCCAGCATCTGCTCGTATGAGGTATAACGTCGGCTGACGCCGAACTCCTCACCAAAGCCGTTCAGCGCCTCAAGGCTGATGTCGGCCGCCGCCACGATGCGGCACTCCAGCACCGCTGCATAGCCGCCGGCATGGGCCCGTGCGATGCCGCCGCAGCCGATAAACCCGACCCGGTACACGCCGATACTCCTCTCGTGTCTGCCCCCATACTACCGCAATGGTACCTCAGCCGCCGCCCTTGAGCGCCTTGTCCACGGCGATTTGCGTGACGGAGGTGAGCTGGTCCAGCGCCGGTTGCGGCTGTTGCTTGCCCTTGAGTACGTCCTGCACCATCGTCGCCATGTCGTTCCAGTACTGGATGCCGGCCGGCATGGTCGGTCGGTGATGCGAGACGGGCATGATTGCCTGAAAG
>DHIZ01000009.1:3591-26177 GCA_002404055.1 Chloroflexi bacterium UBA4733
TGCTTGCCGTTGAGCACGTCCTGCACCATCGTCGCCATGTCGTTCCAGTACTGGATGCCGGCCGGCATGGTCGGTCGGTGATGCGAGACGGGCATGATTGCCTGAAAGTCCTTGACGGTGGGGCCGAACGCCGCCACCTGTTTCGGCAGCAACTGCTCGCTGGCATCTTGCCGGGCCGGGGTGTCGCCGGTGATCTCGCAGTTGATCAATTGCGCCTCAGCGCCGCCGAGGTAGCTGAGCAGCGTCCAGGCGGCGTCAGGGTTCTTGACGCCTTGCGGCAGAACATCGCACCAGATGCCCGACCAGCTACTGGCCTTCCCACCGTCCGGCACGGGCCAGGGGGCCACGCCATAGTCGAAATCCGGGGCGTTCTTCTTATTGGAGGCGGAATTCCAGTTGCCGTCGATCCACATGCCCATGTGGCCGGCGAGCGGTCCGCTCAGCTTGCCCTGGCTCTGCGCCTTATTGAACGTGGTCACCTTGTCGAGACCCAGGCGTTGTACCTCCTGCTGGAAGTAGGTCAGAGCGGCGACATTCTTGGGATCGTTGGCCGTGACCTTCTGGCTGTTAGGGTCCCAGAAATCGCCGCCATACACCCACCCCCAGCCCCACAGCCAGACACCCTGACCGAACCAGGGAATGAAACCAACCTGACTATAGGTGTCACCAGTTGATTTGGTCAGCCGATCGGCAAGATCATTCGCCTCGCTCAACGTTGCGGGCGGCTTTTCCGGGTCCAACCCGGCATTGCGGAACAGCGTCTTGTTATAGAGCAGGCCGCGGACATCGTTGGTCCAGGGGATGCCCCACGTCTTGCCGGCGTACTGGATCACCGTGCGCGAGGCCGGCCAGTAGTGGCTGGTGTCAAATTTGTCCCGCTGCATGTAGGAGTCCAGGGGCACGATGGCCTTCGTCAGCGCCCAACTGGCCAGGAGCAGGTCAGCGGCGGTCACAATGTCGGGCGGTGTACCGGCGGCAATCCGCGTCAGGACGGGCTGCTCATCCACGTCGCCAGTCCCCGACGTGTTATAGGTCACACTGACCTCGGGATGGGCCTTGATGAAGGCGTCCAGCGTGGCCCGATCCGCCTGCTGCTGGGGCGAGGTGGGTGGGCCGGCGATACCCTGCCACCATTCGATGCGCGTCGCCCCGGTACCGATCACCGCCGCGGCAGTCGACGTGGCCGAACTGCTGGCGCGAACGCTCTGCGCCGTCCCGGCGGACGTGCTGACGCTGGACGTGGCTGTGGCAACCTGGCTCGTCGTCCCGGCGGCTTTCGGCGCGGCGGTGGGCGTCGCGGCCGCCCCGGTGGAAGTCACCGACGCCGTTGCGGACGTGCTGACGCTGGACGTGGTGACGGCGCTCGCGGCGCCGCAGGCCGCCAGGAGCGAGGACGACAGCAGCACGCTGGCGGCGCCGACGCTGCGCAGGACCGGGCGACGAGTAAGCTGAACGGAACGTGCCATGGCTGGACTTCCTTTCTCTCTACCTGCGCGCCGGCTGGGAACACCCCAGGCCACCGGTGCGCCGGTGCGCTGCCGAGTCCATAGTGACGAACTCAGGACACGGAGATGAACCTCGGTGGCTTTCTACCATGCTATCTTGCCGGCTGTCAAGCGTGCGGACGCTAATCGTACCAGCAAGCCCCCCCCCCTGCCGAGCGCTCCCAGACCGTCCGCCGGTGTGCCGAATCGCCCACAGCGAGTTCTGATGTGAGAACTGCAGCTCTTGACATGAACTCTGGCAGCGTGTTAGCATCGTCCGGCGGCGCGTTCACGCTCGACGGGGCACGGTAGTGACACAAGTTCTTGAGATGTTCGACCAGACCGCGCCGCTACGCCGCGATGCGCTCGTCAAGTCGGCTGATCGCTCGCTGGACATCCTTGAACTGCTGGCGGCGCATCCCGAAGGAGTCACCTTCGCTGAGGTGGTCAAGGAGCTCGAACTGCCGAAGAGCAGCGCGCACGCCCTGCTCCACACGCTCGTCGCTCGTCGCTACAGCGAACTGGCCCCGCGCGGCCGTCGGTACCGTCTGGGTCTGAAAGCGGCTGAGTTGAGCGCGGCGTACAGCCGGGGGCATACCCTGCTGGCCCGGGCGCGATCTGCCGTCAGGGAGCTGGCGGCGCGCTGCGACGAGACCGCCCATCTGGCTGTGCTCGACGGTACCGACGTCCTCTACCTGCTCGCCGAGGAGAGCGAGCACAGCATGCGCCTGATCTCCCCGCTGGGACGGCGTCTCCCGGCCCACGCCGCCGCCAGCGGCAAGGTGCTCCTGGCCAGTCTGCCCGATACGGAGGTGGCGCGGCGCTACGCCGCCGGCGGCTTCGACGCGGCCCGCCTGCCGCAAATTACCTGGCGGACGGTCGCCACGCTCCCCGATCTGCTGCGCGAGCTCGCGGAGGTCCGCCGCTTCGGCCATGCCCACGATGTGGAGGGCTATGCCGAGGGTGTCCATTGCGTCGCCGCGCCGGTCCTTGATGCCGACGGGACGGTTGGCGCGGCCATCAGTGTGTCGGCGCCGATGGCGCGCCTCGATGCCGAGCGTCTGCCGAAGCTGACGGCGCTGGTGCGCGAGGTGGCGGGGGGCGTCTCCAGCGTCAGCGAGCAGCGCCCGCCGGCGGGGGCGCCGACGGCACGCCGCACGCCGGTCGCCTGGAGTATGGGATCAACCCTGGTTCCGGCCTATCGTGAGATGTACCGGAGCGTGCTGGCCGCGGCGTCGGCGTGCGCCGCGGACCTCTGGTGGACCGACGCCAACGAGGACGAGCTGAAACAGGCCTGTGACGTTCGGGAGTTGCTGGCTCAGCGGCCGGCTGTGCTGGTGCTCCATCCCGTCCACGCGGTCCACTCCGACACCCTCTTCCAGGCGGCCGCGGCGGCAAAGATCCCGGTGCTCTGCTTCCAGCGCCCGGTGCGGAGCAATGCCTTCGCGCTGTTCGTCGGCGGCGATACTTTCCAAGAGGGCGTGATCCAGATCGAGTTTGTCGCCGCGCACCTGCACGGACACGGGAACGTCGTGCTGATTGAAGGTGATCCCTACAACGACAATGCGCGGAATGTGGCGGAAGGCAACCGGCACGCGCTTGCACGCTTCCCAGGTCTGCGCTTGCTGGCCGACGAGGTGAGTCCGCACTGGTCGCGGGCCACGGCCCGGCGTCTCGCTGCCGAGTTGCTCGACCGTTACGGACCCGGGCCGGCCGCAGGGAACATCGGTGTCCACGCCATCGTCTGCGCGAACGACGACATGGCGGGCGGAGTGGGCGAAGAGCTTGCCGAGCGTGGCCTGACTGGGCAGGTCTGCCTCGTCGGTGGCGACGGTGACCGGGAGGCGTTGGAGTGCCTGCAGACGGGCCGGCAGCAGGCCACCGTCTTCCAGGATCCGGCGGCGCTCGCCGGCCAGGCGTTGCAGGCCGCGGTGGCGCTCGCTCGCGGCGCGCTTGATCCGGAGAGTTTGCCGCGGCGCAGCCTGGTGTGGAGCCCGCCCGCGCGACCGGTCCCCGCGCTGGACGTACCCTATCAACTCATCACACGCGACAACCTGGGCGTGCTTGCCGGCTACTGGAACGAGTTCGCCGAAGACGTTGGGAAGGAGCGCCGGTAGCGATGGCGAGGGTGCTCCAGTCCACAGTTCAGGCAGGCCCACTGGTCGATCTGCAGCGCGTCGAAACGCTCGTGGAGGGGTTGGATCACCCCGAAGGCGTGGCCTACGGGCCTGATGGGTATCTCTATGCCGGCGGTGAGGCGGGCCAGGTCTATCGCATTTCGCCGGCAGGCGAGTTGCAGCAGAGCGCCTGATGGTCACCGTCAGAGAAGAGCGCCTGCCCGCCGGCTGGCAGGCCGTGCGGCTGGAGAACCAGGATCTGAGCGTCCTGCTGCTGCCGGAGAAGGGGAGTGACATCTACGAGTTGCGCTCGCGGCCGCACGACCTGGACGTGCTTTGGAAGGCGCCCTGGGGCCTCCGTCCACCATCCGTCTCGACGGGCACGGCCATGCAGTCGGCGACGGTCTGGCTCGACCACTACGCCGGCGGCTGGCAGGAGCTCTTCCCCAACGCCGGCGACGCCTGCAGGTATCGAGGGGCGGAACTCGGCTTTCACGGTGAGGCCTCGGTTGCGCCCTGGCGCTACGAGATCATGACCGGTGAAGACGGCGGGCCCGAGGTCCGCCTGGAGCTCCGCTGCGCCCGGATGCCCTTCCGCCTGGAGAAGCGCGTCTCGCTCGATCCCGAGCGCCCGGTGCTGCGGCTCTGGGAGCGCGTCACCAATGAGAGTGCGGAGGCCATGCCCTTCATGTGGGGCCACCACCTCGCCTTCGGCCCACCCTTCCTCGCTGAGGGCTGCACGCTGGAACTGCCGGCGATAGGGTTCGAGGCGGACGGACAGCAGACCGCCGTGTACACCTGGCTGACGCCCGGGCAGCGCTCGGGCTGGCCGAAAGCGCCGCGCGCCGATGGCGGGACAGTGGACCTGAGTCAGGTGCCCGGGCCGCAGGCCCACGTGGCCAACTTCGGTTACGCCTTGGACCTTCAGGAGGGCTGGTATGCGCTCACGAATCCCCGCCTTGGTTTGGGTGTCGGTCTGGTCTGGCCGCGTGAGGTGTTCTCCTGCGTGTGGATCTGGCAGGAGTTCCGGGGGACACTGGACTACCCGTGGTACGGGTCGACCTACGTGATGGGCGTGGAGCCGCAGACGAGCTATCCCGGCCGGGGGTTGCAGCGGGCGCTGGAGCAGGGTACCGCCCGCTGGTTGGCCCCGGGTGAGCAACTCCATGTGGAGTTGCGGGCGGTGCTGTTCGCCGACGAGGGGCGCGTGCAACGCATCACACCGGACGGGCGCGTCGTCTTCACCGAGCGGTCTGAAGAGCGAAAGGCGGCCGGCTGATGGCTGAGTTCGACGGCAAGGTGGTCGTCGTCACCGGCGCCGGAATGGGGATCGGTCGTGCCTCCGCCCTGGCATTTGCCCGTGAAGGCGCCGCTGTCGTGGTCGTCGACGTGAACCGAGCCGCTGCCGAGGAGACGGCAGAGCAGATCGCGGCCATTGGCAGACAGAATCTGGTGGTGCAGGCGGATGTCTCCCAGCGGACCGACGCCGAGCGCATCGCGGCCGAGGCGATGCGCGTCTTCGGTGGGGTGGACGTGCTGCACAACAACGCCGGCATCCAGCGCTACGGGACGGTCCTGGACACACCGGAAGCGGTCTGGGATGAGGTGCTCAGCGTCAACCTCAAGAGCGTCTTTCTCGTCTCGAAGTACGTCGTCCCTCTGATCCAGCAGCGTGGCGGTGGCGCCGTGGTGAACACATCGAGTGTCCAGGGACTTGCCAGCCAGCCGAACGTCGCAGCCTACGCGGCCAGCAAGAGCGGGATGCTCGGGCTGACGCGCAGCATGGCCGTGGACCTGGCGCCGGGCATTCGTGTGAACGCGGTGCTGCCGGGGACGGTGAATACTCCAATGCTCGAGTGGGCCGCCAGTCTGGACCCGAACCCGCAGCGGGTGTACGACGCCTGCAACGCCATGCACCTGCTCGGACGCATCGCGCAACCGGAGGAAATCGCCAACGTCGTGCTCTTTCTGGCGAGCCCGCGGGCCTCGTTCGTGACCGGCGGCGCTTACCTGGTTGACGGTGGGCTGCTCACGCCCATCGGCGGTGTACCCAAACCCTGAGGGAAGGCCAAGTCTGGGGGGCCTCGCCCTTCTTCGTTGCTTCGCCGGAGTTGACATCAGAGAAAGCGATACAGTTCCCACCAGGCGAGCGCGGTCCGGTCTTGCAGATGCCTGTAGTCGGGCAGCACGCCGCCGGCATCGGCCAGCACCTGTCCATGCATGCGGCGCGCCATGTCCGGCTGGGACTTGACCACATCGTGCTGCTGCGCCGGGTCCCGGCGCATGTCAAAGAGCCGGGCGTCGCCGCCATCGCCACGCGCCATGTACACGTAGTCATCGCTGCGACACCACACATACTCGTCAATGCCGGCGGTCATGTAGCTCCGTGCCGGGATGCTTCCCTTTTGGTCTGCCAGGCGCCGACCGAGAACTGGGTAATCAACAGAGTCGCGTCAGTTGCCCTATCCGGCAATGATGCTGGTGAAACGTGCAAAACGTTGCGGCGCACTCGCCGCCGTCGTCAGAGATCCAGGTGCCGTGTACGATCTGCATCACGCTTATTTCCCGGCGTTGGCGTAGTCCTGGGCGATCGCTGCGTCCCACTGCTGAGCGGCCGAGGTGAGGGCGTCTTTGGCCGTTGCCGTTTTGGCGAAGACCGTCGCGATCTCCTTGTCCATGATGGCCCAGCACTGCGCGAAGGCGGCGACCAGGGGCTGCGGTTGGGCGTAGTGCAGGACGACGTCGGCCACCGTCGCCATCTGCAGCTTGGGGTCGGCCATGTAGCCTGCCGTACGCAGCGACTCGCGCGGTGGCATTGCGCCGAACGGCTGGTTATAGTCCAGCAGATACTCCTTGGAGGTCAGCATTGCCAGCCAGGACCAGGCCAACTCGGCATCCTTGGACTGGCTGGTGACGCCATGCCAGTTGGGGAAGACGTTGATCGTCTGCTTCTTGCGCTTCAGTGGCGGGGCGATGGCAAAGTCGGTCAACTGGCTCGGATCGGTTTTCTGGACGTTGAACATCACGCCGGCGCCGCCCATTGAGGCGGCTACGCTGCCAGCCTGGAGCGGACTGCTGCCGGACGGTGGCGCCGGCAGCTTGGTGCCGGGCGGGTCGATGTAGGTGATCAGGTCGGCCCAGTACTGCAACGCCTCGAAGCCTGCCTCGGAGGCGAACAGGGCGTGGCGGCCATCCTCGGAGATTACGTCACCACCGTTCTGCCAGAGGTACGGGAAGAACTGCTGGTTGCCGAAGCCAGGGTCATAGCCCAGGCGAGTGACCGCCGTGCCTGTGTGCGCCGTCAGCCGGACGCTGTAGCTCTGCATGTCGTCCCAGGTCTGCGGCAACTGCTTCGGGTCGAGTCCGGCCGCCTGCATGAGGTCGACACGGTAGAGCATGGCGCGGGCATCGACGCGGGTTGGCACGCCGTAGCGTTTGCCCTGGTAGGTAGTGGCGTTGACGGTGACGGGATAGAAGTCGCTGTTGTCCGGCCAGCGAGCGAGGTAGTCGTCGATGGGCCGCAGGTAGCCGCGCAGGGCGTAGTCGACGACCATCACCGCGCCGGAGCCGAGGATGTCCGGCGCATCGCCGGCGGCGAACTCGGCGTCGCGCTTGCTGTTGAAGGGATTTCCCCAGCCCGCGTATTCCACTTCCACATTGGCGCCGTACCTGGTGGCAAAGGCCGGGTTGAGCTTCTGGTCGAACCATTGCTGCGTGGCCGGCGTCTGATAGTCGGCCGTCAGCACGCGCACGGTCTTGCCTTTCCCGGCAGGCGCCGCGCTGCTGGCCGAAGCGGTGATTGCCCCGGCAACTCGCGTCGTTGCGGGTCCTGACGCCGTACCGGCTGTCCGCGCAGGCTGACCGGCCGCGGCGGACGTGCCTGGCGCCGTCGTCACCGTGCTGGTCGTGCCGCCGCAGGCGGCCAGCAGCGCCGCAGTGCCGCCGGCGAGAGCCGCGAGAAATAGACGACGGGTCAGGGTAGTCTGCTGAACGACCATATACTGATCTCCTTCCCAGGCACACAGAGCGCCTTCCGGCGCCAACTCGTCGGGCCACGGGTTGAATCCTGGGAGAGTGTATGCTCAGCAGCAAGGGGCGTCAAGCTGTGATGAAATCTACATGCCAGCCAGAGATCGGCTCTGCGGGTTTCATCGTGGCTTTGGTATAGCATCTCCGCAGGTAGCAAGCATCGAGGTGGCACCCTATGCGCTGGAGTCCGTCCACGAGTGCCGACACGATCCAATCGCTCAGTCGTCAAGGTGGGAGGCATCGGACGCCTGCGGCGGAAAAAACACGGTACCGCGTGTCTGGCGGAATTTTGCCGGCGTCAGTCCCGTGCGCTGCCGAAACCGCGTCGTGAAGTGCCGGACGTCTGGGTAGCCGCTCAAGAACGCTATCTCCTTGATCGAGCGTTGGTGCTCCAAGAGACGTTGCGCCGCAATGTCCAGTCGGAGAGCGGCCAGGAAGCGCATGATCGACTTGCCCGTCGTTGCTTGAAAGAGGCGATTGCTGTGACGTTCACTCAGGTGGACTTGCGCGGCGACGTCACGGACGGCGATGGGCTGGCTATAGTTGTCATGGAGGAACCGGATCATCGCCTGGCCGAGCGTGGCGTCTCCGCTGCGAGCAGGCGGATCGGTCGGGCCAGGCAGCGTTGACACATCGACGACCGCTCGCGCGGTGTCAAGGACCAGTTTCACGATCAACCCGTCGACAATGTCGCCGTAGCCCGGTTCTCGCTGGGCGATCTCCTCGGTCAGCAACTCCAGAATGCGTTCAATGCCCCGTGTTTGCCCACTCACCCGTCCATCGGACGCGAGGAAGGCGTGCAGCAACGCATCGGTTCCCCAGGTATCTGTGCGCTGATCTCGCTGCGGAACCAGGGTGTAGGCCCAGTGGTAGATGCCTAACGGGTCCGCATCCGCAGCGATGATCTCGTGTGGCTCCCCCGGCCGGGCGACAAACACCTCTCCCGCTTGCACCGCATAGTCGGCTCCCCAGATCCGAAATATCCCTCGCCCCTGGAAGCCATAACACACCTCAAAGAAGGAATGGCGGTGGAGATAGTTCCGCCACGGCGCCGCTGGCAGAAACCCCCAGCGCAGCAACTGGCCGGAGAAGCTGCCGATGTGAAAGGACCGAGACGACAACAGG
Source organism: Chloroflexi bacterium UBA4733 (assembly GCA_002404055.1). Next base: position 12,347 of record DHIZ01000009.1, read on the forward strand.
TTGAGGTCCTTGAAACGGTGACGAGGCACGGCAGACCTGACCAGCACATCCGGCGCCTCTTCCGGGCGTGTACTGATTGCCAGCGTGTCTGGAGTACCCGCCACTCCTCGGCCTCCCCACCGGCTCCGCTTCGGTCAGGATAGCGCACCGCTGGTCGGTGCGGTGATGGCCCATGCGTCAACTGGCGCAGGATAGCATCCGAGGCGGTAGCGACCCAAATGGTCGGAACTTCCGGCGGCGCTCCGGCGGACGCATGGCCGGTTTGCAAACAACTGTGTCCGTGGTGTCGCTTGTCCTCCGCCAGGACCGAAGGGACAATCATAGTCGCAGCAGCACGCAATGGCCGCAATCGTGAGAGGGTCACATACGTCTGGTTGCTTGGTCATGGCTGTCGTTGCCTGGGCGAGGAGAGCGCTGTCGCTGAGCGACAGCCACGATGATGGAGAAGGGTCATGTTGACGGACGAACAGATCGATTTCTACAACGAGCACGGGTATCTGCATATCCCTGCCGTCTTTAGTTCGGAGGAAACGGCAGCGCTGTCCACGACGTTGGACTGGCTGATTGCCACCTGGGCAAGGCGCTCGTCGGGTTGGACGGGCCCCTGGCGTCAGCAGTACATGACGCCGGAGGTGGAGAAGAAGTCGCAGCTCGTGGCCATGCATGATCTGCAATTCTATTCCGCCGACTGGTTGCATGCCGTGACCAATCCTCGCCTCGCCGCGGCAATCGCGGCCTTGCTCGACTCAAGTGTGGAGTTGCATCACTCCACGCTGCATGTCAAGCCCCCAGAATCCGGCCATCCCTTTCCGATGCACCAGGACGATCCCTTCTACCCGCACACTGATGGCCGTTATGTCGACACCCTGATCCATCTCGATGACACCTGCCACGCCAATGGCGAGATTCGCTTTCTGGACGGCTCGCACACGCTGGGCAAGTTGGAGCACATCACGCGCACCGAAGCCGGCCCCTGTTCGCCGCATCTGCCCACGGATCAGTACCGTCTGGAGAGCACGGTGCCGGTGCCGGCAAAGGCCGGCGATGTGGTCTGCTTCAACATTTTCACGGTGCATGGCTCCTACATCAACACGACGGACAAGAATCGCCGCCTTGTCCGTGTCGGCTATCGCGATCCAGAGAACCAGCAGCTTGGTGGCCAGAGCCATGGCCGACCCGGGCTCATGGTACACGGCGAGCGACGGCGAATGGAAGGCCAGGAACCGTTGACCGGGAAGGCCTGATCTGCGATCGGGCTGAGGACGAATAGCTCATGCAGCGGATGGGATTCTTGCTCAAGGTCCGGCCCGAGCGGCTGGAAGAGTATCGCCGCCGGCACCGTGCCGTCTGGCCGGAGATGCTGGCGGCGCTGGGCGAGGCGGGTTGGCGCAACTACTCGCTCTTCCTCCGCGACGACGGGCAGCTCTTCGGCTACTTTGAGACCGACGACGTGGAGCGCGCGCTGGCCGGCATGGCGTCGCGGGACGTGAACACGCGCTGGCAGTCAGAGATGGCGCCGTTCTTTGAGCCGTTGGACGGGATGGCGGACCAAGGCGTACTCCGCCTGGAAGAGGTGTTCCACCTCGACTAACAGCAGGCCGCCTCAGCCCACGACCACCAGCGGCAGGCCCAGCAGGTCGGCCAGCTTGCGGATCGTGGCTTGCCGATGGCCGACGCCAAGCGCGCAGTGATGCGGCGGCCCCTCTTCAGCCCAACGGGAGACGAAGGCGCCCGGGTCCAGCGCGAAGCGCAACCGGCTGTTGGTGTTGCCGAGGCGCAGGATGGGGCCTGGAATCGACTCCCCTTCCGCCAGCAGCAGCTTGAGGCCGCCGTCGGCCGTGTGCGCCAGCGAAAGGATGGTCACCGGCCCGTGCTTGACGGAGAACTCGACGGAGAGACCTTGGCCGCGCTTGCCGTGGTAGAGGGCGATGTCGCGTAAGACCGGCTGCGCATCGCTGATGACGAGGTGTCCCGGTCCGTCGTGGCCCATGAGCACGAACTGCTGGCGAAAATCCATAGCGTAGAACTCCGTGAAGGAGCCGCCGGCATGGAGCCGGTCCATGATGAGCATGGCCAAACAGGTCTGGATGTCTCCCTCACCGGCACAGGGGACGCCGCGGGCGGTGAGCAGGGAGGCGCCGGGGATCAGCGCGGCCCCCAGGCGCTCGAACATATTGCCGTCCAGGCCGCGGTAATAGTAGGTCAGGCCGTGCAGATCGAAGTCGGCTACCAGGCGGTCCAGGCCGCAGGCCACCGTGGCCGACCAGGCCAACTGCTGCTCCTCGATAACGCCATCGAGCCTGAAGGTGCGCCGCAACTCCGCTATCCTGGCTGCGCGCTCGGCCTCGCTGACGGCCTGCACCCGTGTTTCCAGGTCGTCCATTTCCAGCAGTTCGACGTGGATGCCCAGCCGCCCTTGCAGGCGAGTGAAGTCGGCATAGAGATCGAGCATGCCGGGGTAGGTGTGGCCGAGTACCCCGATGCGCGCGCGGCGCAGTTCGCTCGCCACGCCGGCGGCGCTGATCCAGCCCCCGATCTCGTTCCAGGCAACTGCCCCGGCATCGGTATCTGGATCGTCCGGATTTAGCACGCCGGAGACGACGTGGAAGCGAATGCCGGCGCGGGCGAAGACGGCGGCGATCTCCGGCACGCAACAGGCCGAGCAGTTGGCCAGCCACTCCGCCGTGTCGATGTGCTCGTAGTCGAGGCTGGCGGTGGGCTGGAGATTGAGCACGAGTACGGGAGCGATCGCGCCGGCACCACTACGCGACTGCACCGCCGGCAGCACCTGCGAACTGGTGGCGTAGGTACCGACGTAGCACACCAGCAGGGTGGCGCCCGCTCGCGCGAAACGATCGCCGGCTGCCCGCGCCGTGGCGGCATCGTCGACCAGCCCGGCGGAGATGACCTCCGCTCCCAACGCCGTCAGCCGTTGCTCGACCTCACGCTGATACCCTGCCAGGCGCTCCTTTAGGCCAGGAAACTGCGGCCAGTAGGCGGCCAGGCCGATCCCGAAGACGCCGACACGCGCGCGGCTTGGTTGAATCCCTTGTTCCAACCCGGTCCCAGCCATTGAGCGACCTCCAAACACCTCCCCGCACGCTTGGCGGACATTCCAGCGTAGCACCGTATGGAGCGTAGTTCCTCCTCGAAAATACAGTGATCAAAGGCGCGCTCGCCATCAATCGCGCGGCGATGCTCCTCGATCATGCCTCGCGCCTGACGGGACGAACGATGCCCGCAGTGTCGAATGCCTTGCTCACTACCTGGTACGACTGCTTTGCCGCGGCGAGCGGGTCGTAACCCGGGCGACGCTGCACCATCACGCTCACCTCGACGGTGATGAAGCCCGTATAGCCCACTGCCTGCATGGCTTTCAGGTAAGCGACGTAATCGAAGTCGCCTTCGCCGGGAATCAGGAATTGATGGTTGGGCGCATAGCCGCGCTCGTCTTTGATGTGCGTGTGTACTGCCAGCGGGGCCAGCATCGCCACGGTCGCCTCCATTGGCAGGCCAAGGACGTTAAAGTGACTGATGTCAAAGTTGAGACGGACGTTCGGCAAAGCGACCTGTTCGATCAGCCAGACCACGTGCTCCGGCCGCTCGATGATCTGGCCGACGTGCGGTTCCAGCGCAAGAGTGACGCCACGGCGGGCCGCGTATTCGCCCAGCGCGTGCAGGCGCTCCACCAACCGGCCGTTCAGTGCCTCCCAGTCCTGCGGTTTCGCCCCTGCGGTCGTCGTCATGACCGGTACCACACCATCGACGGTGAGGTCGACACAGAGATCAATCGCGTCGTGCAGGCGGGCAACATCGCGGGCATGCTGATCCGGGTCTTCGGCCAGCATGTTGGCATGCCCTGCGACGGACGACAGTTGGATGCCGGCCTCGCCAATCAGGCGCCGGATGCGCTGGCGCTCCGTTGCGTCAAGCGTGGAGATTTCGGTACTCCACTTCGGCGTGACGGCAATCTCCAGCCCGTCGAAACCGAGCCTCGCGATATGGTCGATGGCGATGTCGATGGGGACCGTCGGCATCCCCCATGTCGTGTAGCCCAGTAGCATGCCGGAAGCATCCTTTCTTACTTTGGATCAGCAGTTGTGAGCATAGCTTGCTGGTCACTAGCCCGCAAGCTATGCTGGCCGCCAGGCTACTGGCGACCCTGCATACCCGGTGCGGTGGATACCCCTTCCGGCTCGCACCGCTCGCCAGGTTTCCCCCTGACGGGAGAAACCTTCTCTGCACATCGGAGGACGGCTGCTAATCTCCTGGCTTGGGTCTGTAACCACACCGCGTAAGCTCTCACCTGGCGCCCTGAGCCGCGGTATGCGACACCACTTGGCTCCCACGAAATTCCCGTCCAACCACGCGGTCCCGAAGGCGCCTGCCCTTGATCTGCACCCAAGGTTTCTCCCGCAAGGGGGAAACCTGGCGAGCGGTGCGAGCCGGAAGGGGTTCTTAACGCTACTATCACACCAGTACGAAAGGGACGGCGGTGCCGCCCACAGCGTAGCGAGAGTAGGTTTGTGTGATCGTTGACTCCCACTGCCATGCCTGGTCGACATGGCCATACCAGCCCCCAGTTCCCGACCCGACGAGTCGCGGCGTTGTTGAGCAACTGCTGTTTGAGATGGACCAGTGCTGCATCGACCAGGCAGCCGTGGTTTGCGCCCGCATCACGAACAATCCGGGCAACAACGACTATATCGCCGAGTGTGTGCGACGGTACCCCGACCGGTTGTACCAGTTTGCCGATGTCGATTGTTCCTGGACGGAGACGTACCATCAACCGGGAGCGGCCGGACGCCTGGCGGACAGCGTGGCTCGTTATGCGCACAGGGGCTTCACCCATTACGTCAAAGGTGACGACGACGGGTCCTGGTTCCTCTCCGACGAAGGGCTGGCCTTCTTCGCTGCCGCCGCCCGGCTCAACCAGATCGTGAGCATGGCGCTGCCGCCGCGCCTCCAGCCGGTACTGCGCCAGGTTGCCGAACGCTTTCCCTCCATCCCCTTCCTCTGCCACCACATGGCCGGAGCGCGCGTCGACGAAGCGCCTCCCCAGCCGCGGCTGCAGGAGATCGTGCAATCCGCCCGGCTGCCGAACATCTACGTGAAGCTGTCCGGCTTTCATTACGTCTCCAACGTAGCCTACGGCTTTCCCTTCTCCGACTGTCGCCCGATCGTCCGGCAGCTCTACGCAGCGTTCGGCCCGGACCGTCTCTGTTGGGGATCGGACTACCCGGTAGTGCGCAAAGCGCTCACCTACCAGCAGTCGCTCGAAGCGTTTCGCAGCCACTGTGACTTCATTCCCGATCAGCACAAGGCGCGCATCCTCGGCGAAAACCTCCACCGCCTGCTGGCGGAACGAAACTGAGCAGATGACGATGAATGACCAATCGACATTCCCGGAAGACCCACGCACCGTGAGCGACACTCGGCCCAAGGTTCTGATCGTTTGCAACCAGACAGTCCGTGATGCCTACCTGGCCCCGTCCGATCTGGAGCGGCTCTCGCGGTTTGCCAGCTGGGAGTGGCTGCCGGTGCAAGGAACGCGGCCCTATGTGGCGAATGACGAAGCGGTGAACGTGGCGGCGCTGGTGGCGGCGGTCGGCAACAGCAATGCCATCGTCGTTTGCCACGGCGCGCCGCGCATCACCGGCGCGATCATGGACGCCGCTCCCCAGTTACAGTTCCTGGGGGAACTGGAGGGCGACCGTTTTGCCTACCGCCTGGATGCCCCAGCAGCCTGGCAACGGGGTATCCGCACTGTCGACACCACGAATGGCTCGTCCTACCCGGTGGCCGAATGGGCACTTGCCTTGATCATCCTCTCGCTGCGCAACGCCGGCGAGCAGTTCCGGCACATGGTTGCTCCAGAAGCGTACCGTCGCCCGCGCACCGACTTCGGCTACCGGCACGGGGAACTGTTCGGCAAACGGGTCGGCTTGATCGGTTGCGGGCACATCGGTCGCCGGCTCATCTCCTTCCTCAAGCCCTTCCAGTGTTCTATCCGCGTCTGCGACCCATTTCTGGCCAAAGAGCTGCCCGACGCCCTTGGCTTCCGGTTGACCTCATTGGATCGCGTCTTCAGCGAGTCCGATGTCGTGGTCTGCCTGGCGCCGCTGACGCCGCAGACGCGCCGCATGATCGGCCGGCGCGAGCTCGACCTGCTCCAGCCGGGGGCGGTCTTCGTCAACGTGTCCCGCGGCGCGGTCGTCGATCCCGAGGCTCTGATTGCCCGCCTGCAACGGGGCGACATCGTGGCAGGTATCGACGTCTTCGACCCGGAGCCGATCCCGGCGGACAGTCCAATCAAAGGGTTGCCAAACGTGTTCCTCACGCCGCACATTGCCGGCGTCACCGCAGCGAGTCAGACGCGCTTCTTTACATTGATGGTCGATGAGCTCGAGCGCCACTTCCAGGGCGACGAAACGCTCTATGATCTGAGCCCGCAGACGCTTGCCAACCGTGGCGAGCACTGAGCAGACTTTCGGAGGTCCATATGAAGATTACGGCTATCGAGACAATGCGCCTCAATGCGCCGACCAGAGCGGCAACAACTCCCGCACGCCGGCCGGGCTGGGCCCAGCAGGCGGAAGTGGCCAATCCGATGTCGCGCTACCCGAAGGTCAAACGGCATCGCAGCCTCTGGCTGCCGAAGTGGGAGGGCGTCTGGTGCAAGGTCACCGCCGAGGACGGCACGTTCGGGTTGGGACAGACGACCAACGGCCGCGTGACGGCGGCGATCATTGAGGACCACCTGGGTCCACAGTTGGTGGGTGAGGATTGCCTCGCCAGCGAGAAGCTCTCCGATATGCTGTTCCGGCTCACCAAGCCCTACGGCTCGGTCGGTCTAGCTGCCTACGCCGTCAGTGCTATCGACCTGGCGCTGTGGGACCTGCGCGGCAAGCTCCTCGGCCAGCCGGTCTACCAGTTGCTCGGTGGCCCCCAGAAAGAGCGCCTGTTCTGCTACGCCACGGGCAACGACGTGGACTGGTACCAGGAACTCGGCTTCCGCGCCTTCAAACTGGCCTGTCCCTACGGGCCAGCCGATGGCCTGGAGGGCCTGCGCAAGAACGAGGAGTTCGTCGCCGGCGTCCGGCAGCAAATCGGTGACGACTGCGAGTTGATGCTCGATTGCTGGATGGCGTTCGACGTGGAGTACACAGTCCGCCTGGCCGAGACCCTCCGCCCCTATCGCCTCAAATGGCTGGAGGAGTGCTTGCTGTCGGAAGACTTCGATGCCCACGTCGCCTTGCGCCAGCGCCTCCCCTGGCAAACCCTCACCACCGGCGAACACTGGTACACGCACGTGCCCTTCCAGTGGGCGATCAACCACCGCGTCATCGATATCCTGCAACCCGACATCAACTGGTGCGGTGGCCTCAGCACCTGCCAGCGCATCGCCGGCGCGGCCGACGCTGCCGGCGTGAGCGTGATGCTGCACGGTGGCGGCAACGGCCCCTACGGCCAACACTTCAGCTTTGCCACGCCTTCAGTACCCTGGCTGGAGTGCTTCATCGGCACGCCGCCCGGCGTCCCCCTGGAAGAGACGTGGGGCTTGCCCGGTCAGGCCGTGCCTAAAGACGGCTGGCTCGTACCCAACGACGCCCCCGGCTTCGGGCTGGAGCTACCCGAAGACTGGTTCGCACCGTTCTTCGGTCGGTAAGCGCAGGGCCCGGCTTTACAGGCACCGTGCAGCACGCCATACTCCCCCAGGTGAGAATAGGAGTGGGCAGTGATCAACGTCGGCATCGTCGGCTATGGTTTCGCGGGGCGGCGCTTTCACGCCTACCTGATCAGTTTGACCGAAGGGCTGCGACTCTACGCGGTTGCCACGCGTGATCCTCGGCGGCAACAGCAAGCCCGCGACGAATACGGATGCACCGTGGTCGGCACACTGGACGAACTGCTGGCAGACGGCAACGTGCAGTTGATCGTGCTGGCCACGCCGCATGCGACCCACCGCGACCTCGCCGTGCTGGCGATGAACGCCGGCCGGGATGTAGTGACCGACAAAGTGATGTGCCTCAACGTGGCGGAAGCGGATGCCATGATCGCCGCCCGCGACCGCAATGGCGTGATGCTGAGCGTCTTCCACAATCGCCGCTGGGACTGGGATTACCTGACCGTTCGCCAGGTGATCGAACAAGGGCTGCTCGGCCAGCCCTACCTCTTCGAACAGGCGGTGACGAGCTACCGGCGACCGGGCGGCTGGCGGGCGGAGGCGGCGCAGAGTGGGGGCATCCTTTACGATTGGGGGGCGCACCTCGTCGACCAGACGCTGCAACTGGTATCTTCGCCGGTGGTCGACGTCTGGTGCTCCATCAAGTACGGCGGTTGGGGCGTGGACATCGGCAATTATGCCAAGCTAGTCCTGCGCTTTGCCGATGGGACAGCTGCGGAAATCAATACCGGCAACCTGGTCCGCAAGAGCAAGCCGCGCTGGTACGTTGTCGGCGACCGCGGCACCCTGGTGAAAGAAGGCCTGGACCCCCAGGAGCCGGCAATGCTGGCCGGTAACATCGACGCCGCCCAGGAGAACCCGGCCAACCGTGCCAGGATCTACACCGAATTCGGCGGCATGCCCGGCGAGGTGATCGTCGAGACGGTCCACGCCTCCTGGAAGTCCTACTACCGCAACATCGCCGACGTGCTGAACAACGGCGCAGAGCTGGCCGTCACGCCGGAGAGCGCACGCCGCGCTATCGCTGTGTTTGACGCCGCAATGGTGTCGGTGCGCACGGGGCAAAGTGTGCGGGGGGAGATTTGAACGGGCGGCGGGCACCGCAGTGCCCCCACCAGGGCCGCGAGGCTTCGTTCATCCGCCTGATCCAACGCGCCGGTTCGCGGATCTCTGCCATGTCCGGCAGAGTCTGCGGTGACGTAAAGGCGCGATTCATGAAGTCGATATCGCGCGCTGCGACCACTGCGTTGACGAAGGTTTCGCCCAGGATGTACTGTTCCAGCTTCATTTCTAGACCGGTGATCTTGTTCCAGATCTTGTCGAGTCTGGTCTGCTTGCTGCGCCGGGCCTCGAAACGCTCTTTTACCACGCCGTAGTCGGGCATGAGGAGCGCGCCAATGTGGTCCATGACGTGGTTGCTGTACCCTTCCAGCAAGCACATGAGTGCTTGCAACTGGCGGAAGAGATCTTTCTGCTGGTCGCTCATGAAGAGTTCCAACCAGTGACCGCGGTCGCCAAGGCGGCTGGCCACGCGCTTGACCATCTGCTGGGCAGAGTCGGCATCCAGCGTGACGCGGAGTTGCTGCACTTCGTCGGTCAACGCCTGCATATGCTCGGCGATGCGGCTATTCAGGTACTCGGCCAGCCACGGGTGCGCTTCAAACTCGTAGGCGTGCGTCGCCTCGTGCAGGCCGATCCAGAGCCGAAACTGCTCCGGCGGGATGCCGAGCAGCCGCTCGGTGGCAGCGATATTCTCTTCGACGAAGTAGAGCTTGCCGGAGAGCAACGGCTCCCTGCCCAGCAGCGCCACATCGTATTGCCCGAGGACGCGGCGCGCCAATGAACCGAGCAGCAGGCCCATCTGCGCGCTGACAGCGACGCCGTTGACCATACCGGCTATCGGCGCGAGCGACTGCGTGGCAACACGGCGCATCAGCGTCCCATAGACACGCTCCAGAGGCTCGAACAGTTCCCGGAAGTTGCGGATATTGGTGTCGATCCACTCCGAGCGATCAAACACATAGATGGTCTGCAAAGGTTGCGGTAGTGTGGTCTGGAGATACCCGGCGATCAGCGGCTCCGTGCGAGCGATGTAGCCCTGGAACTCCGCCTGCCGCAGCGCGGCGGACACGGTTGGCAGCCGCCGCCCGCGGTTTGCCACCGCCACCGCCACGGTGCGGACACGGTCCCAATCGATGACCCGGCGCTCACCGGTCTCCATGGCTCGCGCCCGCTGAAGCACGTACACGCCGGCGCCAACCGCGCCAACCATCGCTAAACTGCGCAGGACGGAGCGTCCCGATCCCCTGTTGTCCATCGGCCCCCTATTCCCGCTACCTCGTTCCATGCTACCACGACCCTTTTTGGGGCCGCCCGCCGCGCTGCGTTCGCACGAGGAAGGGTCATGCGGGACAATGGAGCGGGAATCGGTATCCCCGCGAAGCAGGAGGACGCCATGCGAAAGCGGCAGATCGCGCTCATCGGGCTGGCCGCGACGGCCGGCTGGCTCATCGGCGTCACGCGCGGACGGGAAGAGCCGCCCATGCTGCCATCTGATGACCTGACACCGGGGCGGCGGCGTGTGGTCATCCTCGGTGGCGGCTGGGGCGGCGTCTATACTGCCCTGACCCTGGAGAGGCTACTGCGGCCCGGCGAAGGCGTCGAGATCGTGCTGGTCAACCGCGAGAACTTCTTCCTGTTCACCCCGATGCTGCCCGAAGTAACCGGCAGTTCCGTCGAGGTGTCCCACATTGTCAACCCGATCCGGCGCATGCTGCAACGGACGCGCTTTGTCGCCGGCGCTGTTGAGGAGATCAACCTGGCGGACCGTCAGGTTGGCATCCGCCTCGCCGGCGGCAGTACCCACCAGTTCAGCTACGACCAACTGGTGCTGGCGCTCGGCGGCGAAACCAACTACTACGGCTTGCCCGGCGTCGAGGACCACGCCTTTACCGTCAAGTCCTTAGCCGACGCCATCGCGCTGCGCAACCACCTGATCGACGTGTTGGAGCAGGCGGATGTCGAGCCGACGGAGGCCCGGCGGCCGCTCGTGACCTTCGTCCTGGCCGGCGGCGGTCTGAACGGCGTCGAGGTCATGGGCGCGATCAACGACTTCGTCCGAGAGGCCGTGACCGCCTACCCGCAGATTCCCAGCGGCGAGATCCGCACCGTGCTTCTGGAAGCCGGACCGCGCCTGATGTTCGAGATGGAACCGGCCCTGGCCGACTTCACGCGCCGCAAACTGGAAGAGCGCGGTGTCGAGATCTGGCTGAATAGCCGGGTGGCCGGCGCGTCAGCGGGCGAGGTACGCCTGGTCGATGGCCGGGCACTGGCGACACGCACGCTGATCTGGTCAGCCGGTGTCCGCCCCAGCTCGCTGCTGGCCAACCTGGCCCTGGACCGCGACCGCTCCGGCCGCATCATGGTGGAACGGACGATGCGCGTGCCAGGCCACGACGGCGTCTGGGCGCTGGGCGACTGCGCCCACGTACCGAACCCTGCTGCCGGCAAAGATGCCGCCTACCCACCCACCGCCCAGCATGCCCTGCGCGCCGCCTATCGCCTTGGCCGGAACATTGCCGCCGTGCTGCGCGACGAGGAGCCGCAGCCCTTCGACTACCCGCGACGCATCCAGTTGGCGACCATCGGCCATCGGGTCGGTGTCGCCTCGCTCATGGGTGTTCGATTGTCCGGCATCATCCCCTGGTGGCTCTGGCGCACCTACTACCTGGGCCGCTTACCGAGAGTCGAACGCCGCCTGCGCGTGACCCTTGACTGGACGCTTGACCTCTTCTTCCCCCGCGACATCGTGCAGTTGCCGGTGGCGGAGCGGCGGGGGCAACCCCGTGCCACGATGCCGGACAAGGCGCGAACGGAGACTGGCTAACAGGGCCGCGACTGCGGTCTGCGGCCAAGCGACCATGGCGACTGATGTCGCGCTGCACCGCGGCGCTCGATGATGCAGGCGACCGCAGTCGCCCCGGTGACTTGGCCGCAGACCGCAGTCGCGGCCCTGTCACTCCCCGCAGTTGCGACCCTGTTCCCGTCCTGCTACACCCGCTGCTGCGCCATCAACTGGTCGATCTCCCGCTGCATCGCTTCCAGGTCGGCAAACCCCATGTAGACGGAGGCAAAGCGGATATAGGCGACAGCGTCCAGTTCCTTTAATCCATCAAGGACAAACTGGCCGATTTGCTGGGTTGACACCTCGGGCTTCCCTAAGTCGAAAAGCTGCTGCTCGATCCCGCGCAGGAATACGTCCACTTGCTCCTGCGGCACCGGACGCTTCTCCAGCGCCTTGAGGGTGTTGCGCATGAGCTTGTCGCGGGAGTACGGTTCACGCCGGCCATCTTTCTTCGCCACCATCAGCGGAACGGCTTCGGCGCGCTCATAGGTCGTGAAGCGATTCTGGCAGGCGACACAACGTCGGCGGCGGCGCGTGACGATGCCGTCTTCCAGCTCGCGCGAGTCAATGACCTGGGTGTCTTGTTGAGCGCAGTAGGGGCAACGCACCGCTGGGCCTTCCCTCGTGTAGAACACGCCCGCTCCTGTTGCTCCGGCCCGGACGGACGGGTAGAGTATACGGCAGTCGAGCGAAAGTAAACGAGGCAGGATGCGCTACAAGATCGAACCGGTCAGTGGACCGGACGAACAGGAGGTCATCACCGGCGACGGCTTTGTGGCCATCGCTCCCTGCCCCAGTTGCGGCGCGCGCTGGAAATCGGGCGGCGTCTTGATCGCGGATGACCCGAACGCCACCGAGAAGCAGGGCGCCCGGCGCGTCGAGATGCTGGCGCAGATCCGCAATGGCTGTCCCGACTGCTCGCAGGGTGGGCGCGGCGCGCAGGCACGTCAGCAGCACGGTCGATTGAGGAGCGCCTGGCCTGGCTCACGGCGCTAGCACCCCCACCGGCTTCCCTTCTGTCGCCGAAGGGATGGTGACGCGCGCCGAAAGCGGCTTCTACACGGTCCTCCTGGACGACGGCAGCCACGTGCGCTGCCGCTTGCGCGGCCGGCTGAAACAGGGCAGGGCGGACGTCGTCTCGCTCGTTACTATCGGTGACCGCGTCCGGGTCACCCTCACCGCCGACGATGACGGTAATGTCGAGGAAGTGCTACCCCGCCGCACCGAGTTGGTCCGGCGGGCGGCCGGCCCGGGCCGCAAGCGCTGGATCAGCCAGGCGCTGGCTGCCAACCTGGACCTCTTAGTCGTCGTCACGTCGATCGTTGCGCCGGAATTCAATGTTGCACGCCTGGATCGTTTCCTGGTGGTGGCTGAGGACGCCGACATACCGCCCACCATCTGCCTGAACAAGTGTGATCTAGCGACCAGGGCGAAGGTCGCGGAGGCGCTGTCGCCCTTCACCAACACTGGTTACCCGATGATCCAGACCAGCGTTGTCAGCGGTCAGGGGCTACCCGAGCTGCGGTCGCTGCTGGAGGGGCATCGCTCCGCCTTCGTTGGCGCCTCCGGAACCGGAAAATCGAGCCTGCTGAACGCGCTGTTACCCGGAGCCGGCCAGCGCACCGGCGACGTGAACAGCGCCTCGGGTCGGGGCCGCCACACGACGACCGTGGCGCAACTGGTGCCGCTGGATGAACAGACCTGGCTGGCCGACACCCCAGGGCTACGCGAGCTCTCACCGTGGGGCCTGCAGCGCGACCGGCTGCCCTGGCTGTTCCCGGAAATTCGTCTCGCCATCGAGGCTCCGTGCCGCTTCCCGGCCTGCACGCACCGCAGCGAACCCGGTTGTCGGGTCCTGGAAGCGGTACACGACGGGCGCATGGCCGAATCGCGTCACAGCAGTTACGTCAAGCTATGGGATGAGGCGGAATAGCGTAGGCTATGCATGGGCGACCGATCCGGTCAACGCATGCTACGCTAGCACGCACCAGGAAGCGAGGCAGCATGCAGGCCGAAACAGCCACTCTAGACTGGCCGCCCGATCTCTTCGACAGTGAAGAACAGGATGAACCGTTGGCTGGGCAAGACCACGCCGACACCATCGACAGCCTCTCCTACCCTTTGCGCGGTCGCCTGTCCGGCCCCGATTGCTTTGTGGCCGCCGAGTTGCGCGTCCATCGTAATCCGGGAAACCTGCGCGACTACAAAGAGCCGGATGTGCTGGTCGCCTTCGGCGTGCC
>DHIZ01000050.1:0-2043 GCA_002404055.1 Chloroflexi bacterium UBA4733
GCGGTCAGCGGCACCATGATGGCGCCCAGGACGATCGCGAACAGGGCATTGCCACCCGGGAAGTGCAGCTTCGCAAAGGCGTACCCCGCCGCCGTGGCGAGAGCCGCGGCACCCACCCCGCTCGCCACGGCGTAGAAGATCGTGTTCCGCAACCACGAGATGTAGATCCCACCCTGGAAGGTGAACACGTCCCGGAGGTTCCCGACGAGGTTGAAGTGGGCGAACCACAGGCCGAAGGTCGAGAAGAGGTCCGAGTTGGACTTGGTGGAGGCGATGACAAGCCACGCAAGGGGCAGGAGGAAGTAGGCGGCGCACGCGAGCAGCGCGATCGTGAGCACGTTGCTCCGCTGACCACCCACCGGTCGGCGACGGCCTGTCTGGGGCTGCCGGTCGTCTGTGTCGGCGAAGGTACCGGGGAGGGTGCCTGCGCGCGGCTGGCCGGCCATGGGCTGCGAGGTCATGAGCGGCGCTCCCGTCGCAGTACGCCGAGCTGGACCGCGTACGACACGACCATGATGACGATTCCGAGGAGGAAGGCGATCGCGGCGGCGTAGTTGATGTCCTGATTGATGAAAGCAAGGTTGTAGGCGTAGAGGTTGGGCGTGTAGCCCACGCCGATGACGTTCGGCGCGAGGATCCGTAGCAGGTTCGGCTCGTTGAAGAGCTGGAAGGTGCCGATCACCGAGAAGATCGTGGTGAGCAGCAGTGCGGGCTTGATCGCGGGGATCTTGATCGACCACGCCACCCGGAACTCGCCGGCTCCGTCGACCCGGGCCGCCTCGTAGAGCTCCGTCGGGATGGACCGCAGGGCAGCGTGGAGGATGATCATGTTGTAGCCCACGAAGCTCCAGGTGACGATGTTCATGATCGAGCCGAGCATCCACTCGTTGCCGAGGAAGGGCGGCGTGGGCAGGCCGATTGCCCGGGCTCCCTGGGCGAACGGACCGAAGTTCGGGCCGTAGAGGTATCCCCACATGAGCGCCGCGATCACGCCGGGCACCGCGTAGGGCACAAAGATGGTCAGCCGGATGATGCGCTGCATCCGCAGGCGACCACTGTCGAGGGCGAGCGCAAACACCAGCGCCAGGCTGAGCATGATGGGGACCTGGATGACCAGGAACTGCGCCATGCGTAGCACGCCGCCGAGGAACACGTGGTCCTGCAGAGCGCGCACGTAGTTGCCGACCCCGGCGAAGACCGTGCCGCCCACGAGCTGCTCCCGAAAGAGCGAGAGGTAGCCCGAGTAGAACAGGGGCAACACCAGCATCGTGAGGAACACCAGGAAGAACGGCGCGACCAAGCAGTACGAGGCGATGGCCTGGCGCCGCTTGAGGCCTCCGCGCTTGCGAGTCTGCGTCTCGGCGGCGCGGGGCCTGTGCCGCGCCATATCAGTCTGAGACATGGCCTGTCCGCCTCCTCGGTACACGGCTGCGGGCGGGCCAGCAAGTCGCTGACCCGCCCCCCTACGGGTTACTTGACCGTGAAGCCCTGTTGGGTGGCGTAGGTCGTGAGCGCGGCCTGCCACGCCTTCAGTCCTGTGGCGAGGTCGGTCCGGTCGGCGAATGCCTTGCCCAGGGTCTCATTGAAGGATGAGTACGCGTAGTCCATGAACGGCAGCCACGCGAAGTCCGGTGTGACGGTCGCGGAGATGGCGGCGAAATCCTTGTTGACCTGTTGCCCGCCGTAGAACGCCGACTTCTGGTCGACAAATGTCGGGTCCTTCAGGATCGTGTTCGACGCAGGGAAGAGGAACTGCTTGGTAGCGAACATCAGGGCCGGCTCGTGCTGGGTGTTGATCCACAGCGCGAGCTGCGAGGCGGCGATCGGGTTCTTCGTCGACTTCAGCACCGCGTCGGTGGATCCACCCCAGTTGCCGGAAGCCGGTTTCTGGGTGTCCCACTGCGGCAGGGGTGCCACGCTCCACAGTCCGGACGTCTTGCCCGCTGTGCCCTGCAGGAACACCGGACCCCACGCGGCGCCCTGCCACGAGGCGTACAGGCCGCTGGCCAGGCCCTGGTACCACGGGTCGGTGAAGTCGGGGTC
>DHIZ01000050.1:2198-3999 GCA_002404055.1 Chloroflexi bacterium UBA4733
CCAGTTTGATCGTCACGGTCTTCTTCCCGTCGTACCCGAAGGGACGAACGCCCGCCTGCCACAGTAAGCCCATGAACTGGCCGGCGTCGTTGCCCGGCATGTTCGTCAGGTACTTGCCAGGGTTCGCCGCTCGGTAGGTACGGGCGGCCTGGCCGAACTCGTCCCACGTGGTGGGCAGCTTGATTCCCGCGGCGGACATCAGGTCCTTGCGGTAGAGGTTTCCCATCGGCCCGACGTCCTGCGGGATGCCGTAGACGGCGCTGCCGCTGGAGACTTGGGACCAGATCCAACTTGCATAGTCGCCGGAGATGCCCGCGGCACCGTTGGGAGCCATGTCGAGCAGGTTGCCGCCCTGGGTAAAGGAGGGCAGGTACTGGAACTCGACCTGGACGACGTCAGGCCCGCCGGTGCCCGCCTTGATCGCGGTCCGCAGCTTCTGGTAATGCGCAGCACCCTGGCCGACGTTGACGACATCGACGTGGATGGCCGGGTACTTCGCCTGGAACAGGGCGACCTCGTTCTTGATGTCAGGGACCCATGTCCAGAAGGTCAGGTTGGTCTTGGTCGACATCGCCTTGTCGATCGCTGACTGGGTGATTGTGCTGGGTGCGGCCGTGGTGGCGCTGTTTCCGGCACTGCCAGAGCAGGCCGTCAGGAGCAACGCCCCAGCCGTGGCCGTCGCCACGAGGGCGATTGCCGGTCGTTTGGTTAGCCGATGCATCTCAATACCAACTTTCTTGTGGGTGTGATGCTGAATGCCGTTCTGGCCGCGGGCACCTGGTGGCGCTGCGGTGCGCCGGGTACCTAGCCCACGCTGGTCGGCGTCGGCGCGGGACCCGAGCTTCCTCGGATCACGAGGTCGACGGGGATCCGCGTAACCCCCCGGTTGAACTCCTCTCCCCCTATCGCGCGCACGAGCTGGGTCACCGCACATTGCGTGATCGCGGTGAAGTCCTGACGAACGGTGGTCAGGGACACCATGAGGAACTCGGAGTCAGGCGCATCGTCGAAACCGACGATCGAGACGTCCTCCGGGATCTGCCGACCCTTCTCCTTGAAGGCCCGCATGAGGCCGGTGGCCATCTGGTCGTTGGCGGCGAAGACCGCCGTCACGTCGGGTCGCTCAGCCAGTTCGAGGCCGGCGTGGTAGCCGGCCCGGGAAGTCCAGTCCCCGGCCAGCGGCTCGTGAACGGGGGCACCTGCCCGGTGCAGGGCCTCGCGCCACCCCGCGACGCGGACGCTGGCCGAGTACCAGGACACCGGCCCGGCGACGTGCCATACCGTGCGGTGACCGAGGGACAGCAGGTGCTCGGTGGCCTGCAAGGCACCGTTGTGCTGGTCGATGATGACGGCGGGGAACTCGAAGTTCCCGGTCACCGGGTCGCCGACGCTGATCGCCGGAACGCCGCGGAAGACGTCCGAGTCCAGCGCGACGGGGATGGGAGCGGCGAGCACCACACCATCGACACCGTGGTCAATGAGCCTATTGATGGCCGCCCGGAACTCCTCACCCGAGCTGTCGGCCGTTGAGACGATCACCACGGAGTACCCGGCTTGCCAGGCGGCCCGCTCGACGCCGAAGAGCTGGGCGGATGGTCCGTAGAGCCCTGTCCCGGAGGTGACGATCCCGATCACGCGGGTGCGCCTGGTGACGAGGGCGCGTGCCGCGGAGTTGGGCCGGTAGCCGACGGCCTCGACGGCGGCGTTGACCCGTGCACGGACATCCGCACTGACATTGGGAGCATTGTTGATGACCCGCGAGACGGTCTTCTGCGAGACCCCGGCAAGGCGTGCGACGTCG
>DHIZ01000050.1:4081-5179 GCA_002404055.1 Chloroflexi bacterium UBA4733
CGGGGCGCAGCAGCTCGTCGACGCCTGGAACCGGTGAACCGTCGAGGTCACGCCGCCACCGCCCGAACCCACTGCGCTGTCGGCGATCCTTGAGGCATCCGTGCAGGGTCGTCGCTTCCGGCCTGCCCGCACGTTCATCGACTCTGGGATCGTTGTTCGGACTGGAGGAACGTCAGCGCTTCAACGGTGCGTCGAGCCAGAGATGCTCCGGTGGCAGCAGGGACTCGAGCTGGCCCCAGAGTCCTTCGGGAACGGGCCGGGAAGCAGCCGCGACCGTGTCCCCGACGCGTTCGGGGCGGCTCATGCCGACGACGGTCGAGGAGAACCGGGAATCGCGCAGAGAGAACTGCAAGGCGGCGGTCGTGAGGTCAGTGCCGTTCTCGACGCATGCGCGGCGCATCGCGTCGATTGCCTTGAGGATCTCCGGCGGCGCCGGCCGGTAGCCGTAGGTGGTCGGCCCGCCGCCCGAACTCGCCAGGATGCCGCCTCCGTACACCGCGGCATTGAGGATTCCCATGCCGCGGTCGAGGGCCTCGGCGATGAGGGCTCCCGCGCTGCGGTCCAGAAGCGTCCAACGGTTGTGGACCAGCAGCACGTCGAACACGCCGAGCGCCAGGTACCGCGCCATCTCCTGGACCCGGCCGCCGGCGAGGCCAATCGAGCCGACCTCACCCGACTCCTTGAGCGCGACGAGTGCATCAACGGCGCCGCCCGGCGCAGCGATCTCGTCGAAGTCGAAGTTCTCGGGATCGTGAAGGTGCACCAACGGCAGGAAGTCCAGGCCAAGACGCTCCCGACTCTCGGCGACCGACGCCCGGACCCGGTCTCCCGAGTAGTCGCGGCCGCGTGCGTCGACCTTGGTCGCAACGACGAATCCACCCGGAAGGGCTCCTGACGCCGCGATCGCCGCGCCGATGCGCCGCTCACTCTCGCCGTCGCTGTACCCATTGGACGTGTCGATGAAGCGAATCGGACTCTGCAGCACCCCACGCACGGTGGCGACGCCCTCGTCCGCACTCACGTCGCGGCCGTACAGCTTCGGCATACTGCCGAGCGGACTCCCCCCGGCGCACACCGCAGAGACCTGCAGTCCGGTGC
>DHIZ01000257.1:0-200 GCA_002404055.1 Chloroflexi bacterium UBA4733
GGCGCACGCTGTCCTCGTGGTAGGGCAGGAGTCGCCCCTCCTCTGACAGCCGGGCAATCAGCAGATGGACCGTGGTGCTGCCAATATCCACTACGGCGCACAGTGGCTGCCTCACGCCGGCCCATCCCAACGCGCAATGCCGTTGCGATTCACGCTGGCCCTCAGCAGAACCGTCGGCGCCAGAGTTCCCGGCGACTGAA
>DHIZ01000257.1:348-12050 GCA_002404055.1 Chloroflexi bacterium UBA4733
GCGCCAGAGTTCCCGGCGACTGAAGTCGCGGGCTATCTTTGCCAAGCCCGCCTTCGCGGGCTGCGACGAGACGTGCGGGGGAGAGTCTAGTCCGCGCAGGCGGACTTCGCTCGCTGTAGCCCGCGACTTCAGTCGCCGGGAACTCTGGCGCGAACTGACCGGGACTTGTGGGATGCACCATTACAGCGACCGCGGCCAAATTGACACTCCAATCCACAACGCCATATAGTTAGTATGCCAGAGGAATTCAGGTGGGAGGCGATGACGCTCGTACACTCGCGTGTGCTCGTGTTGAACGCTTCCTACGAGCCGCTCAGCGTCGTGCCGGTCCGCCGCGCCGTGGCGCTGCTGCTGCGCAACAAGGCGGAAGTGGTGGAGGCCGCCGAGCGAGCACTGCGCTCCATGTCGCTGTCGATGGAGTGGCCGCTGGTGATCCGGCTGGTCTACTACGTGCGCATCGGCTCCCTGGCACGCCCCGCCCCGTTCACGCGGCGCGGTGTGCTGCTGCGCGATCGCAGTTGTCAGTACTGCGGCGGCAGTTCCGACCTCACCATCGACCACATCCAGCCGCTCTCGCGCGGCGGCGCCTCCTCCTGGACCAACTGTGTAGCGGCCTGTGGCCCTTGCAACCGCCGCAAAGCCAACCGCCTGCCGGCGGAGGCCGGTATGGACCTGCGCCACCAACCCTACCAGCCGCGCTACCTGGCCTTCGCCCTGGTGTCGGCCAACCCGGCCGAAGAAGCCTGGCGCAAGTACCTGGCGAGCTAAAGGTCATCGGGCAACGGGTATAGTGGCGCGGTGAGAACGAGGAGAGGCATGCAAACGAACCTGACCCGTAGGAGCACATCGCCACTGCGCAGTCCTTTTTGAACGGCGACCATGACGGCAGACGGTCAGCCTGCCTGTACTCCGGCCCCAACTATCCTGGCGCCGGATCGCTTCGATGACGGTATCGTGCAGGCCCTCGCGGCGCACCTGGGCCGTCGCCGCGTGCTGGAAGCAGCAACTGGTGGCATGGCGACGTTGCTCCTGGCAGCGTGCGGCACGAGTCCGAGCGCATCGAGTTCCGCCAGCACCTCGGCGGCCTTGACCAGCGCCGCTGCCGCAACGACCGCGCCGGCCGGCACGGCAGCAGCGAGCGTGGCGGCCACGAGCTCGACGCTTTCGTTGTCTTCCAGCGCAGTGAGCACTGCGGCATCGAACAGCGTAGCAGCCACCTCGACGACCGCGGCGAGCGGCAGTGGCGCAACGGCGGCGGGGGCTGCACCCTGGGTCTACGTCTTCAACACCGGCTCGCAGGATGTCAGCATCATCGACTCGGCCACCCACAAGGTGCTCGCCACCCGGCCGCTGGGGGCTGCCGTGCGCTGGCTCTGCAATGAGCAGCGCTACTGGGATGGACAGCATATCTGGACCTACGACTTCCCCAACAACAAGCTAGTGGCCATCGCCATCGACCCCAAGGCCATGCAGGTCGTCACCACCGTCGACACCGGCACCACAGGGCCGGGCCACAGCTTGATGCTGACGACGGATAAGCAGACGGCGTTCCTCAACGCCGCCGGCAGCAACGTCATCAACGTGATTGACGTGGCGAAAGGCGCGGTGACCGACAAGATCGATACCGGCAAGTTCCCTTGAGACTTTCACCTCTCGCCGGACGGTCAGTTCGGCTTCACCCCGGAGCGCGACCAGGACACGGTGGCCAAGATCGACATGTCGACGCGCAAGGTCGTCAAACGTGTTGATTTCCCCAAGGGGAGCAAACCCTACATGTTGCGCATGTCTCCCGACGGCAAGGAACTGTGGGTTCAGGCGTCGGGCGCCAACACCAACAACATTCTGGACCCCAACACCCTGGAGATCAAGGAGAGCGCCGCCGACGGCAAAGGGCCGGTCACCAACGCCTGGTCGCCCGATGGTCGCTACGTCTTCCTCAGCCACGAAGGCGACACCTTCGTTACCGTCTATAACGCGCAGACTCACAAGGTGGTCAAACGCATCGACGTGGGCCAGGACAACACCAACATCGGCTTCACGCCCGACAGCAAGACGGCCTTCGTCGCCGTCACCGGCGCCAACAGCGTGGCAGTGATCGACGTGGCCTCGCTGGCAGTGACAACACAGGTGGCCGTCGGCAAGCAACCGCAGGGTCTTATCGTTATGGCGCCGCCGCAATAGGGCGGCGCTAACGCGCAGCGTGCAACTGCTCCCCGATCACCGCCGCCAGTTCCTCGGCGGTGCAGGGTTTCCGCAGGAGTCTGGCCGCTCCCAGGCGCTCGGCGATGGACCAGCTCGCCTCGGCCACTTCTGGACTGGCCGTCAACATAATCACGGGGATGTTCCGTGTTGTGGGGCCTGCCCTTAGGGCTTCCAGGGCTGCCAGCCCATCGGTGCCGGGCATGCGCACGTCGAGCAGGGCGAGGTCGGGCTGCTCCTGTTGCGCCAGGGCGACGGCTTCGGCGCCGTCGGCCGCCGTAACCACACGGTAGCCGCGCTGCTGCAGGATGTGCGCCAGCAGCCGGCGCACGTCAGGGTCGTCGTCGGCGACTAACACCAGATAGGGCCGCGTCTCCGAGAGTACAGCCGCCACGTGCTCCAGCAGCAACGGCTCACTGATTGGTTTGGTGAGGTAGTCCACGGCGCCCAGCAGCTTGCCCCGTCCGTTGTCTTCCAGGATGGAGATCAACATCACCGGGATGGTGGCTGTGGCAGCGTCAGCCTTCAGCCACTCCAGCGCGGTGAAGCCGTCAGCACCTGCCATGAGCACGTCCAGCGTGATGAGGTCGGGCCGCTCACTCCGTGCCAGGCGCAGCGCCGCTGAAGCGTCGGGCGCCAGCATAACCTCGTAGCCCGCCCGTTCGAGGTAGCGCTGGAGGAGCCTGGCGATATCCTGTTCGTCGTCGACCACCAGGATCCGTCCCTCGGGTGGTGATGCGGCCACCGGACGGCGTGTATTTATGAGCGTTTGAGACCAGATTTGTCAGGATCTGCGTCACGCGGTCGCTGTCGCCCATGACGGCCGGCAGGGTGTCGGCCAGTTCGAGCACAACCTGCTGCCCCTTGCGTTCGACCTGCGGTCGAAAGGTAGCGACGACGCTGCCGACGAGGGCGGAGAGGTCCAGAGTCGTGTACCGCAGGTCGATCCGGCCGGCCTCGATGCGGGAAAGGTCCAGCAAGTCGCTGACGAGGGCGACGAGGCGATCGGAGTTGTTCTTCACGATCGTCAGGAATTCCTGTTGCTCGGCGGCCACTTCGCCGACTTCTCCGGCCAGCAGCAGATCCACGTAGCCTTTGATCGACGTCAGCGGCGTGCGCAATTCGTGGGACACGAGGGAGACGAACTCGCTCTTCATGCGGTCGACCTCCCGTTCACCGGTCACATCACGAAGCACATGGAGGCGTCCGATGAGCTGGTGGTCGGCGCCATGCACCGGTGTCGAGATGAGTTGCAGCACGCGCGACTGAGGCCAGACTTGCACGAGGTCCTGCGTCCCCCTTGTTTCGGTACCGGTGACCTGTTCTACCAGCGTGCGCAGTTTGTTGATGTCGCCGAAGACGCGGGTAAGGTGAGGCTCCAGGTCGGCCAGACTCCGCCCGAGGGTCGTGTCGGCCGGCAGCGCCAGCAACTCCTCAAAGCTCCGGTTGACAGTGATGGCCAGGCGATCCGGGGAGACCAGAATCATGGCATCACCAGTGGCGTCCAGCACGGCGCTCAACTGGCCCCGGGCCCGCTCGGTCGCCACAAACTGCTGGGCCATGGCCTGTTCCGCCCGCTCGCGCTGCGCCATCAGCGCGCCGCGAATCTCTTCCTGTTCGCGCAGCGTCTTCGCTTGGGCCTGGCGCAGGAAGCCGACGGCGAGAGCCGCCAGCAGCATGGTGAGGCGCGACTGGAGCGCCACGGCCTGCTCGTCGGCCGCGTCCATACTGAGCGCGTCCGCCAGCACCTCCTGCGTGTACTCCAGAGCCTCAGACTGGGCGTAATGCAGGCGCACCAGTGCTGCGCCGATGGCCTGGGCCTGCGCGGGCTGAAAGGGGTCAGACAGCAGGCAGCCGATGGCCTGATCGGTCAACGCCAGGAGTTGCTCGTGTACTTCCTGCGCGCTTCGCGGCACGAAACTGGTGAGCGCCATCGCCCGCCGCCAGCGCACAGCGATCACGTCACGTCTGCCTGTTAAGGTCGGGCGTAACTGGGCCAGGGTCGTGGCTCGCTTCGCTTGGTCCGTCGCGCCGTCTCCTCATCACCGACCTGCTCATGGCAGTGTACATCAGGCAGCGGGATCGGACCGCGCTCGCGTTGCGGCAACCAGACCACGTTCCACCGCTTGTATGCCGCACGCTAGCGAAAAGTCAGCCGGCATCCATCACGGCCACCCCCGCCACGGCAACACGGCGGGCGTGCTGCCAGTCGGTACGCCGGAAACGGACGACGATGGCCGCGGCGGCAAGCGGTGCGACCGCCGCGAAGCAGAGCCAGGCTGCGGGCAGACCATGGCCCAGACCAGCCACGACGACCCAGGCGAGCAGGACGGAAAACCAGATGGATGACGCATTCACCAATAACGGGAAGCGCGTATCGCCCGAACCACGCAGCGCGCCGGAGAGCACGATGCCGATGGCCCAGGTCGGTTGGAACAGGGCGATCGAGCGCAAGGCGGCGCTGCCCAGGGCGATAACCCCAGGATCGCTGCTGAAGCCGCGCACGATCAACTGTCCCCCGACGACGAACAGCAAGCCGGCCGTCCCCATCCAGAGCACCGCCCAGCGCATCGCTTCCAACGCCGCCTTGCGCCCCTCTGCCGGTTGCCCTGCGCCCAAACTTTGCCCGACCAACGTCGTGGCGGCGATGGAGAAGCCGAAACCGGGCAACTGCGACACCGACATGGCGTTCCCCACGACGCGCTGGGCGGCCAGCGCGTCCGTCCCCAGCCGGGCGATGAGTACCGTCAGCATAGTGAAGGCGCTGGAGACGAGCAGTTGCTCCATGGCCGCCGGCAGTCCCAGCCGCAAGATGGCCCGTGCCGAGGTCCAGTGCGGCCGCCAGCCGATCCGACCGAGCAGACGAATGCCCATGCGACCGCGGAAGAGCAGAATAAGGAGCAGGCTGGCCGAGACCGTCCGCCCGAGCGTCGCCGCCCAGGCGCTACCCGTCGGGCCCATCGCCGGGAAGCCCAGGTGACCGAAGATAAACGCCCAGGCGGCGACCGCGTTGACCACGTTGGCGATGGCCGTGCAGACGAGGGGAGTGCGCGTGTCGCCGGCGCCGCGCAAGACCGAGGAGCAAGCGAACGCCAGCATCAGCACGACCAGTGTGCCCAGCACGACCCGCAGGTAGGATGCGGCGATCGCCGCGACTACCGGCGTGACCCCGAACAGCCCGACGAAGGGAGCGGCAAAGCGCCAGCCCAGGAACGAAAGCGGCAAGGCCAGCACAACGCCCCAGACGACGACCTGGCGTGCCAGCCGGCTCGCCTCAGCGAACTGGCCGGCCCCGGTGGCGTGGGCGACCAGGATGGAGCCGCCCACGACGACCGCCGAGAGCACGGAGATGAGCAGAAACATGACCTGGATCGACGTGCCAACCCCTGCCAGGGCGTTGGCGCCGAGCCGAGAAACGAAGAGCGTATCGACGATGCCGATCATGGTCTGCAACAGGTTCTCGCCGATGACCGGCGCCGCCAACAGCAGCACGCGCCGCCGGACCGAGGGCGCCTGGGCAGGCGTTGTCACCGCGCCGTCGCGTCTCGTCAGCATGCGCTCGCCCCACCTTCGTCCAAGCCCGACCCCCAAAAATGGCAAGCCTGTACCGTACCACGTTGCTGACGAACCCATTCGGGGCGGTGTAGGTGTCACGACGCCAGCACGTTGACGGCTATTCCAGCTTACGCTACTATGTACGGAGACAAAGTCAACAATCGTCGAGCCGCCCCAACGGCCCGAATGGAGGATCACGGTGAGTGTCAATGCCCCTGCGACAGCGCAACGGGCGGCCTTTGGTGGGCAGCTACCGCTGGTCGGCCTGTTCAAGGTCGGAGCGGTTCTCGCGGCGCTGGCCCTGCTGGTCATGATGGCCGTGGCGAGTCCCACCTATGGCGTCTTCTGGGCCTTCGGGTTGGTGTTCGGCGTCATTTTGCAGCGCAGCAGGCTGTGCTTCGCTTCCGCCTTTCGCGACCTATTCCTGCTGCGCGACGGACGCACCATGCGCGCCATCCTGGTGGCGCTGGGCCTGGCGACGATCGGCTTCGCGCTGCTGATGACCAAGGCGGTGCCCGACCCGACAGCCGGCGCGCTCCCCGATCAGGCGCACGTCATTCCCATTGGCTGGTACCTGGTGGTGGGCGGCGTCACGTTTGGTCTGGGGATGGTGATCGCCGGTGGCTGCGTCTCCGGCACCCTCTATCGCATTGGCGAGGGCTACGTCGCCTCCCTGGTCAGTCTGCTCGGCATCCTGGTCGGTCTGGAAGTCGCCGCCCATACCTGGAACTGGTGGTACCACACCGAAATCGCTTCAGCTCCGGTCTTCTGGCTGCCGAACATCTTCGGCTATGTTGGCGCCATCGTGGTAACGGTGGCTTTGCTCGCCGTGGCCTACCTGCTGACGCTCTGGCGGGAGGCGGGACGCGGACCGCAAATACCGATGCGCCGGAAGGCAGAGGTTGAGCCGGCGACGGTGCGCGGCCAGATCACCCGCAGCTACCGCCGTTGGTTTGTCAGCGGCTGGCCGATCACGACTGGCGCGCTGGCCCTCGCCATCCTGAACATCTTTGCCTATACCTACGATCACCCGCTCGGCGTCACGGGCGAACTCGGTACCTGGGCGGAACGGGGCTTCAGCGCGCTCGGTCTGGGGGCGGGTGCGTTGGACGGCGCCTCCAGTCTGGCCGGCTGCAACCTCGTCGCCGGTAACGGCGCGAGCTGGCTCACCGGCAACTTTGCCCTCGACGCCGGTCTCGTGTTCGGCGCTTTCGTTGCGGCGGTGCTCGCCTCCGAGTTCAAGCTGCGTTTCCCGCGTCAGAAAGTTCGCTACGTGCAGTCCCTCGGCGGCGGCGCTTTGATGGGCTATGGGGCCGGCATCGCCGCCGGTTGCACCATCGGAGCCTTTTTCTCTGCAATCCCCTCGCTCGGCCTCAACGGCTGGGTGTTTGGCCTGAGCTTGCTGGCCGGCGCTGCCGGCGGCGTGCAAATCATCAAGCGTATTGCCTGACTGCAGCGGCAGGATAGGCAGAAAGGAACCCAACCATGGCGCGTGTACTGGATGTCCGGGGCGAGATTTGCCCCTACCCAATGATGAAGGCTGTTGAGCAGTTGAAGAAGCTGAAAGGTGAGGAGACGCTGGAGGTGTTGACCGACCACGCCCCCGCGCTCTCGACGATCCCCTGGGAAGCAGCCAAGCTCGGCTACGCGACCGCCATCACCAGCAGCGGGCACGCCGAATGGCGGCTGGACCTGACACGCGACGCCGCGGCGTCGCGCAACCCGAGTGCCGTCCTCAGCCAGCTTGCTGAGCAACTGGACGCCCTCGGCGTCGCCGAATAAGGCGCCGCTAGCGCGCTGACCAGAGTCTATGACCGTTGGACAAGCGTGCTCAGGCCACTTTGGCTTTGGTGTAGACCAGCGGTAGCGCCACATGGTCTACTCTCGCTATGCGAACAGCGTTACAGGGGCACACCATCGGGCTGACCGGCAATATTGCCTGTGGCAAGAGCAGCGTGGCGCGCCGCCTGGCCGAGCACGGCGCACGGCTGATCGACGCCGATGTGGTCGCCCATGCCGTAATGCAGCCGGAGTTGCCGGCCTGGCAGGCAGTGGTGCAGACATTTGGTCGCGGCATCCTGGCCGCGGACGGCACGATTGATCGTCCGCGGCTGCGTGCTATCGTCTTCAACGATGCTGCCGCCTTGCTACGCCTCAATACCGCTGTTCACCCCCACGTCCATGCCGAACTGCTGCTGCAGGTGCGGTTGTTGCGGCGTGGCGAGGTCGCCGTGATTGAGGCGGTGGCCTTAGTCGAAGCTGGCACATATCGAGACCTGGATGTCCTCTGGCTGGTGCTCTGCCCGCCGGAGCAGCAGGTGGCACGGCTGGTGCGGACCCGCCATCTCTCGCAGCAGGACGCCACCTGGCGAGTCGCCGCTCAGCCGCCAGCGGAGCCAAAGGCAGCGCTCGCTGATGTCGTGATCCACAACGACGCTGATTGGGCCGACCTCATGCTGGCAACCGACCGCGCCTGGCAGGAGACGCTCGCCCGCTGGGGGCTGCACGCGGAGGAGGTAGGGAAGCGATGAGCGAGCAGTTTCGCGTCCTGGTCACCCGGCGCATCGCGCCGGAGGCACTGGCGATGTTGCGTGAACAATGTGCGGTGACACACTGGGATTCCAGCGAGCCGATCCCGCGGGATCGGCTGCTTGTTGACGTTGCCAACGCCGAGGGGCTATTGGCGCTGTTGACCGAGCGCGTCGATGCGGAACTGCTGGACGCGGCGCCCCAACTCAAAATCGTGGCGAATATGGCAGTCGGCTATGACAACATCGACGTGGCGGCCGCCACGGAGCGTGGTGTACTGGTAACGAACACGCCCGGTGTGCTGACAGAGACCAGTGCCGAGTTCGCCTTCGTACTCATCCTGGCGGCGGCGCGCCGTCTCAAGGAGGCGATGCGCTGGGTGGAGCGGGGCCAGTGGACCACCTGGGACCCACTGCTGCTGCTCGGGCGCGATCTGGAGGGGGCCACGCTCGGCCTGGTTGGCTATGGCCGCATCGCCGCCGCTGTGGCCCGCCGTGCGCACGGCATCGGCATGCGCCTGGTCTACCATTCCCGCAACGCGCATGCTGAAGATGAGGCGCGCTACGCCATGCAGCGCCTGACGTTCGATGACCTGCTCCGAACCAGCGATGTCGTATCGCTCCATGTGCCCTTTACCACCGCCACGCGCCATCTGATCTCCCATCGGCAGTTACACCTGATGAAGCCGACCGCCTTCCTGGTGAACACCTCCCGCGGCGGCGTGCTGGACCAGCAGGCCTTGTACACGGCGCTCACCACCGGCAGCATCGCCGGGGCGGCCCTGGACGTGACCGAACCAGAACCACTGTCGGCGGAGCACCCGCTCGTCCAGCTCGATAACTGCCTGGTAGTGCCCCACATCGCCAGCGCCAGTGTCGCCACGCGCACCCGCATGGCGACACTGGCCGCCGAGAACATCATCGCGGTGCTAAGGGGAGAGCCGGCGTTGACGCCGGTGAGGTCAGCGAGCGGGTGAGGTCAGCGCCGGGTGAGGTCCCCTACCCACCAAGCGGCGTATCGACCACCGCGTGCTCGCTCGTCTCACCCGTTACGGTGTCGACAAGCCGGCAGCGATGGTGGATCAGGGCGGCCTGCGAGAGCATGGCGGAGGCGGGACAGTAGCGGGTGGCGGAGAGTTCGATGGCTCGCTGCACCAGCTTGTGGTCGAGGTTACGACCATGGATGACGTGTGTCACCGTGATCTCCCGCATGATGCGCGGATGCTCCTCGGCCCGCTGGGCCTGCAATTCGACCTGATAGGTAGCGACGTCCTGGCGCATCTTTCGCAGCAGGCTGATGACATCCATGCCGGTGCAGCCGCCCAGGCCCAGCAACAGCAACTCCATCGGCCGCGTGCCGGCGTCGGCGCCGCCGTGGTCCGTCGCACTGTCGAGCAGTATGGTATGGCCGCTGCCGCTTGTTGCTTCGAACACCATCTCGCTACGGAGTGTGACCACACCACTCAGTACACCAGGCATCGGGCGGGCTTCCTTCCACGACATCAAGGGCGGGGCGTCTGGGGCGCATTGTACCAGTGTGGCATGCGGGCGGGGAGGCGGCGCGAGATCAAGCGGGTGTATACTGACGCCGTTGGAGAGCACTGAGCGGGCGCCGCGGCGCGCGGTCCCGCCGGCAACAGATTGGCCTGGTGGATAGCATTTAATGGAACTAACCAGTACGGATACCGGCGAGCGGCGGCGATTTGAGGCCGTCGACGGGCGGGTCGGTGTGTACGTCTGTGGGGTCACGCCCTATGACACCACGCACGTCGGTCACCTCTTCACCTTCGCATCCTTCGACGTGCTGATTCGCTACTTGCGCTTTCTCGGCAACAGCGTGACCTACGTCCAGAACGTCACCGATGTCGACGATGACATGATGCGCAAGGCGCAGGAGCTGGGCACTACCTGGGATGCCCTGGCCGACGACCAGGTTGGGCAACTCGTGGCCGACATGCAGGCCCTCAACCTCGCCATGCCCGACCATTTCCCGCGAGCGAGCGAGCAAATCG
The DNA here is from genome assembly GCA_002404055.1 of Chloroflexi bacterium UBA4733. The sequence continues at coordinate 10,643 of DHIZ01000257.1, forward strand.
GCGGCATCCTGACGATGGTCGGCACGCTGGTCCAGCGCGGACGAGCCTACGCCGCCAACGGCAGCGTCTATTACGACGTGCGCGCCGATGCCGAGTTCGGTCCGCCATCGGACCTCCCGGACTATGCCGCCATGCTGGAGGTCGCCAACGAGCGCGGCAACACCCCTGGCGATCCAAACAAGCGCGACCCCCTGGATTTCGTGCTCTGGCAGCCCTCGGCCCCGGGCGAGCCCTGGTGGGAGAGCCCATGGGGTCCGGGCCGGCCGGGCTGGCACATCGAGTGTAGCGCCATGAGCTACCGCTACCTGGGGCCGACCGTGGATATTCACGGCGGCGGCGACGATCTGGTGTTTCCCCACCACGCCTGTGAGCGGGTACAGAGCGAACGCTACACCGGGATAAAGCCGTTCGTCCGTTTCTGGTTGCATGCCGGCATGGTGCGCCTCGCCGGCGAGAAGATGTCGAAGTCGCTCGGCAACCTGGTGCTGGCGCGCAACCTGCTGCAGGAGCATGCACCCAACGCCATCCGCCTGGCGCTGGCCAACCACCACTATCGGGAGGCATGGAACTGGGAGGCGGCCGACCTGCCGGCGATGCAGGAGTGGGACCGTATCTTCGCCCAGGCGTTGTTGCCCCGTCCCAACGGCTCGACACCGCTGCCGGAGCTCCCAGCCCTCCGCCAGCAAGCGCTCGATGCCTTCGATGATGACCTCAACACCCCAGCGGCAATCCAGCGTTTGCTGGACCTGGCCCGCGCCATCCAGGCGGCGGCTGCCGGCACTGCCGTGGCAGACGCCCAGCAAGTGCTGTGCGACCTGACCGGCATACTCGGCCTAAAGTCAGCGCGGTTCAGTTAGGCGAGGCAACCGCTGCGATGGCGGGGAGGGACCATTGTCGCAACTGCGGGCCCACTTCGTGGGCGCCCCCGACCCAAAGAGGCCACTGCTGTGCCGAAGGCCTCTCCAGGACCGCAGTCCTGTCTTTGGGTCGAGGGTGCCCCCTGGGCTCGCAGTTGCGACAACACCAAATTGCGCCCGGCACACGTATACTAAGGCCATAGACCTGACGACTGTTGTGGCCTTCCGGCGTGCCTGGGTGGTGTAGGGCCGGAGTATTGAGGGATTTCGTACGTGCTGAAGATTCGATTGACGCGCCTGGGCGCCCACAAGCGCCCCTTCTACCGCATCGTGGTGGCCGACGCGCACAAGCCGCGCGATGGCCGCAGCGTGGAAGTGATCGGCTTTTACGATCCCTTGACCAACCCGGCCACCGTCAATGTCAAGTCTGAGCGAGCGCTGGATTGGTTGAACAAGGGCGCCCAGCCGACCGAGGCCGTGGCTCGCCTGCTGTCGCGCCAGGGAGTGCGTCACAAGCTGATCGAAGGTCCCTGGTCAGCGGCGCACGGTGA
>DHIZ01000257.1:12199-16332 GCA_002404055.1 Chloroflexi bacterium UBA4733
GCAGCCGGAGGCCGGGCCCGCCGAGGATTCAACGATGCTGGCGCTGGTGGAGTACATGGCGCGGGGCCTTGTGGAGCAGCCGGAGGCCGTCACTATCACTACCATCGAGAGCGCCGTGACGGTTACGTTTGAACTGCGCGTCGCGCCCGACGACATGGGCAAGATCATTGGCAAGGATGGCCGGGTCGCCAAGGCGATGCGGACCCTGCTCAAAGTGGCGGCGGCGAAAGAGCGCAAGCGCGTCGGCCTGGAAATCGTCTCATAGATCCAGTCATGGCTGTACGCCAGGTCCATCCCGTGCTTGTCGTCTGCCATACGTCGCCCGACCGGATCATCCGCCGGAAGCATCGCTAGCATGCCTACTACAACGCCTGGCTGGCTCTACGTGGGCCGGGTTACCGCGCCTTTCGGCGTGGCCGGGGAACTGCGCGTGATGCTCGACACGGAGTTCCCCGAGCGCCTGCCGGACCGGCCACTCTTCCTGGGACCGGAGCACCGGGCGGTGACGGTGCAAGGCGTGCGCCGCCACGTCCGAGAGGTGCTGCTGAAGCTGGCCATGGTGGATACTGCCGAGGCCGCCGAGGCCTTGCGCGGCCAGGAACTGTTCATCGCCATAGCCGACGCCGCACCGCTGCCGGAGGGTCGCTTCTATATCCACCAGATCGTCGGTCTGGAGGTCTGGACGGTGGTCGGCGACCGCTACGGCGACGTACGCGAGGTGCTGAGCCGCCCGGCCAACGACATCTACGTCGTTAACCACGCCGGCAAGGAGGTGCTGGTGCCGGCAATTTCCGACGTTGTCAAGTCAATCGACATCCGAGCGGGCCGCATGGTGATTGAGGTTATCCCGGGACTAGAGTAGGCGGGCGACACGCCGTGTCGGCGGACGCTCGGACGCTCGCGCACCTTGATCTGCAGTCTCTCCTTGCGTATACTAGTGCCGGTTTCGGCTGGTAGCCCGGCGTTGGGGCTGGGCACATTGGGCTGCATGGAGGCAAGCACCGTGGCAGAGCAATTGCAAGTCGCGCTCATTGGCTACAAGTTCATGGGCAAATCGCACAGCAACGCCTACCGGCAGGTGGCGCACTTCTTCCCCGACCTGGGTGCCGTACCCGTGATGAACACGTTATGCGGGCGTGATCGGGTGGGGGTGGAGCAGGCGGCGCGCCAGATGGGCTGGCAAAATGTGGCGACCGATTGGAAAGAGGTGGTCCGGCGGCCGGATATTGACCTGGTCGACATCGTCACGCCGGGCGATTCCCACGCCGAGATCGCCATCGCTGCGGCGCAGGCCGGCAAGCACGTCTTCTGCGAGAAGCCGCTGGCCAACACCGTGGCCGAGGCCGAGCGCATGGTGGAGGCGGTGCAGAAGGCCGGCGTGCGCAATATGGTGGCCTTCAACTGTCGCCGCGTGCCGGCCATCGCCTACGCCCGCCAGCTCATCGACGAAGGGCGCATCGGTCGCATCTACCACTTCCGGGCGCGTTACCTGCAGGACTGGATCATGGACCCCAACTTCCCGTTGGTCTGGCGGTTGGACAAGAATGCCGCCGGCTCCGGCCCCATGGGCGACCTCGGCGCGCACATCATCGACCTGGCCCGCTATCTCGTCGGCGAGTTCGACGAGGTTACGGGTATGGCCGAGACCTTCATCAAAGAACGTCCGGTGCTGGAATCCAGCGATGCCGGCCTGGGCGCCAGCGGCGGCGCGGGCAAGGGCCTGGTGACGGTCGAGGACGCCGCCGCCTTCGTCACGCGCTTCACCAACGGGGCCATGGGTACCTTCGAGGTTTCGCGCTTCGCCGGCGGCAACAAGAACAGCAATACCTTCGAGATCAACGGCAGTCTGGGCAGCATCCGCTTCAACCTGGAGCGGCTGAACGAACTGGAGTTTCTCGATCTCAGCCAGCCCTCGACGGAGCAGGGTTTCCGCGACCTCATGATCACCGATGGCGCCCACCCGTATATGGCGGCCTGGTGGCCCGCCGGTCACATCATCGGCTGGGAACACACCTTCACCCACGAAGTGCGCGACCTCTTGCAGGCGATCGCCGGCAAGACGGTGGTCCATCCCGATTTCGTGGATGGTTTGCGCGTGCAGCAAGTGCTGGACGCTGTGGAGCGCGCCGCCAACAGCAGGCGCTGGGAACGCGTGGCGCGCTAGGCGCGGCGGTGACGATAAAGCAAGATTTAGAGAAAGAAGAGCAGCATGCAAGTTGGTATTCTGACGGCGCCTTTCCGGCGCGAGCCGTTGTTGGATGTGGTTCGCTGGGCCGGAGAGAACGGCATCGGTTCGCTGGAAGTGGCGGTAGGTCCGGGCAGCCAGCACTGTGATGTGCGAGCCTTGCTGGAGGGTAAGGCGCTAGACGAGTTGAAGGCTGCCTGCCAGGAAGCCGGTACCGCCATTACCACCCTCTCCTTTTACGCCAACCAGTTGGAACCAGACCTGGAGCGTCGCAAGACGATCAACGACTACCTCAAGAGCACCATCGACGCTGCCCAGGCGCTGGGGCTGGGCGTTGTCTGCACGATCGGCGGTATGGCGCTGCCGGGCAAAGACAAGCTGAAGACGATCCGCGAGGATGCGGCGGATGTCTACGGACCCTTGGCCGAATACGCCGCCGGCAAGGGCATCAACATCGCCCTGGAAAACTGGTATGCCACTAACCTGCAAGGCTTCGACACCTTTGACGCCATGTTCGAGGCGGTGCCGAACGCCAACTTCGGGCTCAACTACGACCCGTCGCACCTGATCTGGCAGGGCGTGGACTACCTGGAGGGCGTCAACCGCTACGCGCAGCGCATCTTCTACGTCCACGCCAAGGACTGCGAGATGCTGGAAGGCCGACGACGCCTGGTCGGTTGGCTCGGTCGGGGCTGGTGGCGTTACACCATCCCCGGCACCGGCGACATCGCCTGGGGACCGTTCCTCGGTCGCTTACGCTCTATCCACTACGACGGCCCGGTGTCGATCGAGCACGAAGACAATTCGGTGGGCCGCGAAGAAGGCTTCCTGCTGGGCAAGCGCTTCCTGGAGACGAAGCTCACCGGCATGACCGAGGCGCACTATTAGGCGGGATCACGCCTCGCCGGCCGGGAACAACTGTTCGACGGTCTTCATCGGCAGGTAGAGCTGGTACTCGTGGTGGACGAAGCGTGTGAAGCCGTAGCGCTCGTAGAACGAACGGGCTGCGTCATCCTTCGCATCGACGGTGACTGCGACCGCGCCAACTTGTGACTGGATTCGGAGGCTGCGCTGCAAGGCATCAATGAGCAGCACCTTGCCGTAGCCGCGGCCTTGCTGGCGCTGATCGACGGCCAACCTGCCGAGGAGCACCGCCGGCAGCGCCGCGTAGCGCGGGAGTCGCTTTTGCAGGACCGGTTCCAGATCGCTCGGGGCGATCACGGAAGCGGAGAGCGTGTAGTAGCCAAGGACCGCAGTCGAGCCGGGGAGGCAGAGGACGAAGACCGCTGAGACTTTGTTGCGCAGGTCTTGCCCTGCTTGCTGCTGGAGATAGCGGTCGAGTGGAGCCGCACCACAAGCAAAGGCTGCCCGGTCGTGCTGCTGACCGAGCGGCTCAATCGCCGGCGGCATCACCGCTCTGCCATCACCTGCTCGTAGTGTACGGCGGCTGCGCGCAGCGCGGCGTTGGGGGCAGGCGGATCGAGGAGCGCTTCGACGAATTGGCGGCTCTCGAGAGGCGTCAAGACGAGCACCGTGTGCTGGCGGATTCTCTCCTCGGCGGCGTGCAAGGCGCTGCTGACCACGAAGTGCGTGAGCGTATCGCCCTCAAGGTTCGCCGCTCTTTGCATGAGCGCCTTTTGTTCTGGACTTATGCGTGCCTCAAGGCGTTCTAACCTCGGCGGTGTTGCCGCACCCATAATCCCGCCCTTTTCCTTTGCCTGGAGGCAGAATACGGCAAATTGCCGCATACGTCAAAAATCGCCGACACTAATGGCAGGGTGTATTCTCCCGATTGTTGACCGGATGCGCCAACTCCATCCGGTGGGGCAGGGGCAGGCGCAGCCACGATACACTCACTCCGGCGCGAAGGCGTTGGTGAAGTTGGCGTTGGACAGCAAGCTCTGGTAAGGCACCCAGTTGGGCCGGCTGGGTTCGTTCTGGTGGAATA
>DHIZ01000257.1:16384-19851 GCA_002404055.1 Chloroflexi bacterium UBA4733
GGGTTCGTTCTGGTGGAATAAGGGGCTGCCCTGCGCTTCCTGACTCACGTCGGTGGGCAGCGCCCCAAGGGCACCCGGGCCGGTGATGATCGCCTTGAGGGAGTCGGCCAGCAAGATGCCCTGGGTCAGGCCGATGCTGGCATGGTACAGCATGATGCCGCGCTGCCAGCGCACGGAGATGAAGTGGTGGTTGTTGGGGCTTGTACTGGCTGCTGCAACCAGCGACCACCGCCGGCGCCGGTATCCGGCATCGCCGGGGCGTTCGGCACGGCCGTCGTCACGCCCTGCAGGACCGTCACGGTGTGCCCGCCCATGTCGGCGACGTAGACCTGGTGCGTCACCGGATCAACGGCAATCGCGCCGGGGCCAGGGCCGTCGGGAGAGAAATAGACCGTACTGGGCGAGCCCACGGCCACCGTGGCGATAACCTGGCCGGTGCTGACGTCGACAACCGAGACCGTGTGGCTGCTGGCGTTGGCGACATAGAGCGTTTCGGTGGTAGGGTCGAGCGCCAGATGGTGGATGCCGACGCCCACCTTTACGGTGGTCTCGTGGAACGGCATATACTGGCCTGGTGTTCGCTCTAGCGCCACGAGGTCGGTCATGAGGCGTCCCACGAAGAGCTGCTGCGTGGCAGGGTCGACCGCCACCCCGCCGACTGTATAGCGAAGGGTCCCCCCCGTAACGGCGCGCAGTGCCGAATCTAGCACCGCCACCCCTCCGTCTTCGTACTTTCCATCGAAGGTGTAGACGAGATTGTGGCTAGCTGGATCCATCACCATCGTATAGATCCAGGTGTTCAGGTTCCGGCTCACAGTCTGCACTTGAAAGGTGAGCGCGTCGAGTACCCGGATGTCGTCATAGCAGCCAGAGGCGCATCGGGGATCCGTGCTCTGGTCGGCGACATAGAGCCGGTGCTCCGACGAATCGACGGCGATGGCGCCAGGTAGGTAGCCGACGGCAACTGTCGCCACGACCTGATGCTTTACGCCGTCCAGTATAGAGAGGGCGTTGCTCTGGGCGTCGGCCGCGTACACCAGATGCGTGGAGGTATCGACCGTAACGGCAACGGGTCGCTTCCCAACGGGGATCGAGGCCACGACACGTTGCGTGGTCTCGTCAATGATCGAGACGGAGTTGCTGTCCTGGTTGGTGACGAAGACGGTATGCGTCGAGGGATCAATGGCAATAGCGCTCGGGGCACTCCCAACCGTCAGCGTGCCCACTATTGTGACTGGTTGTTCGGCAGCCGTTGCTGCCGCTGGTGCGATACTCGAGACGATGATGGGTAACGTCGCCAACAGCGCCGCAAGGAGCGGTCGGCGCCAGAGCGATCCCACGACCGCCTCCTTCGCATCAACGATACGCGGCTTGGCGTATCCTGCCTCATCTTACCTGGTCGGCCGTCAACAGCCTGCCGGAGCGCAGGACGCCGGCACCCGCGCGCATACCAGCGCGCCTACGAGCACGTGCCCTGAATGTATGCGGAGTTCTGGTAGAGACTTTGCAGTGGACCGTAGGCCGTCAGTTGGCCCAGCTTGATGAAGACTGTGGGCGTTTGCGTCCAGGTAATCGCGCCGTAGTCTTTCCGACTCAAGTCGGGGACCAGTCTTGGGTGCTGGAAGTAGTACATCAGCGTAAAGGTCTGGCTGATGGCGTAGTAGGTGCAGCGCATGGCGTCCTGCAGCGCCGTCGTACCCAGGTCCGCATTACCGATGCCCCATTCCCCGACCGTCAATGATCCAAGGTCGTTGTGCGCCGTCATCACTCCATGAATGGCATTGTAGACTGCGGACGCCCGTGCCATGGTCTGTGCCCCTTCAATGTTGACGCTCAGCCCGGTCCACGGGTAGCCGGTCACCTTTCCCTGAAGGTAGACATACATCGCGTCCAGGTAGGACGTAATGATGCTGAGGTCTTCCTCGGGTTGGATGCTCAGCCCTCCGGCGTAGATGGTGACCGGCGTGCCGCTGGCGTTGGCGCCGGCCTGGATGGCCTGCGCCCCCTTGACGAGCAGCGCTCCGAAGTTCTGCGGGGAGAGGGACGCGGCCTGGTAGCCGTTACCGGGGGGACAGTTGACGCCCTGGGCGATGTTGCCGTCCAGATTCGGCTCGTTCCAGACCCAGTAGGTTGTCAGGCCCTTTGGTGCGAGCGCGGTGACGAAGTCCTGCGCGCGGAACCGGTAGTCGTCGATGTAGTCGTTGAGCAACAGATCGCCGTTCTTGCCGAGCGCGGCGTTGGGGCAGGAGCCGCCGGTAACGTAGTCGAACTCGTAGGGCAGGACGCCGCCCACACCGAATCCTTGCTGCACCCACGTTTGGATGCCGCCGATGTACTCGGGATAGCCGGGACTGCCCAGCGCGTTGGTAGTCTGGTTGGCGACGATCTTCGTGCGTACCAGCAGGGACGCCCCTGGCCCGCGGAGCGTCTTCAAGTCATTGCACCACGTCGCGTCGACGCTGCCAGTCGAGTTGGGGTCGTAGGAGAAGGAGACGATGCCCTGCACCGCCTTGGGCGGTTCGAAGGGCCGGAAGGTGATGCCATTGAGCGAGGTCTCGAAATCGTTCACCCAGTGGCGCAGGTCGTTGATGTCGCGGGCACTAATCTGCCGGCTGCTGGAGGGCGGGCTCCCAACACTCCAATCGAAAAGCGGTCCCATATTTTTGCTATTCCAGAGATCCTGGATCGCGTAGCGCAGCTCGATGAAATGTACCGCGCGGATGTGCGTGCCGGCGCCGATCGGGTTGTCCGTCCAGGCATACGCCGGCAACCGACTGAGGGAGCGGTCGTTGTTCACGGCGGTGCGCAGTTCGTTGATGTGAACGGTTCGAATATGCGTGCTACTAGTTGCTGGATCGTCCGTCCAGGAAGTGATCGGCATGGTGGTTCCTTTCTTGTGTCCAGTTGGCGTAGTAGCGGCCGCCGGCATTGAGCGCCGAGGCCGGGATGGTCGTGCCGATGCCAACACTGGCCCCGAAAGAGACCCGCAGTGCCCGCACCAGGGCCGCCTTCGTCGGCACCAACCCGCTCACCGCCAACGGCGGCAGCGGACGCGCCTGCCCGCCGTCGTCGGCCCCGGCGGTGGGCATCGCCAGCCGATCACCCGTCCCCAGATCCATCGCGCGCTCCTTCCTGCTTCTGACCGACCAGACCATCTGGTCAGTGCCGATCCACTGTGCGTTCCCCCCTCCTGCCCATCGCCCAACAACTGCGCCGAGCGTCACATTCTGGTCGGTTCCGATCCGCCTCGCAAACCCCCTCCCTTCACTCCGGGGTAAAGGCGTCGGTCAGGTCTGTCGCCGGGAGCACGCTGGAATCCCGCACCCAGTGCGGCGCACCCAGTGTGTACTGGCCCAAGAAGGGGCTGTGCGCCGCCTCGTGAGCGAGATCCGCCGGCAGGTTTTTGCCGGTGAGAATGGCCTTCAGGTAGTCTGCCTGTAAGACAAGTGCGCCACAGATTATCGCGC
>DHIZ01000273.1 GCA_002404055.1 Chloroflexi bacterium UBA4733
CCGAGAAGACCTCTTCTCGGCACCGCGGGCTATGGTGGGTCAATCTCAGTACGGCGGCGATGTGGCCTGCGGAGCCCGACAAAGAACTGCGTAAGCATATCGGCTCAGAACTCCTCTGATCGAGCGCATGCTGAAATGTTGATTGCGAGACGACTTTTGAGACACTCGGGTTCAGAGACACCACGCCCGGCTGGCTAGGCCCTCGACGAGGCGGACCAGCTGTGTCCTATCCCGTTGTTTATGAGAGCACTACTTGAGCATCGCAGTAACCGTTGTATACTCGGCCTCCAGTAGCGTCTCGCAGCGCGTGGAGCAGGAGGCGATTGATGCAGTACGTGCGGATCTATGCGACCCCCGATGGCGAATCGCATCTCGCGGACGTAGAGGTAGCCATGCAAGATGCCCCCTCTGCAAGCATGGCTATGGCCGCCCGCAGCTCGGAATCTACCGCTACAACGGCGGCGCTCTTCTCCTGTCTTGCTGACCCGGCCGAGCAGCGTGGCGTGTGGCAACTATGGCATCCGGCTCCCAGACGTCAATTCGCGGTGCGCTTGACGGGAGAGTGGGAAGTAGAAGTCAGCGATGGGGCAGTGCGGCGGCTCAATCCGGGCAGCGTCCTGCTAGCGAAAGACACAACGGGCCGGGGGCACCGCATCCGCATCCTCAGCGACGGCGAGAGTCAGACGCTCTTCATTCCGCTCGCAGACTGAGTTCCGCTGCCACCGATGAAAGGAGAAGCCATGAACCCGAACAGCGCGTTGGCTGAGGCGTTCTTTGCGGCGGTGGCGCGGGGCGATGCAGAGCGCGCGCGAGCGCTGTGTGCGCCGGGCTTTCAGGCTAGCCAGAATGGCGGACCGGCCGTTGATGTGGAGGCGCTTGTCGCGCTCGGGGCAGCTATACGCGCCGTGGCTCCCAACTTCCGCTACGAGAACGCGGTGCGGTCGGAGACCGCGACCGGCTTCGTGGAAGAGCACGAGGTCCGGGGAACCTTACCGGACGGCACACCGTTCCAAGTGGCCGTCTGCGTGGTGGCGCGGGTTGTGGATGGGAAGATCGCCGCAGTCAACGAGTACCTCGACATTGCCGCCGCTGCGGGGCTCAGCAAAGCGCTGCGCGGGTAAGGTGCGCCACTGGGCGCGCTCATGCTGAAACGGCCTCAGCGCTGGTCAACAACGAGCGAAGGCGAGACAGTGCGCGTCCGCCGAAACCGCACCAACGCGCCCGAGCCCGCACGGCACCGACGACAGCGAACACGACCGTCTCAGAACGCAACGTCATCGCCCCCACGCAGACCGTTTTGAGACACCTCACGCGGTGAATCATAATCCAGCGCTTATGACCACGCATTGATGTGAGAGGACATCGGGAACACCCGATTCCATCCGTGCGCTGAAAGCCATCCGGGCGGAACCAAGCACCGCTCAGCGACCACACGCGGCTAGGATACCTGCAGCTCTAGCCCTATAGTGAACGAACCAAGCGGGTGTGCTTCAGCGAGGTGTCATCATGGTCCAGTCTGCGGCTCTCAGCAGCCTCGGCGAGGTGACCCCGTTCGACGCGGCAACCGTCGCCCCTTACGCCGGCGACCACGCCGCCGTCTATGCGCACATCCATGGCCATCTTCCGCAACACCTGGCCGAACTGCAGCGGTGGCTACGTCAGCCCTCCATTAGTGCCCAGAACGTCGGCGTCCGTGAGATGGCCGAGCTGCTGCGGCAAGATTTGCTCGCGCTCGGCTTCCAGCAGGCGGAGCTTGTCCCGACGGACGGGCATCCCGGTGTCTTCGGTTGGTACGACGCCGGGGCGCCACGCACGTTGCTCGTCTACCTGATGTACGACGTCCAGCCCGTCGAGCCGTCTGACTGGCGATCGCCGCCGTTTGAGGCGGACCTGGTCGAGCATGAAGCGGGCACCGTGCTAATGGCGCGTGGCGCCGTCAATCAGAAAGGGCCGGAGCGCGCTTTCCTCAATGCGGTTGCCTCCATCCTCGCCGTCGAGGGCCGGCTGCCGGTCAATCTCTTTGTCGTTGCCGAAGGTGAGGAGGAGTTGGGCTCGCCGCACTTCCCCCAGGTCGTCGCACCCTATACCGAGCGATTGCGTACGGCCACGGGAGCGTTCTTTCCGTCCCCCGCGCAGAACATCCGCGGCGCCGCGACCTTGAACCTGGGCGTAAAAGGGATTGCCTACTGGGAGCTGGAAGCGACCGGTGGCCCCCAGGGCGGTCCCACCCGGGCGGAGATTCATGGCTCGCTTAAGGCGCTGGTCGATGCGCCCGTCTGGCGACTCGTGCAGGCGCTCGCCTCGCTGACGGGCGCCGATGGCAACACCATCACCGTGCCCGGCTATCGCGACCGTATCCGTCCGCCAAGCGACGAGGAGCGACAGCTCCTGCGCGGCATGCTCCTGAGCTGGGACGAAGCGACGCTGAGGCGCACCTTTGGCGTGGAGCGCTGGATAGACGGGGCCGAAGGCGAAGCCGCGCTGGTGCGGTATCTCTGCGACACGACGTTGAATATCGATGGCCTCTGGGCAGGCTACACCGGAGAGGGCACGAAGACGATTCTGCCGCACAAGGCGACGGCGAAGGTGGACAGCCGCCTGGTGCCCGATCAGACGCCGGAGGAGGCGCTGCGTCTCATCCGGGCGCATCTGGATGCGCAGGGGTTTAGCGATATTCAGATACGGGTGCTCAGCGGCTATCCACCCGCGCAAACGTCGGTCACCGCGGCGCTCGTGCAGGCCACATTGGGCGTCTACAACAAGTACGCCCATACGCCGCTGGTCTCGCCGCGTATTGGTGGCAGTGCGCCGTACTACGTCTTCACCGACGTGCTCGGACTGCCGATGGTCATGGGTGGATTCGGTCATGGCGGCGGGGCGCACGCGCCGAACGAATACCTCGTCATCGAGCCGAAGCCGGGTTCGAATATTGCCGGGCTCGCCGAGATGGAATGTGGCTATGTCGACTTGCTCTACGCTCTGGCGACGACCTAAGCCGCTGCCGGTCAGCCGGGGACGTTACTCGCAGACTGATACCACGCGTGCTTGCGTCTTTTTGGGTCGTTTTTGGCACAGCGATCT
>DHIZ01000425.1 GCA_002404055.1 Chloroflexi bacterium UBA4733
TGGAGACGGTGGCAGCAGGAGCCGAGGTCGTTGCGGTGGCGCTGGTCGCTGCGGTCGTACCGGATGCCGTCACAGCAGTCGAGACCGGCGCGGTAACGGCGGACGAGGCCGGGCTGCTGGTCGCTGATGTGGCGGACGCTGCCGTCGCCACCGAGGTATTGGTCGACGCCGCAGCAGTGGTCACCGGCTGCGACGACGTTCCTGTGGCGGTCGCCGTACTCACAGCGGCCCCACCACAGGCGCTGAGGAGAGCCAAAGCGCCTACTGGCAGAATGATCGCCGTCAACGCCCGACGGCGAGATAGGCGAGAGTGAGGTTTAGTGCTCGACGCCATTGACGTGATTTCCCTCTTTTCCTACCGACTTCTTAAAGGGAGCCGCCGCTCCAAACGGACGGCGATGACGGCCCCCTTGTTCTGCGTGATCCGAACACGAGAAACGGGTACCTGATGCACCGTTGCATCAGCAGTATACAGCCGGGCGGATGGTTAGTCAACATCCTGGAAGAACTAGCAACGGCACTGGCATGGCTGCCCAACCTCTTGGCAGGAGAGCCGCTATAATCCTTTGCCATGTATAAGCAAGCGCGGGTGGTGGACCGACCGGGGCCAACATTGAGAAGATCATCGGCCAGGTCTTCACGAACTTCCAAGCGAAGAATCCCACGATCAAGGTCGAGGGCATCGAGGCGCCGTCCGGCCACTACGATGAGAAAACGGACGCGTTGGTGGTCGGCGGTTCCCCGCCCGCCCTCTGGTTTCCAGCAGAAAATCGGGGGTACCGTTACTACGCGTCGCGAGACGCCCTCCAGATACTTGATCCCTTTATCGCTACCGACAAGTATGACCTCAGCGACTTCTTTCCCGTGGCTATCGACTTCTGCAAGTGGAACGGTAAGTACGTGGCCATGCCTGGAACGACGCATGGACCTATTCATGGATTTACGGGGGCGACTGGTTCGAGCCCGAGGGATACGTGACCGGCTTTCCCAAGCGGTTTCCGTTCCAAGCCGACGCTGTCGTCTCCGGTATGCAGTTCGATGTGGATTGCACGTTCAAGTTCCACATCCAGCCGACGAGCGCCGAGGCCAAGGCACTACGCGGTTCCTTGCCCAGCCGGCGCTCGCTGACGCAGGATTGGACCACTATCGTCAAGGGATATACCAAGCTGACCGACGACGACCTGAACACTACCCTATCGGCCGCGGAGCACGTACAAGTGCGTCCATCGCACGCCGTGATCAACTTCATCGACCAGATCTACGGCTTGGGTATCGGCCCCACACTCACCAAGCTAATGGCCAATCAGTTGTCGGCAAGCGATGCGCTGGCGGCCATGACACCGGTCGTTCAGAGCATTCTGGCAAACCAGAAGGGAGTCTAGGCGCATGAGTCAATTGGCGATCAATGGCGGGGAGCCGGTCCGCAGCCCGCTCAAGACCTGGCCGATCTGGCCGATGGTGACGGAGCGAGCTGTCGAGCTCGTGACGGAAGTCGTGCGCAGTGGCGAATGGGCAGGCGGGCCCAAGGAGCGCCAGCTCGCCGAAACGTTTGCCGCCTTTAGCGGCGCTCGGTACTGTTCGCCCGTCGCCAACGGAACGGTCGCCATCCAACTCGCGCTGGAAGCCCTGGACATCGGCGCCTACGACGAGGTGATCGTGCCAGGGCTTACCTGGCAAGCCACAGCCGCTGCCTGCATCGACGTCAACGCCATCCCCATCCTGGTCGACGTGGATCCGGAAACCTTCTGCCTGGACGCCCGCCAGGCGGAGGCCGCCATCACGACGCGCACCCGTGCCATCATCGTCACCCATCTCTACGGGGCGATGGCGGACATGGACGCGATCGCCGCCCTCGCTCGCCGCCATGATCTTAAGCTGATCGAGGACTGCGCCCACCAGCACGGGTCGCAGTGGCGCGGCAAAGGCGTGGGGGCGCTGGGCGACGTCGGCGCTTTCAGCATGCAGCACTCCAAGGTGCTGCCGACCGGCGAAGGCGGCCTCAACCTCACCGACGACTGGGAACTCTATCAGCGGCTCTATTCGCTGCGCAACTGCGGACGGCTGTTTCGACCGACCTCGCCGGGGGTACAGAGCGGCAACTACCGCCTCACCGAGCTGCAAGCGGCGTTGGCGCTGGCGCACCTGGAGCACCTGGAAGAGCAGGTCAAGCAGCGCGACGCCAACGCTCAGTACCTCAACCGGTTGCTCGCCGAGGTGCCGGGTATCCTCCCAATGCGCCGCCACGCCCAGGTCACGCGACAATCCTACTACTGCTTCACCTTCCGCTATGACGCCAGCACCTGGGACGGCGTCCCCGGCCGCGTCTTCCGCAAGGCGCTGGCGGCAGAAATCGGCCTCGGGGTGAGCAGTACCTACGAGCCGCTGAACAATTGCTCCCTCTATCGTCCGCATACCAAGCGGCGATACGCCCTGAACGACGACTACTGGCAGGCGATCGATCCGGCGCGCTTCCACCTGCCGGCCTGCGAGCACGCCTACCGCGATGCGGCCGTCGTCGGCCACTCCTTCCTGCTCGCCGGCCAGGCGGACATGGACGCGGTCGCCAGCGCGGTCCAGAAGTTGTACGATCACCGCGCCGAGCTACTGACGATTGAGTGAATGAGGGGGCTGCATGTCCATCCCGTCTGCCTGGCCCGACGGCCGGCTTGGCGCCGTGTCATTGACGTTTGACGATGGCGTCTCATCACAGTTGCGCGTGGCCGTACCCGCGCTGAACGAGGGCGAGCTACACGCCACTTTCTACCTCACGCCGCAAGGTGAGGATTGGGCGGCGCGCCTGGCGCCCTGGATCGAGGTTGCCAACGCCGGCCACGAGATCGGCAACCACTCGCTCACGCACCCTTGCACGCGCGGCTTTCGCGACCGCCTGGATGTCCCCTGCCTGGAACGCATGACGCTGGCCGACATCGAGACCGACATCCTTGAGGCCGAGCGGCGGCTGCGCTCGGTCATCCCCCAGGACGGCCGGCGCTCCTTCTGCTACCCTTGCTACTTCAGCTACGTCGGCGAGGGTGCAGCGCGGCAGAGCTACGTTCCGGTGATCGCCCACCACTTCGTGGCCGGGCGCAGCAAGGGCGAGCGGGCCAACCACCCACTCACCAGCGACCTGCACGACCTCTCGTCCTGGCCGGTAGAGCGCATGAGTGGGGCGGAGCTGGTCGGCCTGGCCGAACGCGCCGCCGCGGTCGGCCGCTGGACAATTCTCACCTTCCACGGCATCAACGAAGGCCACCTCGCGGTGGCTGACGTGGATCTGCGGGAGCTGGTCGACCACTTGCGCCGCCACCGCGAGCGGATCTGGACGGCCCCGGTGGCGACGGTCGCCCAACAGATTATCGACTGGCGCCGGGAGATTGGCAGGCTCGAGCCGGACGACCGCAGGGGCTGACCGGGTGCGCCACAAGCTGGCGAATGTCCTCTGGTGGCGCCCGAGCGGCGGGGCGCGTTGCATACGCCCTGCACGCAACACGCAGCGATCATCCGCTTTCGTTAACAGCTACGTTTACGGTCGGGTGACCCCGGCGTCCGCCCACGACCCTTGAGCGACTTCAACCCACTGCGCGTTCGCTGCCGAGCGACGGACGGCCTGGGTAACCAGCAGCGTCTGCTCGGCAGCATCGACGCCGCAGATGGGCGGCTCGCCGGTACGAACACAATGGACGAAGTGTGCCAGTTCCGGTGGGTAGCCACGCAGATACAACTGCGTGTTGGCGCCGTAGGGGATGGAGAACGTCGGGGCGAAGACGCTCGCCTCGGCGACACCAAACGACAGCGCGTTATTGTCAACACGCTCACGCGTGTGGTGGAAGGCCAGTTCGCGACCATTATCGGCCACCAGCAGCCCGCTGGCGTGGGCGATCTCGACTCGCTCGTAGGGCAGTGAGGTGTTGTTGAAGCGCCGCCAGGTCAGCACACCGGTGTCGCCGGTAGCGAAACGCAGCAGGACCACTTCCCCATCTCCGTCGGGGCTGGTCAGCGCGCAGGCCGCGGCGATAGCACCGCCGAAGTACAGCAGGAGGTTGTAGAAGTGGCCGACGTAAGGGTAATAGCGCACGGTGTAGGAGCGGGGACCTGGGTCGGTCGCGCGCCATTCTGTGAGCAAAGAGTGCATCTTCTGGTAGAGCGGGGAGTAGCGCAGGCAGGAGCCGACCTGCACGATGAGCCCCCGCTCGCGCGCCAAGTGCCGAATACGCCGAGCGTCGTCGACGGAGTTGATGCCGGGTGTCTCCGTCCAGACGGGCTTGCCGGCTTCGAGCGCGGCCAGAATCTCCGGTCCATGCCGGCCACCGACGACAAGGACTGCCTCGACCGCGTCGTCTGCAAGGAGCGCCTCGTAGCCGACATGGGTCCGAAGGTGGAACTGCGCCTCCACAGCGCGCGCTGTCTCCTCGTGGGCCGTGGCAAAGGCCACGAGTTGCATATCCTGCGGGATCTGGGCAAGCGCCGGCAGCAGAATGGAGCGGGCGTGCCGGCCCACACCGATCATGCCGACGCGCAGCGGCAGCGTCATCCTATCCCTTTCTTCGGTCGTTCGTGGCCGGTCCCCGATCATCCGATCCATTACGGCCTGCCTGAACACCGGCCGGTCCTGCCGTACCGGCAGCAACGCTGGCGTCACATCCACATTTGTCGGACCCTTGACAAACTGGGCGGCGTGCCGCATGCTCCGTTCCGTCCTGCCAATATAGTACCGTAATGCGGAGGAAGTCATGCCGCCAGCAACTCAGGCGCTCGCCACACAGTTCGTCCGTGACGGCTACTACGTCACCGACCGGCTGTTCAGTCCAGATGAGACCCAGCAGTGGAAGGCGGAGTGCCGCCGCCTACTCGATGGCGAGACCGCCGCGGCGCTGGCGTGCGGCGCGCCCCGGCCGAAGTTCTGGCAAACCGGCGTCTACGTCGGCCTCTCGGTCGCCAGCCCGCTGTGCCGCGCCCTTGCTCGTGATCCACGCCTGCTGGACGCCCTGGAGCCGGTAATCGGGCCGAACATCAGCTTCTGGAGCGACAAGATCGTTTTCAAGGC
>DHIZ01000087.1 GCA_002404055.1 Chloroflexi bacterium UBA4733
GGGGAGTAAGCCGTCGCTCTATACCCTCGGCGTTCTCGGCGTTCCTTATGCCGACCAGCGCCTTGAGCATGGCGTCTCCGCGATCGTGCGTCGCGTTGACCGCTTGGACGCCGCGTCCGTCCCGCACAACCTCGTGACGGCTGCCCTGTGGGCGAACCTCATGGCTGCGCTGCGCGGGACCAACGGCACGGTCTCCCGCTGGATCCCGGAGCGGGTGTTGCGTGGCAAGAAGATCGTGCTGCGGGATCCCGACAACAACTACCGGCTGCCAGTGTTGCCCGACGCCTATTTCGAGCTTACGTATAACGCTGGCGCCACCGTGCAGGCCTGTTTCCTCGAGGTCGATATGGGGACTTTGACACGGGAACGGTTCCGGCGCAAGGTGCGCGCTTTCCAACTCTACGAGTCCTCGGGGCTGTTTGAGGAGCACTGGGGACACGGATCGATAACCGTGCTGGTGATCGTTCCCTCGAAGGCTCGGCGCGATGAACTGGTTGCCGTGGCACAGGAGACGCTGCACGACACCTGGTGGCCGTGGTACGCCTTTCTGACTGTCGATATGCTGGACCCCGAACGGTTCGGGCGCACGTGGTGGCTGCGCCTCGATGGCAAGCCTTGTCGGCTGCTCTTGACGCCGACGTCGACAGCGGGCAGCGCCGAGTCGGGTTGAACGTCCGGCAGTTTGCAGGCCGGCGCCGCACACGACGAGCCGAGGACGCTGGAGCTGGTCAGCCGAAATCTCGGCCACGGCCGAATTGACATCGTGCTGTGGCCCTAGCTACGGTGAGCAGTGCGACTAATCCTCGACACGAACTTCGTAGTCGCCAAAACTGGGGGTGCCACTGACGAAATCTCGCGTCGAGGCTCCTGCTGCCCGTAGCGCCGGCGTCGCCGCGTCCATGTGCTCTTTGCTCTCGAAGAGCATCACCGACACTGCTTCCTTCGTCTCGGCGTCGTAGAGACCCAGCGAGCGGACGTAGCCAGCCTGCCCCTTGCCCACGGCAAGCACACTGTCTTCCCAGGCGCGGACAAACTGCTCGAGCTGGCTTGGATCAACCGCCACTCTCGCAACGCGTGCGTGCATGTGCTCCATTTCCTTCCCTGACCTCAGCCGACGTCGTATCACTTGGACGCCGAGTACCAGCGAGTTGCTATCGTAGTACGCGGCAAGCCTGGACGCAACCAGACGCGCCGTTCCCCGAATGGGCTACCCGGTGGCCGTCTTCTTCAACACCGGCAACCCGGACGTCTTGACCTCGCTCACCTCGTAGCCGTCCGGGAGCTGGTCCAGTCCGCCCTCCGGCCTCTTGCTGAAATAGTAGATTTGCTGCTGGCGTCCACTGCGCAGCGTTGCTATCTGCCCGTGCAGGTAGTAGGTCGTGCCCCTGCCATTCTGGTAGCTGAATGCCATCTGTTGCCCTTCCTGGTGATACAAGGGGAATCTAGCCACAAGTTGGCTAGAACGCCGCCATGGCGATCCTGGCGCGATTCTGGCCTATCTCTTGGCCTCGTCACTTCCCTGCAGGCGGATTCCCCGATCTCGGAGTAACCGCTCCACATGGGCAAGCGCCTGCCAGATCGCCACGGCGGGCAGGTCCAGCTCACCGGAGTCGACGAGTCCGGACCGGTCGAACAGCAGCCAGTGGATGGTGCGCCGCGCATGGCTGGCGATGGTGCGTAACTCAACTTGGACCAGGCCGAACGTGTCGTCGGGTAGCCGCACTGGCGCAGAGAAGACGAAGTCTGATGAGAACTGCCGCAGCCAGAGGCCGGCGAGGCGGTCATCGTCAACGACGCGGCGGGAAGCGCGATCCATGCGGAAAGGATAGCCCGACGCCATCGGGTACAACAAAAGGAGGGAAGCCGGGTAGGGGAGGCAAGCCGATAATGGACTTAGTTCGGCTCCCACGCTATTCCCAGGGTGCCTCACGGCGGCGCTCCCGCCGCCTGCGCCGCGCGCTCCTCATCGGCGCATTCCTGGTGTTCGTCGGCACGATCGGCGTGACACGGCTCGTCTTCGCCCACACACCGGTGGACACGCTCGTCTCCAACGGCTACGCCGTCGCTATCGCCGACGATCCAGCCCACGCCGGGCTGTACGGCGACGCCTATGGCCTCTATCGCACCGCGACCGGCCATCCCCAGGCTGCGCACACGCAGGCGCTCCGCGCCAGCCAGCACGACCTGGACTGGCCGCCAGTGCAAGCGCTCCGACGGGCTTGGCGGTGGCTCCGTGACACACTCGGCTGAATGATCAGTTCCGCCCCGGCGCCTTGGCCGCCAGCAGCTCGCCGCGAGCACACTTGACGCTGGTGAGGCCGTCGAGCATCATGCCCACTGGCGGCATTACGCCGTCTAGCGTCCAGCAGCACTGCGACTGTCCCGGCAGGGGGAGTGTTAAGGTTGCTGTCACCAACCGCAAACTATGATCGCCAGGGCCTCCCAATCCGTGCCGCTGATCATAGTGGCGAGCAGGAACAGTACCGAGAATGCGGAGAGTCGGCACTCAGTCGGCGCGCCGGTCGTTGATTAAGGGTGGAACGGGCTAAAACAAGGGCGCAAATTGGGGTTTTTTGCATAACCCCTCAAAAAGGTGCACTATGGGACGGCATCGGGTGCTGGTGGCTGGTCAGGACCAGCGTGCGCCAGGTAGCGATAGACCGTTGCTTTCGAGACGCGGAAGTCCCGCATCAGGGTCTGGATGGGCGTCCCGTGTTGGCGCTCCGCGTGCAACGCGGCAATCTGCGCTCGCGTCAACGTCTTCTGCCGGCCAAATGGTACCCCACGTGCTTTGGCGTGCTCGATGCCATCGCGCTGCCGTTCGGCACGGATCTCCGTCTCAAACTGGGCAATCGCCCCCAGCATGTGGAAGAGCAACCGTCCCGTGGACGTGTGCGTGTCAATCTGCTGATCCAGGACCTGCAGATCGACGCCTTTGCGCTGCAGGACTTCGGCGATCTGACAGAGATGCAACGTGGAGCGGGCCAGCCGATTCAGGCGCGTGATCACCAGCGTGTCGCCGTCGCGCACATAGTCCAGGCAGGCCTCCAGGCTGGAG
>DHIZ01000287.1:0-764 GCA_002404055.1 Chloroflexi bacterium UBA4733
CATTGGTCAGCACCGAGCGTGCTTCGCCGGTGGCGTCATTCGACAGAGTCACTTTGGCGGCGGCAACAGGCGATCCCTGCGGATCGTTCACCGATCCTCTCACTCCTCCCTGATAAGACTGGGCCAGCAGCGCGGAGGCGGCTGTCAGTGCGAGTAGCACGCTTCTGCAAGTTCGGTTGATCATCTTCTCTCCTTGAGTTTTGTAAACGGATTTGCTCAAGACGGAGAGCGGATGTCCCTAACTGGAGGAACGAGGTGAATGCAGATGTGGTCTGCCTAAGGCAGACAGGAAAACGGTAATGCCCCTAGTTACGGTATGCAAAAAAGTCTAGCATTCGGCGACGGGGTCTTTCGATCAAAATCTTTTATGGCGCTGTTGGCGGAATACACGGGTAGGATCCATGGCGCGCCCGGTATTCGCTTCGTACACACCAGCTGTTGCGGTCCATGGCGCGGTCGATGGCCAGGATGCCGTCCAGGTGGTCTACTTCATGTTGCAGGAGTTCGGCGAAATCGCGCTCGGCTGACAGGACTTGCGGAGCGCTGCGGGCATCCGTGTACCGCAGCCGGACTGAGACGCTGCGCTCAACCCGCACCAGCAGGTCCGGAAACGAGAAGCAGTCGTCCCACAAACTGAATTTTTCATCGCTCAAAAATTCGAAGACCGGATTCACGATCCGGTAGGCAGCCCCGCCGATCTCGACATAGAGGATGCGCAGCGGGACTCCGATCTGCACTGCCGCGATGCCGCGGCCGAAGCCGTG
>DHIZ01000287.1:884-3376 GCA_002404055.1 Chloroflexi bacterium UBA4733
GCCACCGGACGCGAGACCTCGCGCAACAGTGGGTCGCCCAGTTGCAGGATGCGGCAGACTGGCATGTTTACTATGCTAAGGTCTTTGCCCCCAAATGACGATTTCCTCGAAGGCGCCCTGCCGCGTCGATCTGGCCGGTGGCACGCTCGATATCTGGCCCCTCTATCTTTTTCACCACCGTCCCGTGACGGTCAACTTTGCCGTGGACCGCTATGCCTCCTGCGAGTTGCGCGAGCGTCCCGACCGCCGCATCGTGCTGCGCTCGCGGGATCTGCAGTGCACCGAGGAGTTTGAATCGCTTGAAGATCTCGCCGGACGCGCGCAATACAATTTACCGCTCGCGGCGCACCTGGTGCGCTTCTTCGCGCCACCCATGGGGATCGAGCTCACCACCGACTCCGAAGCCCCGGCCGGCGCGGGCGTCTCGGGTTCGTCGGCGCTCATGATCGCGGCGGGCGCGGCGCTCAACCGGCTCACGCGCCGGCGCTACCCGCTCGAACGGTTGCGCACGATCGCGCAGAATCTGGAGGCCCGCGTGATCCGCGTGCCCACCGGCGCGCAGGATTATTATCCGGCCATGTACGGCGGCGTCTCGGCCGTCGAGTTGTTGGAATCGGGCCTCGTGCGCCAGGCTTTGCCGCTCGATCCGGACGAGCTCAACCGCCGCTTCGTGCTGGCCTACACCGGAGAGCCGCGCAACTCCGGCATCAACAACTGGGAGGTGATGAAGGCCCACATCAACGGCGACCGCCAGGTGCATGCCAACTTCGACCAGATCGCGGCCATCGCCATCGATATGCGGGACGCCGTCGAGCGCTCCGACTGGGCCGCCATGGGCCGCCTGCTGCGCGACGAATGGTCGCACCGGCGGCGCAATTCGCCGGCCATCAGTACGCCGCTGATCGACACCCTCGTCGAGCAGACGGCGCGCCACGGAGCCACCGGAGCAAAGGTCTGCGGCGCGGGCGGCGGCGGCTGCGTCTTCTTCCTGGTGGAACCGGAAATGCGCCAGCGGGTCGAAGAAATCGTGCGAGAGGCCGGCGCCTCGGTGGTGGAGTGCAACGTCGCTCGCCGCGGAGTTCGCGTGCGCGAGAACTGACCCGTGGAGCCTTCTTCGCCGCCGCGCCAATGGGTTCGCCCGACGCTCCAGACCGCGTTGTATGCCGGCTTTTTTTTGCTCGCCATCAACCTGTTCGGCTGGGCTTTTCTGTTTGCCGGCGGCACGCTGGCAGGCTCGGTGGCGGCGCTGCTGGTGTCGGCGGTGCTGGCCAACCAACTCTGCCTGCGGATCTTCGAGGGCGTCAACATCAGCGAGATCGGGCTGCCTCTGAACGGCGCCGGGCTGCGGAATCTATCGCTGGGGCTGGGCGGAGGAGCCTTATGCGCGGGCCTGGCGTTGCTGGTGCCTGTGCTCACGGGCGGCGCTCATTTTGTGGCGGCGAAGCCCGGCCCGGCCAACACCGGTACCGTCTTTTTCATCTTCATCACGCTGCTGTTCGGCGCGCTGGGCGAAGAGCTGCTGTTCCGCGGCTATGCTTTTCAACTGCTGCTGCGCGCGGCCGGCCCGTGGCAGGTGATTCTGCCGGCGGGCGTGCTGTTTTCCCTGTTGCATGCCGACAATCCGCACTCCACCTGGCTGGGGCAAGTCAACACGGCGGGCTTCGGCATCGCCTTCGGCTACGCCTTCCTGCGCACGCACGATATCTGGCTGCCGCTGGGCCTGCACTATGGCTGGAACCTGGCGCTGCTGCTGCTGGGCTCCAATATCAGCGGGCTTACAATGAGGGTGACGGGATACGAGCTGGCCTGGACGTCGGGCGAGCTATGGAGCGGAGGAGGCTACGGGCCCGAGGCCAGCGTCGTCACTTCGGCCATTCTGGTGCTGCTGCTGATTGGCCTGTCGCGCATCCGGGTGCATCGCCAAACGGTTTACCTGCTCGACCGTAAGAAGGAAGAATGAAGCGCCCTCTGGTTTACGCCCTGCTCCCGCTGCTGCTGACGCCGCTTGCCGCGCCGCTCGCCGCAAGAGAAAAGCTGACCGAGGGCGAGCGCATCGAGCTGATCCGCGGCTTGAGCGCCGAGTACGCCACGGTCCGGGATTTTTTGCCGCGCTCCAAAAAGCCGCTCGAATTTGACGCCGACGGCACCTGGGACAAGAGCCGCTGGGCCACCCTGGGGCAGGAGATGGGGCCCGTGGCGCGCGTCGGCGAGCTGGTGCAGATTACGCGCGTGATCCTGCAGAACGACCGCATCGTGCTCGAGATCAACGGCGGCCAGAAGAACGGACGCCACTGGTACGACCACGTGGAGGTCGGCATGGGCGACAGCACCATGCCCATCAATAACAACACGCAGGCCAACTCCGGGACCAGCGTGGTGATCCTGTTCCACAAGCCTTTGGAATCCATCGATTCGGCCACCATCAAGGGGCTTTTGAAACCGGTGCTGGATTTCGACAAGAACACGGCCACCAAGCTGTACGCCGAGACGCT
>DHIZ01000019.1:0-122 GCA_002404055.1 Chloroflexi bacterium UBA4733
CGCCCGTCACACCACGAAAGTCGGGAAGGCATGAAGCCGTGGAGCCTGGGCAACCAGACTCGCGTCGAGTGCCGCCTCAGCGATTGGGGTGAAGTCGTAACAAGGTAGCCGTACCGGAAGGT
>DHIZ01000019.1:345-57593 GCA_002404055.1 Chloroflexi bacterium UBA4733
AACAAGGTAGCCGTACCGGAAGGTGCGGCTGGATCACCTCCTTTCTAGGGAGTGCTGCCCGTCGCGCGGTTCTCTGCGCTACGACAGCCTTCTACGGTCGATAGGTCAGCACAACCATCGACCTTGCCATCCAAACATTCCACTTTTCAGCGGTCAGGGTGTGCATGCACCTTGATAATGGCTCCTAGCCGCAAGGCGAATGGCCGAAGGAGAGGTACAGTGCGTCCGGGCAGCACCGGACAGCGGGCCAGAGCGATTTGCTGGCCCTGGCTTTTTTAGCGGCGTGGTCCCACCCGTTCCCATCCCGAACACGGTCGTGAAACGCGTCAGCGCCGATGATACTGCGAGGGTCACCTCGTGGGACACTAGGTCATTGCCAGAGCCTACCCGCCGCATCGTCCCTATGAGACGAGGCGTTCGCTTGACCGCACCGGCGGATGCCGGTAGACTGCACAGGTCAGCAAGTTGGGCAATCGCGCTTCGGCGAGGAAAGTCCGCACTCCATAGAGCAGGGTAGTGGGTAACACCCATCCGCCGCGAGGCGAGGACGAGTGGCACAGAGACCAATCTGATGCTGGCGCAAGTCAGGGTCAGGGTGAAAAGCGCTAAACTCTACCCGGAGCAAGCCCAAGTGGAACGACCAAGACGCCAGCTCGGCGGGTTCCAGGTAGGGCGCGCAGAGGACGGTGGTAACATTGCTCCCAAGAGAGATGATTGCCCTCGACAGAATGCGGCTTATAGATTTGCTGACACACGACGCGGGATGGAGCAGCGGCAGCTCGTCGGGCTCATAACCCGAAGGTCGGCGGTTCGAATCCGTCTCCCGCTACCAGGAACTGGGCGAGGGCTTCGGCTCTCGCCCTTTTGCATGGGCGATTAGCTCAGCCGGTTAGAGCGCTTCTCTTACAAGGAAGAGGTCACAGGTTCGATCCCTGTATCGCCCACCGCCTGCCTCTCCCCGCTGGGCAGCCTCCTGTGCGGTACAATCGGCAGGCGTCGTGAGCGCGCCTGCATCCTGGGTCGGTGGCCGAGCGGCTAATGGCAACAGTCTGTAAAACTGTCGAGCGGAAGCTCTACGGAGGTTCGAATCCTCCCCGGCCCACACAGTTGACCGCGCGCAGTCTGAACGTTATCCTATAGCAGTCCGACCTCTCCACAATCGAAGAATCCCCCACTCGGAGCCGTGGTGTAGTGGCCCAACATGCGACACTGTCAATGTCGAGATCGCGAGTTCGAATCTCGTCGGTTCCGCCCGTGGCTACTCGCTCCGTTGCAAACAGCGGAGCGTAGTCTGCTTTGACCCGTCCCTCGGTGATGCGGCCGACGGTCGGGTCTAGATAGGCCGCGTCGAACAGGTTACCAGCGATAGTTCGCCGTTCCCCTGCATCTGCCGTCTGCCAAAGTGCCCCATGCGCTTCAGGTCGGTCGCTTTCGGGATGATCAGCTTGCCGGATTCCTCAGTGATCTTATCGCGGACCCGTAACTGGACAGCATCCATTGAGCGTCCCGCTTTCCATATCGTCATCATCCCCCAATCCCGGGGATACTGTCGGGTATATTAACCCACCGTATCTATACTGATGCCTCATACTGGCGGCTGCTTCATAGAAGGGGACAGAAACGACATGGAAAAAATCAAGGTATCAGTGAATCTGACCGCAGACGATGTGAACACACTGCGCGCGCTCGCCGAGAAGCGCGGGACGACGGTGACGGAGACGCTCCGCCGCGCGATTGGCATGGAGAAGTTCGTTGAGGAGGTGACAGCAAACGGCGGCGCACTCTTGGTCGAGGAAAAGGACAAGACGCTTCGCCACGTCATCATTCGCTAGGTCGATGAGCACCGAGGCGCTTCACCGGTTGGAGCCACGACCGAGCGAAGCAGACTTCACAGAGGAACCTGTACCTCCCGCAGCATCGGAGAAACCGCTGCAAATCGGCAGCGTGTTCGATCCGGCACGGGCGCGGGAAAGCATGCGCGGCTGGATCGCCATTGGATTGCTCGCGCTATTCGCGTTAGAGATTGGCGTAGCGCTGCTACTTTTGGGCCTGCGATTGGTCACTGTGGACGATCTAGCGAAGATTGCTGCTGTGCTACTTTCGCCGGTCGTCACGCTCTTGGGCGCGGTTACCGGCTTCTATTTCGGTGCGTCAGCCGGTGAGGGATGGCATGCGCAGGCAGTGACGTGCGCAACGTCGTGAGCGACCAGCTTGGGTGCATCCTCGCTTATGCTCAATCTGCTGCGCAAACCTTCGCCGGAGCCGATTGATCCGGCACCCGTGACGCGGCGGAACGCCCTCTGCCAAAACGAGTGCATCCAGAAACGGCCTGTGGCCGCCTGGAGCGACCTATAATGAACTGGGAGTCAAGCTGACCCGCAATCGCGCGGTACGCGGCACTCATTCACCGATACCTCCCCGAGCCGAATAGGAGAGTGGGCCATGGCCCCCGCGTCCGCTGTCGCCGCGAGGCGCTTTAGCGTCAACGATCTCGAAAGCTTTCCCGATGACGGCAAACGGCGAGAACTGGTCGATGGACAGGTCGTGGAGTGGGACATGGCCAACTATGAGCACGGCAGCCTGGTGGCGCTACTCACGGTGCTGCTCGGTATCTTTGTCAGGGAACGACGGCTAGGCCAGTTGGTGGACGCCGATGCTCTGGTGAAGGTGCAGCAGAGCGACTTTGATGCGCGTGGGGCCGACATCGCTTTCTACCGCCGCGAGCGCATCCCCACGGATAGGCGGGCAAGCGCAACTGCAGAAGCGCCTGACCTCGTGATCGAAGTGCTGTCGCCGACTGATCGGGCGGCGATGGTGGAAGCCAAGGTGGGCGACTGGCTGCGGGCAGGCGTCCCGTTGCTGTGGTATGTCAATCCGCAAACGGGCGTGACCACGGTCTACCAGCGCGACAGCATCCGCCGAGTCGCGGCGGACCAGACCCTGGACGGCGGCGACGTGCTGCCCGGCTTTGCGCTTCGGATGGCCGACGTGCTGCGCGAGTTGGCAGACCCGGCAGCCGAATAGCGGCAACGGTGGTCCAGTTCGGCGGTGACGTCGTTGCCGTCGCTCCGAATGTGCCTGGGGGTTGACAGGTTTTGTCGGCGGTGCCATTCTCTCATGCCAGGCTGCGGCGGGGAGCCAGCCTGCGTACGAGCGGAGATTGAGCGAGTGATCGAAGGCATGCTGGCCGAAACAATCGGCATCGTGGGGCACGGTGGTGACGTTATCCAGGCATACTACGCCCGGCCGGTCTCGGCTTCACCGCTTCCCGGTGTCGTCGTCATCCACCACATGCCCGGTTGGGACGAGTGGAGCAAGGAAGTCAGCCGCAAGCTTGCCTATCATGGCTACGCGGCGATCTGCCCACACATCTTCTCGCGGCATGGTCCCGGCCGCTGGGACGACGTTGCCGCCGCTGCCCGAGCACATGGTGGCGCGCCGGATGCGCAAGTCATTGGGGATGTTGCCGGCGCGGCGGCGTTCCTGCGCGCTCAGCCTGATGCAAACGGACGGGTTGGCGTGATCGGCTTCTGCTCAGGCGGACGCCAGGCCTATATGGTGGCCTGCAAGATTCCTTCGCTGAACGCCGCCGTCGATTGCTGGGGCGGCCGCGTGGTGGCGCGGCCGGAGGAACGCAGTGCGCAGCAGCCGGAGGCCGTGATCGACATGACGAAGGATATGGCCTGCCCGCTGCTCGGCATCTTCGGCAACGAGGATCGAAACCCTGACCGCGACCAGGTCAATCACACCGAGGAAGAACTGCGTCGCCTCGGGAAAGTCTATGAGTTCCATCGCTATGATGGCGCCGGCCACAGTTTCTTCGCCGTCGACCGCCCGGCCTACCGACCCGAACAGGCAGTGGACGCCTGGCAGAAGGTCTTTGCCTTTTATACACGGTATCTCGGTACGCCCACCGCTCAGACACCCGCGCGAACATAAGAGGGACTGGCAGCATGTGTAGCTGGATCACCTATAAAGCGGACATTGCGGCCCACGGCAAGGGCGTGCCGGAGTGGCTGGCCCTCACGCGGGCCACTGTCTATTACGACCACCCGGTCAGCGCGCCGCTGGACCACGCCTTGATCATCGACTTCGCCAACGAGGCTGCCGGTCCCGGCGCGCGACTGTCGGTGGAACTGAGCGCCGAGTCCGCCTATGCGCTCATTCGGGCGGTGGAGGCCGCCTTGGAGGCCGGACAAGCGCAGCACGATCTGCCATTGCCCGAGCCGCAGCGATAAGGCGGCACGCCTTTCCCTCCCAAAGGGGCGTTCGCCCAACATCACAGCAGACCCAATGGCGGCGCGCCGCCGCCCGCGCGGATGAAAATGCTAGCATCGGGGCGGACACGGCGCCCCACCGTCGCCACGAGTGTGGCGTCTTGAACCCGGACAGCAGACTGACGGGGGCGTTGGCAGGAGCCCGCGACTGTGGCCACTCGCGAGGGCGGACCACGTAGACCAGTTTCTTGTTGGCTTCCAGCGCCTGCGCCGTGCGCCACCGGACCGCAGATGAGCAGCTGGCGAAAGGAGCGAGCAATGGAGGTGCAGTATCGGGTCTGTTGTGGGTTGGATGTCCATCGGGATACGGTGGTCGCCTGCCTGCTGCGGACGGATGGTCCCGTCGCTGGGCGCACGCAGACCCAGACGTTTGCCACGACGACCAGCGGGGTCGTGGCGCTGGGGGAGTGGCTGACGGCGGCGGAGTGTGGCGACGTGGCCATGGAGGCGACCGGCGTGTTCTGGAAGCTGGTGTTCAACGTCCTGGAGAACGTGACGCGCATCGTCGTCGCCAACGCTGCCCAGATCAAAGGGATGCCGGGCCGCAAGACCGATGTGCAGGATGCGCAGTGGATCGCAGAGCTGTTCCAGCACGGGCTGATCCGCCCCAGCTTCATCCCGGAGCGCTTCCAGCGGGAGTTGCCGGGTACCCGCTAGCGGGTGCTCACCCGCACCCGCCGGGTGCCCCCAGGGCGCCTGACCGACGAACGCAGCGCCGTGGTGAATCGGCTGCACAAACACCCGCACGCGGGTACCCGACAAGACGCCAACCTCAAGCTCTCCAGTGTGGCGACGGACGTCTTGGGGGTGTCGGGCCGCGCCATGCTGGAGGCGATCGTGGCCGGCGCGACCGACCCCGAGGCGCTGGCGGCTTTGGCGAAGGGGCGCTTGCGCAAGAAGGAGGAGGCGTTCCAACGGGCCTTGACGGGCAAGGTGACGACCCATCATCAGACGCTGCTGCGCCTGCATCTGGCCCACATTGACTTCCTCACTGGCCAGATCGCCCAGTTGAGTGCGCAGATCAGCGAGGCATTGCGCCCCTTCGACGCCGACCTCGCCCACCTGGACACCATCCCAGGGGTCGGACGCACCACCGCCGAGATCCTGCTCGCCGAACTGGGCACGAACATGGACCAGTTCCCGACCGTGGCCCACGCCGCCTCCTGGGCGGGCATGTGCCCCGGCAACCACCAGAGCGCCGGCAAACGGCAAGGCGGCCGCTCCCGCAAGGGCAGCGTCTGGCTGCGTCGCGCCCTTGTGGAAGCGGCCTCGGCGGCGATCCGCTCCAAGGGCAGCGACCTCGCCGCCCAGTACCGCCGGATCGCGACCCGCCACGGCCATCAGACCGCCATCTTCGCCGTCGGCCACACCATCGTGCGCCTCACCTACCACTTGCTCAAGACCCACGAGGACTACCAGGCACAGGACCGCACCGCCTTGGACGAACGCCGCCGCGCCAAACTCGAACGCCGCGCCCTCGCCCAGCTCGCCAACCTCGGCTACGACGTGACCCTGACGCCCAAGCAGGAGACGCCACCGCCACCCGACGACGACGCCAACCAATCAGCCGCCTAACCCGCATTTTCGGACCAGTTCGGGATGGTCCTTGGAAATGTTGATGATGCTGCCGCTACGGACCTTCCCGTCCAACCGCAGCGGATCGGCTGCCATAGCTCGCTTTCCCTTCCAGCACGCGGACGACACCCGCGGCTGCCTCCTCCATCTCTACCAGCCTCGGTGCTGCACCAGGCTCAGGGAGCCGTCGTGCGGAGGCGGTACACGTGGACGGAGTGCGGTAGGAAGGTGTCCCTCAAGGCGCTCCCGCGCGTGGCAACCATCCGCCCCTCAAAACAAACCTCCGCCTGGCCGGTAATCGTAGCCATTCGATCCTCCAACGGGAGGTCGACGGCCGCTTGCTGTTGCTCGCCGCTTCGCCGCTCCCGACGCGCGGCCAGGAGTATCGCCGTACCATCTGCCATCGTGACGCTGAGCGTGTCCACGCGCAGTTGGTTGCTGCCGGCGCCGCCGACCTGGTGGGCATTAGCGGCCGTCGCTGCCCCGTCTGGCGCAACGATCGTCGCTAAGGCCGGCGCGAGTTGTGGTGCGGTGAGCTCACGCAGCACGGGCGCCACCGCCCCCCGCCAGAAGTCCCAGTCCCAACCAAATGGTTGCATCGCCGTATGCAGGCCCACATTCATACCGAAGGTCAGCAAGCCCTGCGCGCCGTGGATGATCGCCTGGTAGGTCATGTAACGCACCATTGCCGCTGTTGGCTGCAGCAGGCAAGGACCGATCGGGCGTCGCCGCTCGTCCCGCGGGATCGTCCCGCTCCAGGCAGCGCCTTGCAGTACCATCCAGACCCAGCTCGGCAGGCCGCCACCGGAGCGCTCCCGCGCCGCCACGGTCAGGCGGTCGGCAAAGTCGCCGACGGCGCTTGGCTGCCGGTTGCGGATGCCCGAATGCTTCCCCATTGGCTCCGATACGGGATAGAGGTCGACAGCGAAGACGTCAGCGGCGCGCCGATAACGGCGGAAGTATCGGGCCGTAACCCGGCGAGCGGGCTGTGGGGCGAAGGTGAGCCAGACCGGGTGCTGGGGATCGTGTTCGCGGAGGCGCGAGTAGCCGGCGATGAGTTCCTGGTGGGTACGCCGCTCCTCGTCGTCCGACAGGTAGGGGTTGTTCGGCTCGTCCAGCGCCTTCCACACGCCGAGGGCGGGGTGGTGGCGAAAGCGCTCCACGATGAAGTCCAACCAGCGCTGGCGGATGGCGTTGCCATCCAGGGTACTGAGCTGACCCAGGTTCACCGCCACCCGCACCGGGCGACCGATGGCGTCTTCCACGCGACGGGCCCAGTCGAGCTGATCGGCGGCCGCCTGCACGGTCGGCGGGAGCTGATCAGCGGCGGGCTCGGACCCCTCCAGTTGCGGCCAATCGATGGCCGGAAGCCGTACCAGATTGACGCCGTCGCGAACCAGACGTTCCAGGGCGTCCTTACCCTCCGGGTCCTCTGCGCCGACACGTGGCCCCGGCGAAACGCCAAGCGCGAAGAACGGCAACGTCACGCCCGTGGACATCCTAATCCCCCCAACCCTGTGTCGAACAGCCCGAGCCTGGCGGCTCCGCGCGCAAGTATAGCGCCGAGGATGCGGGAGGCTTCGGCAGCGCTGCGGCCCGTGTCGCCACTCAGTTGGCGGCAGTACCCTGGCTGGACCGTAAAACGGCGTTGCCGGCCGCGTCCATCGCCGCACATGCCGCCGGCGCGCTGAACTGGCCGCTCAACAGCTTGTTGATGTTGGGATTGAATGCCTGGGTCGCCAACGGTCGCCAGAATGTGGTGTGACTGATGGGCCGCATGACATTGAGCAATTCGACCACGCTGTCAGCGTGTGCCGGCGCCCCAGCCGCCTGTTTCCAAGCCGGGGTGTCTACCAGCGACTTGATGATCGGCATTCCGAGCTGGCGCGTCACATTCTCCTTCTGGCCGTCGGAACCAATGACATAAAAGAACCAGGCCGCGGCCGCGGCCTTCACCTTAGACTGCGCACTCACGCCGATGGCCGAGCCGCCCACGTAGTCGAAAAGTCCTTTGACCCCGGTGGGCAGCGGCGCCACGTCCCAGGCAAAATGCTTGTTGATACCCTTGACCGTGGCCGTGACATCGTACAGTTGCGTCATCATGGCCAGGCCGCCGGCGTAGAAGAGCTTGTTTCCCGTTGCTCCGGAGTTGTGCTGGGTCAGTTGTTGCGTCGACCCGCTCGTTGGATCGACGGCGCTGGCCAGGTGTCGACCCAGCGCTTCCAGCTCCGGCCACGTCGCGCTGCGAAAGCCGCCGTCGATCCAACGAGCGGGTCGACGCAACAACTGACCCAGCAGGTTGGGACGCAGGTCACCAAAGCAGCCAGGCAAGAATAGCGCGTGCGTGCCCGTGGATCCTCCGGCATACACTCGTTCGAGGCATCGCCGAGCTGCCCCTGGATAGTCGGCCGTGATGAGCGTGTTCTGACTGCCCATAGCCGTTGCGTGGCAGGCGTAACGATACAGCAGCGCGAACGGCCCCTCGTTGGAAACTGCATCGTCGGCAGGAACATGGTCCAGACGAATCGCCGCGACGGTGTGATCAACGGGGCCGTCCGAGTTCGGACGCATGGCGATGACGCCGTCGGCGCCACGCAGGCGGCGGTTGATATTGAAGCCGGCACTTCCGAATCCCAGGCTGAGCCGTACCGGCTGGAAGGTCGTGGTTGCAGCGTAGACGGCGCTGGCCAACTGTTGCTGCAGCGCCGCCACGTAGACGGCGTTGACCGGCGGATGACGCCGGTGCAGCACGGACGGGCCGCCATGGGTGTGCGAGCAGAGAAACATCACGCGCTCCGGCAGCACCACCCCCTGCCCGGCGATGAGCTGGCGGATCGTGACGACCTGCTCGGCACTCAGATTGAGGATGTCGGCAGCGACCAGCGCTACCCGCCCGGCAACATCGCCCGGCCCGTTAGCCAGGACCAGTGCTGTGGCCACGAGCTCGTCGTGAATGCCCTGCACCGGTCGCTCGCGCGCGGCATAGCCGCCCTGCCAGGTACTGCCGACCGGCGGCGTGATCGTCACGCGTGCGACCCCGGCCCATACTTCCTGAACCATTGCCCGTTCCTTTCCCGGGTCCACTCTGTCGCGGAATCTGAAATGGGGTTATCCCTCGCCTGTTGGCTATAGTATGATCTCGGTTGATGCGGACGTAAAGGGCGGATCGGGCGTCGAGGCAAACGCCCGCGACCTGGGCCGCAAAAGGAGTAGGCCGATGTCCAATGCCGTCACTGCCGAACCGCTTGCCGTTAATGGGGGCAGTCCGGCCTTCGCCGACCGGTGGCCGCCTGACTACCCGGGCGCCTTCTTCATCGGTGAGGAGGAACGCCGGGAGGTGCTGGACGTGCTGGACCGGCGCAGCCTCTTCCGCTTTTACGGGCCGGAACCGCCGGACAAGGTGGCAACGCTGGAGCGCGAGTTCGCCGCCAAGATCGGCACGCGCTGGGCACTGGGTGTCACCTCCGGCACGGCGGCCCTCAAGGTGGGCCTGGCGGCGCTGGGCATCGGACCAGGCGACGAGGTGATTGTTCCTGCGATCACCTTCATAGCATCGGCCGGCGCCGTGTTGTCGCATCGGGCCTATTGCGTCTTCGCCGAGTGTGACAACTCCCTTGGGCTCGACGCCGCCGATGTGGCGCGCAAGATCACGCCGCGCACGCGGGCGATCATGCCGGTCCACCTGGGCGGCGTGGCCTGCCACACGGAGCCGCTCCTGGCAGTAGCGAAAGAGCACGGTATCCCGCTGATTGAGGATTGTGCCCAGTCGGCAGGCGCTTCCTATCACGGCAAGCGGATTGGCAGTCTGGGCGACGTCGGCGCCTTCTCCTTTCAGACGCAGAAGATCATCACCGCCGGTGAAGGCGGCTTGATCACCACCAGCAATCCCGCCGTCTACGAGCGCGCCTTCCGCTATCACGATCACGGCGGCTATCGCTTCGGGCGGGAAGGCGTGCGAGTAAGCGGCTCCACGGCGGCAGCCGGGGCCGACGAGGCAGCGCCGCCCGAAGCACAGCTTGCGGCGATCATCGGCGAGGTCTATCGCATGGGCGAACTTGCCGGCGCCGTGGCGCTGGCGCAACTGCGCAAGCTCGACAGTATCCTCGCGCTGGCGCGCCACGACAAGCGACGCCTGATCGATGGCCTGGCCGGCTTGCGCGGCTTTCGCTTGCGCACCATCCCCGATCCCGCTGGCGACGCCGGCACCCGTCTCAACCTGTTGTTAGACGATCCTTCCCGCACCGGCGCTTTCTGCCGTGCCATGCGCGCGGAAGGCGTCCCCGTTGCCCAGGTCTATGGCGGGTTGCCGGTGTACGCCGCCGACCAGATTATGCAGCGCCGTCCGAGTTGGGCCACCGATGCCGCCGAGGCGCTTCGCCGTCCCCTCATCCCCCAGGGCGAACCGTACGGCCCGGCCGTTCACTACGAGATGGGCATGTGCCCGGCTTCCGAGGCGCTGCTCGCTCGCGCGCTCGTGCTGGCATTGAGCCCGTCGCTCACGGATGCGCAGGTGGACGCCACCATTCAGGCCTTCCGCAAAGTGTGCGGGGGGCTGCTGTGAGTTGGGGAAACGGGGACGGCACGGAGTCGCTGTATCCGTTGCTGGAACGCCTGGGCGGGGAACTGTACGTCGACAGCCAGCGCGACATCCCGCCCGACGTGCGCGCGGCCTTACGTGCCGCCGCTGAGCGGGAAACGACGCCGGTGGCCCGCCGCGTGCTTGCCACCACATTGAAGGCGATCGAGGTTGCCGACGAACACCGCATGCTGGTCTGCCAGGACACCGGCATCCCTATCTTCTGGATCCGCATCGGCCAGGGCGTCATGATCGACGGCAACCGCATGCAGGATGCCCTGCGGCGCGGCGTCGAACAGGCCACGGTCAACCATCCCCTGCGCTCCAGCATCGTCTCGCCCCTGACGCGCCGAAACAACCAGACCAGTTCCGGTATTGGCATCCCGGTGTTTCACATCGAGTTCGCGGCGGACATTGACTATCTGGACATCCTGATGATGCCGAAAGGCTCGGGATCGGAGAGCATGTCCTTTCTCAAAATGCTGCTGCCGGCCGATGGCGTGGCGGGTGTCAAGAAGTTTGTGTTGGACTGCGTCGTCGACGCGGCCGGCCGGCCCTGCCCGCCCACTATCATCGGCGTCGGCATCGGCGGGTCTTCCGACGTCTGCATGACGATGGCCAAAAAGGCCACCCTGCGTCCTGTCGGCTCCCACAATGCCGATCCTGACGTGGCGGCATTAGAGACGGCGCTGCTGACGGCGATCAACGGGACGGGCATCGGCCCGATGGGGCTCGGCGGCGAGACGACCGCGCTGGCCGTCCACGTGGAGCAGGCCTGGACGCATATCACCCTGAACCCGGTGGCCGTGAACATGCAGTGCTGGCGGGGCGAGCGTCGCCGGGCCTGCATCTACGCGGACGGACGGTACACCATTGGCTACTGAATATCGTACCCAGCGACTGATTCAGTTTGACGAGTTAATGGTGGATTCGGATAGCCCCGTAGGGGCAGGCCCCTACAGAGACGCCAACGATCGCCGTCTTATTCGTCAAAGTTCATAAGTCGCGGACTTCGCTCGTTCGTAGGCGCGACTTCAGTCGCCAGCCGGAATAGGATAGCCGCCGTGACCAACTATCAAGAGGTACCCCCGCTCACCGAGGAACAGGTTCGGCAGTGGCGGGTGCGCGACACGGTGGTGCTGGACGGCATCATCTGGGGCATCCGCGACGCGACGCTGATCCGCATCTTTGACCAGCACATTGAGCCGCCGGTGGACCTGCGCGGCGCGATCCTGCTGCACGTTGCGCCCAACGTTCGCAAGACGGAAGCCGGCTACGAACCGCTGTCTATCGGCACTACCACGAGCATGCGGATGGACCGCTTCAGCAAGGGACTGCTGGCGCAGTACGGCGTGCGCGCCATCATCGGCAAGGGGGGACTTTCCGAGCAGAGTAGCGGTCTGTTCCGTGAGCATGGGGCCGCCTACCTGGCCATTGTCGGCGGCGCCGCCTCCGTGGAAACATTACAGGTGGAGGCTATCGAGGCCGTCTATTGGGAGGACCTGATGCCGGAGTGCCTCTGGCGCTTCCGGGTTCGCTCCTTCGGACCGCTGATTGTGGCGATGGATGCCCAGGGCGGGAGCATCTACCGCGAGGTGGCCGACACCGCGCGGGCACGAATGGCCGGCCTCTACCGGCAGCTCGGCGTTGAGGGCTGACCAGTGATGGTTGATGACGAGCTGACCTGTGACTTCCTGATCATCGGCAGCGGCGGCGCCGGCCTCATGGCGGCCCTGCACGCCTACGACGCCAACCCGGACCTTAAGATCGTGCTCGTCGCCAAGGGGCTCGTGGGCAAGAGCGGCTGCACGCGCCTCGTGCAGGGCGGCTTCAACGCGGCCCTGGATGCCGGCGACTCCGTGGACCTGCACTTCGACGACACCATCAAGGCCGGTCAGTTTCTGAATAATCAGGAGCTGGCCTGGCAGCTCGCCAGCGGCGCACCCGGCATTATTGCCGAACTGGAAACAAAGGCCGGCTGTTTTTTCGACCGGCGGCCCGACGGCCACATCCACCAGAAGGCGTTCGCCGGGCAGTCCTTTGATCGCACGGTACACCGGGGCGACCTCACCGGCATCGAGATCGTGAGTCGCCTTCACGACCAGTTGTTTTCCAGGCGGATCACGGTGCTGTCGGAGACGCGGGCGGTAGAACTGCTTCACGATCCGGGGCGCCAAAGGATCGCCGGCGCCTTGCTGCTCCACCAGCAGACCGGCTCCTTCAGCGTAGCCCGCGCCCGCGTTGTGTTGCTCTGCACCGGCGGCGGACCGCGCATGTACCGCTTTTCAGCGCCGTCGCTGGAGAAGACCGGCGACGGCTACGCCATGGCCTATCGCGCCGGCGCTGAGCTGATCGACATGGAGATGATGCAGTTCCATCCAACCGGCATCCTGGCCGGCGCCTCGCGCCTCTCGGGGATGGTGCTGGAGGAGGGGCTGCGCGGCGCCGGCGGCAAACTGACCAACGTGTTGGGCGAACGCTTCATGGCTCGTCACGACCCGGAGCGCATGGAACGCTCCACGCGCGACGTGGTGGCGCGCGCCAACTATCAGGAGATCATGGAAGGCCGCGGGACGCCGGCGGGCGGCGTCCTGCTCGACGTGTCTCACCTTGGCGCCGACTTCGTGCTGCGCACCTTCCCCGGCATGGCACGGCGCTGTGCCGAGGTCGGCTACGACCTGACAACCGGCCCGGTGGAAGTAACCCCGACGGCGCACTTCCATATGGGCGGGGTGCGCATCGATGCTGCCTGTCAAAGCAACCTGCCGGGATTGTTGGTCGCCGGGGAGGATGCCGGCGGCGTACACGGCGCGAACCGCCTGGGCGGCAACGGTGTGGCCGAGTCGACCGTGTTCGGCGCCATAGCCGGCGCTACGGCAGCCGAGTTGATCCCTCAGATAGCGTTGAACCCTGTCGATGCCGACGAGTTGGCGCAGGCTCGTGAGCGAACGGTGGCGCCGCTGGGGCGCCGTGGCAGCGAAGATCCCTTCGCCTTGCGGACAGCGATTCAAACGGAGATGTGGGAACACGCCGGGTTAGTGCGCGACGCCGCCGGCCTACGCCAGGCAGTGGAACGGTTGCGCGGCATTGAGGAGCGCAGCCGCAGTGTGACCGCTCCTCCCGGTCGGGCCTGGAACCTCGCCTGGCAGGAGGCGCTGAACGTTCCCAACCTGGCGCTGGTGGCGCGCCTGACGGCGGAAGCGGCCCTCTACCGGACGGAGAGCCGCGGGTCGCACTTTCGCCGCGATTTCCCGGCGCGCGATGACGAGCGCTGGCTGGTCAACGTCCATCAGCGTATGGCCGGCGGGGAGCAACTATGGGACGAGCCCGTAGTCTTTTCCCGCCGCCAGCCGGCGCGCCAAACAGTGACGCCGTGAATTGGTTCCGCAAAGTACCCCACGCGCCGCACAAGCGCGCCATCACCCTACACATCCGCCGTTTCAGCCCAGGCGCGGAGCCGTACTGGCAGGCATATGCCGTCCCAGTCACGCCCAAGATGAGCGTGCTGGACGCGCTGTTCGATGTTCTGGAGCAGCAGGACCCCACGTTGAGCTTTCGCTACTCCTGTCGCGCCCAGATGTGTGGCTCCTGTGCCATGCGTGTCAATGGACGCGAGACGCTGGCCTGTGGCCGCCGGTTGGAGGAACTGGAAGACGCTGTGACCGTCGAACCGTTACGGAACCTGCCGGTGATGAAGGACCTGGTGGTGGACATGGCGCCGTTCTTTGCCGGCTATGGCGCTGTGGATCCCGCCTTTGCCGGGGCGACAGGCGCTGAGCCGGCGGTGATCCCGCCGGCCTCCGGTCTGCGCGCCGCCGTCGACGAGCACCTTGGTTGCATCTCCTGTGGCGCCTGCTACTCCGCCTGCCCGATCGTTGCCCTCAACGCCAACTTTGCCGGGCCAGCGGCGCTCAACCGCGTCTACACGCTGGTGGCGGACGTGCGCGACCAGGCGGCGGAACGGCGCCTCGCGCTAGCCTCGGGCGCCGACGGCGTCTTCTCCTGCCGCTGTGTCGGTAACTGTGTGGAAGTCTGCCCGGTGAATATCGCCCCCATGTTCGCCATCCAGCGCCTGCGGCGGCGGGCGATTCGCCAATGAGGTCTCCCGGCAGCGAGGCCCCAAGCCGGTTCGGCTATCCGCTGTTGAGTTGGTATTTCATGCGTGCCACGGGCATCCTCATGCTGGTACTGGTGCTCGGTCACCTCACCGTCATGCACTATCTGCACGCTCCCAGCCAGACCGACAGCGCCTTTGTGGCAGCCCGCTGGTCGCAACTCTTCTGGCTCAGCTTCGACTGGATGCTGCTGGTAGTGGCTCTGCTGCACGGTCTGGCCGGGGTCCGGGCCGTTCTTGGCGACTATCTGCACCAGGTGCGCGCCCGGCGGATAGTGGGCGCCGTCCTGGGCTTCCTCGCCCTGCTGTTCTTCGGCCTCGGTTCGGCCACTATTCTCACCTTCGACCCGCAACGCCTGCAGACCGGACGGGGGCCGCTGTCAGCCCAAGGCTGGCTCGTTCCGACGCTCGATGTGTTGCTGGATGCGCTGGCGACACTGACCTACCTGGCCGCGATCGCTGTGCTGATGTACTTCGCCGTCCAACGCCGACGCAGGGAGCCGGCCGGCTCCTGGGGCTTTGCCGGGCAGTGGGCGTGGGCGCTGCACCGCCTGACCGGCGTGGCCATAGCTGCGTTTCTGCTCGTCCATATCCTCGATATCATGCTGCTACCCCTGGCCCCGGACCTCTACAACCGAACGATCGCCAGCTACGCCAGCCCGTACTTGATCCCCATGGAAATCGCCCTGGTTGCCGCCATCCTCTACCACGCCTTCAATGGCGTGCGTCTCATACTGATCGAGTTTAGCTCGCGCGCCATGAAGTTGCGCCAGGCGCGCCTCTTTTTCGGCGTATTGGCAGCGACGCTGCTGCTACTCCTACCCAGCATCGTCGTGTTGCTGCGGCCGCCAGGGTGAACGGCGCCCCGCCCATTTGTGATGTTGTTGGCGACCTCGGAGTGGCGGCGGGGAAGGCCCCCACTCTGCCTTCGCGGGTGCCCTTTGGGCGGCGCCCCCAGGCGTGGGGGCGAGCGAGTATCAGGTGACTGGTTGCCTTCACCGAACAGACGCCGTGCCGCCGCGGTCCGACCTGCGCGACCACGCTCCCCAGCCGACCACCCTACGCTAAAGCGTAGGGCTACGATCGAGAAGCCTGCTGAAGCAGGCTGAGCGGCGTCGGATGCGTGATCCAGCCTGCTTCAGCAGGCTTCTCGATCGTAGCCCGCCCGTTCACGGGCGGGTGATCCGGCATCGCAACGCTCGCTTGATGCTACCGCACGAATGGCCAACAGCATCAGGCTTGGGGGAGAGGTCAGGAGAGAGGGCCTCTCCCCATGGCAGAGGTTCGCCAACAACGTCATACGTCGCCGGGCTCTATCCCATCCCCCACCGAACGTCAAAGCGATGGCGTTCCCGGGTGCCGAAGCCGGCGCGGAGTGCTGCCTGGTCGCGGCCCTCCAGCTTGTGCCGGCAATCCGGCACCGCCTGGCCGTCGATCCAGGCTCCTGTCAGGCAATGACCGTGGCGTTCCCACGGCAATAGCACGGTAAGGCCCTGTAACGCCTGCGGGGCGTGGAGCGTGAAGTGCAGCAGGCCCGTTGCCGCGTCGTCGTGCCAGTCCGCAAGTTGCACCAGCCGCCGCGCATCGTTGAAGTTGAGCCAGGCCTCGTCCTGGACGCAAGGGATGCCCATCTTGCGGGCGTACCAGAGCATTGCCGCCAACCAGGGGTGGGTATGGAGGCGGTCCGGGTTGGTCGAGCGCGGGTGGAAGTAGGGGTGGTACACCGTGTGATAGCGCTGGGCGGCGTCCTCCAGATAGCGGCGCGAGACGCCGATGGCTTCCTCGATGGCGTAGGCCGGCAGGTAAGTCTTGTCGGTCAGCATGCCGTCGTCGGTGGTCAGCGTGCATTGCTCGTACACGTCGACGACGCTGCCCTCCTCGTCCATGAACTTCACCGGCAGTCCGCTGCCTGTCACGTAGCCGTCGCGATGGTAGCGCCCGCCGAGGAAATTGACGTCCAGCCGGACACCGTTCTCATGCAGGTACTTCGCCATCTCCGTCCAGCCGGTCCAGATGACGTTGTGGCCGCGGTAGCTGTGCGCACTGTGACCGTACCGGGCCCGAAAGGCGGCGAACTCCTCGCGCAGCTTGCTCCGCATCTCATCAAGCGATGGCGCCGGCCCGGCCCAGGCGTGCTGACCAAAGCCGTGGCCGCGCGCGCGCAGCTCGGCCTCCCATGCCGGCTCGACCTGCGGGTAGTTATCGAGCATCAGGTAGGTGGTGAAAGGGGCCTGAAAGCGGTCGGCAGTGTCGATCACCGTCTGCATGTCCGCCCTGGTGAGGTTGTCGCCATCGCCGTTGAAGAAGGCCACGGCAGGAGCTGCGTCGGGGAAATGCCACAGCCGAGGCAGCGGTGGGCGCGTGGCCAGCAGCCAGCCGATGAGACGCACGAGGAGGTCCTGCTGCAGATCGGCCTGCGGAATCTGCTTCAAGCGGGTGTCGAGATAGTTGACGAAGAGGTCGTTCGGTTTGAACATGGCGTCAGCGTCGGCATCCGCCAATGGACCGTTACTGGCTTGCTCGCGCCGGCCCTGATGGAAGAAGACTGTCGACGTGGCGAGGTCGAAGGTGAAGAGCGCCACGCGGCCCAGTCCGAAGGGCGTGGCGACAATGGCCGCCTGGCTGGAGAGTTGCCCGTGGAACGGCGC
Organism: Chloroflexi bacterium UBA4733; assembly: GCA_002404055.1. Next base: position 17,536 of record DHIZ01000019.1, read on the forward strand.
CAGCCAGGCGACCACTGCATCCGCCGGCCCCGTCCACTCCAACAGGTCGGCCCGGCCGTGGAACTGCAAGTCGACGTCAGTCATGCCCTCTGCCAGCGGGTGGTCAACGTTGAGCCGTAGCCAGCGATCGGCCATGCCGCGCAAGATCGTCTCGCCCCGGTAGACAATGTGATTAAACGGGCGCAGCCCCAGTTCGCGGGCCATGCCGAGCGGCGGGCGGAGCAGCAGGAGCCGGCCGCCGTTGCGGGCATACTGCAACAGCAGCGCCTCCTCCTCCTCGCCCAGCCGGACGCTGCTCACCAGCACGATCTCGCTGCTGCGCAGGGCGTCCGGGCGCAACGGCTCCTGCGCGAGGTCCAGGCGACGGAACCAGGGATAGCCTTCGCTGAGCAGTATCTCTGCGATGTAGCTGTGGAAGCGGTTGGCGTCGTCGGAGCGCACGATGACCAGGATGGGAGCCACACCGGCATCATTACTCACGGGGCTACTCCTGCCGGCGCTTGCCCGGCTACCCGGTGGGCGTTGGGTCGAAAGTCCGGCACTGAGAGGAGTTGCCCGCCCTGGTCGGCCGAGTGGCCGGCAATCACCGACGGCCCGGCGATCTCGGCGGCGCGGTAGACGTCGACCAGTGGTCTGCCTCCGTGCAGCACGCACACCACGAAATCGTGCAGCGGGTACAGGTCAGTACCGCCGTGGCCGGAGACGCTGGCGCCGGGCAGGCCGCGTTGGTACTCGCTGAAGCCCCAGTCCACCTCGCCCCGACCGGGCAGATAGTGATTGGCCAGCCAGAGCAACGACCCTTCCCCCTGACCACTGCCGGGCTTCCAGCGCCGGCCGGTCTCGACCTCACCAAGGGTGCCGACCAGGTGCTGCCAGTGATGGGGGCTGGCGCTCGGTGATTGGAAGCCGCAGGCGATGCGCAAGATACAGTCGTCGTCGTGCCTCATGAGTGCCACCTCGATATCCGGGATCGGCACAAACTCGCGGTAATAGCTCTGCTTGCGGGTGGACATGCAACTCACCGCCGTCACCCGACCGCCCAGCACCGCCAGCAGCGGACCCAACGAATGGGGCGAATACCAGAGCGGGTGGACCAGATTCCAGGGACGGTTCTTGCGGGCGTGCGGGTTGCCCTGGGCCTCCTCGGCCGTAATTTCTCTGCCCGTCGCTTCATCCAGGTAGAGCCGTTCATGCACCAGCCCGTGGAAGTACTGTGCCTCGCCGTACAGTGGCTTCCCGAACACTCCCTCTTCGATCAATTGCCGCCAGGCTCGCACGAAGGGCATGTAGCTGCGCTGTTCCGCCATGCTGAAGACGCAGCCGCTGCGCTCAGCCGCCAGGACGACGCGCCAGCAGTCTTCCAGGGTGTAGGCCAGCGGCACTTCACTGATGACGTGTTTGCCGGCTTCCAGCGCTCTGACCGCGATGGCGGCAATGTGTTCCGGCTCGACGTTTACGGCGACGGCGTCGACGTCCGAACACGCCAGCATGTCCTCCAGTTCAGCAAAGGCACGTTCGACCCCGAGTCCGGCTCGTGTCATCCCCTGTTGCAGGCGAGCGGGCAGCCGCTCGCAGACTGCTACGACTTCGGCCTGCGGCTCCAGGCCGATCGTGGTGATCCAGGCAATGCCACGATGCCCCATGCCAACGATGCCGATGCGGACGCGTTCCATAGTTTTCATCTCTCCAGGGCCGCGACTGCGGTTTGCGGCCCTGCTCCCCCCGCAGCGCTGCCTGCTATCATAGCCACACGCGTGTGCCTATGCATTGAACTGGAGGGGTTCCGGTGATGGTACGTTCTCCCCTGTCTGTGGTCACGTCGCGTCGCGCGGTGCTTCGGCAAATGGTATTCGGTGCGGCCCTGGCCGGCCCCCTTTTGGCGCTGACGAACTGTGGCGGATCTGCGACCGCGACGGTTTCTACCGAGTCCGCCAGCACAAGTTCGGCCATCGCTGCCAGCGCAGCGAGCACCGTCGGCGCGCCGGCGACGTCGGTTAGCGCGTCTGCTGCCAGTACCACCCTGGCTCGCGCCGCCGTCGTGAGCACGACTGGTGCGGCGCCTACCAGCGCTGCGGCGGCAACCGCTCCGGCCGGCAAGGGGCTCACCTTGCAGGTTGCTTCCTGGCAGAAGACGGAGCAGGGCAAGCAGGGCTACGCGACGCTGGCTGCGGAATACGCCAAAGTCAACCCGAATGTCAAGATTGAACAGCAAATTATCCCGGCGACCCTGGCCGACTACAATAACAAAGTGACCGCCCAACTTGCCGGCGGGACTGCGCCCGACCTGATGGAGTCGATCTGGGGTCTCGGTCAGAATTTGGCGGTGAAAGGCGCACTGCAGGCGCTCGACACCTACGTCGCCCGCGACAAGATTTCGACGAGCGACTACGTCCAGGCCGCGTTGGAGCTCGGCCGCTGGCCGCAGAAGACGGGCAAATATTACGCCTGGTACACCATGTTTTCGGTGACGCCGCTCTACTACAACACCGCGCTCTTCCAGCAGGCAGGACAAGCGCCGCCGGATGAGAGTTGGACCTGGCAGACTGTCCTTGAGGTGGCGCAGAAGCTCACCAAGAAAGGCACCGGCGCTGCCGATTCTACGTTCGGCTACTCGCCCACCTACCTCACCCGCAGCATGCTGTACGCCTACGGCTGGGACTTTGCCACCGCCGATGGAACGAAATCGGCCCTGGATAGCCAGCAGAGCATCGACGCGATGCAGTTCTGGCAGGACCTGATCTACAAGTATCAGGTCTGTCCGCCCGCCTCCCTCCAGTTCGGCAAAGGCGCGCCGGCCGGCGTCTTCTCAACGACGCGGCTCGGCATGGAGATTCAGGCGACGTACCAGATTGGCTCCTACCGCCAGGTGAAAGACCTGGAGTGGGACGTCGCCGTGCCGCCATCCGGACCGGCCGGCCGCTTCACCGTCGTCAAGGGGGCGCCCGGCCACGCGATCCCCACGCAGTCACCGCACGCCTCGGATGCCTGGGCCTTCCTCTCCTGGTGGATCACCCACCAGACGCCGACGTTGGTGGTGCTGGAAGGCAACCTCCCCAGTAAACTCTCGGCGCTTCAGGGCTACCCGCAGGCAGCGCAAAAGGACAATCCGGCGCCGGTACACATCGGGTTGCTCCCGGACATTGCCACGAAGTATGGTCGGGCGGTGCAGGTGCTGCCCGACAACGACAACGTCAAGAAGCCGTATTACACTGAGCGCGCCAACATCCTTGCCAACAAGGAAGACGCCAAGACCGGCATGACCAAGGCAGCCCAGCAGATGAACGGGCTGCTGCAAGCTGCGATTGCGGCGCAAGCCAAGAGTTGAGGAAGGGTTTCCCGCGATGAAGCGCCAGTGGCAGCTTCGGTATGCTGACTGACCGCCTCCTGCTGGACGCCATGCGCAGCGCACAAAGCGTCGAGGCAGTGTGCCGCGCGGCAGGCGTGAGCGCCGCTGAGTTTCAGCGCGAACGCGACGCCTACCTACGCCGCCGGCTGCCACCGACGGACGCTGCCTGGCACGCCACTGTGACTGCACCTATCGATATTCGGCGTGACCGGCGCGGTATCCCTCACATTCACGCGGAGACGACTGCGGACCTGTTCTTCGGCCTTGGCGCTGCCATGGCCCAGGATCGTCTGTGGCAGATGGATTGCTTCCGCCGACGCGGGCAGGGCCGCCTGGCCGAACTGCTCGGCCCGGAGCACCTCGTCTCCGACATCACCCACCGCACGCTGGACCTGGAGCGAATCGCGCTTGGCGAAGTTGAGCGCCTGGATGCGGCAACCGCGGCCACCCTGGCGGCATTTGTGGCCGGAATCAATCGGTGCATTGAGGCGTCAGGGCCGGAACTGCCAGTGGAGTTCCTCCTCCTCGATTATGAGCCGGAACCGTGGACTCTGGCCGACGTGATCGTCTCGCAACGGGCGATCTGGTGGTCACTGAGCGGTCGGCTGGCCAGCCTCGTGGTCGGGGAGGCGGCAGGATTGCTGCCGGAAGGTCCGCTACGCGAGGCGTTCCTGACGCCGGAGTTCGCGACGGAGCGCATCGTGCCGTCGAGCCGGCGTGCGACCAACCGCGCGATGGGTTCGGACGATGAAGCTGTCGGCAGTAACAACTGGGCAGTGGGTCGGGGTCGAACGAGCAGCGGCGCCGGCGTCCTCGGCAGTGATCCCCACCAGCCGTTCGCGTTACCCTCAAATCGCTACGAGTGCCGTCTGCACGGGCCCGAGGACGATGCGCTCGGCGCGGCATGGGTCGGCGCGCCGGGTTTGGTATTCGGACGCAACCGTCGGATTGCCTGGGGTCTGACGAACAGCAACGCTTCCGTCCGCGACCTTTACCAGGAGAACGCCCATCCTGACGATGATCAGCAGTACCGCGACGATGGCGGCTGGCGACGCTTTGCGGAACGGGATGTGGCTATTGCCGTCCGCGGCGCGCCGGACCATCATTTCACCGTACGAACCAGCACGCGTGGTCCAATAGTCAACCACCTGCTACCATCAGCAGCCGATGAGACCGCCCGGCCGCTCGCTCTCCGTTGGGTGGGGCAGGAGCATCTCGACGATATGCGGGCCATGCTCGCCCTTTCCCGTGCCCAGAATTGGGAACAGTTCCGAGAAGCGCTGCGGGACTGGGCATTGCCGGTGTATAACTTTGGCTACGCAGATATTGAGGGCCATGTCGGTTACCAGTGCGCGGCACGCATCCCCCTGCGTCGGCGGCTGGTCCACGGGTACCGAGAAGCTAACAACCCCCTTGACCAGTGGGACGGTGCTATACCGTTCGCTGCCTTGCCGAGTCAGTACGACCCTGCACCTGGCTTCATCGCTTCAGCGAATAACGCGCCGGTGGACGACGACTATCCGTACCCCCTCTACGGCGCCTTCGCCTCCGGGGCGCGAGCGATGCGCATCCGCGAGGTGCTGGCGAGCAGCCGTACCTTTGACGGCGCGGCCTGCGCTGCCTTGCAAAACGACACGCTCTCCCCGCGGGCGCGCCGGCTCGTCCCCCACCTGCTGCGCAGGTTCGTTCCACTTGACGACGCGGACATACGCACCCTTACCGACCATCTGGCCGGTTGGGACTACCGATACGAACTATCGGCAACTGCCCCCGTCCTCTTCGAACAGTTCTACCAGCACTGGAAGCGCCGCGTCGTGGCAGATCGCTTCCCGGCACGGCTGCTCAGCGCGATTCAGGACCCCAGCGGCGTGGCGGCTCGCCTGATCGAAGCGGACGACCTGCCCTGGTTCCGTGGTGAGAAGACCGCCGCCCTGGTAGAGTGCGCCCAACGGGCGGTCGCTTCGGTGCGCGACGCCTTCGGCCCAGACCCCGCAGGCTGGACATGGGGAGCGCTCCATCAAGTCCATTTTCGTCACCCGCTGTCCACGCCTGCCACCGCGGATGTGTTCGACGTTGGACCGCGCGCAGTCTCCGGCGCCGGCGACACCGTCCGTAACACGGGAGCCAGTGGCTCGCCACCCGTCGCGGCTGAGAACGGCGCCGAATACCGGTTGGTGGCCGATCTGAGTGTTGCTGCCGGCGCCCTGGCCACCCAGTGCCTTGGTCAGTCGGGACAGCCCGGCAGCCCCTTCTACGCCGACCAGTTTACCGACTGGCTGGAGGGCCGCTATCACACGCTGCTTTTCGATCAGGGCACTGTTGCTGCGGAGCAGACGGCGCGCCTTCGCATCGAACCGTATCATCCCCTATAATCCGCATAGACAGCTTCAACCCGAAAAGGAGGTCCATACGATGAGCATTGCCACAGCAACGCGGATCGACGTCGATCGCTTCGCCGAAGAAGGCTACCTCGCTGTCGATGATGTGCTGGACGTCGCCCGCGATATTGACCCGGTCGTGGCCGAATACTCGGCGCTACTGGATGAGCTGACGGCGACCTGGCAGGCGGAAGGCAAGATCGCCTCGACCTACGCCGACCTGCCCTTCGCCCAGCGCCTGGCCCGTGTCCTCAACGAGACTGGCTCAAAGGGCTATCAGCCGTTCGACATCTCGCTGCCGCAAAGTGGTGTGACGGAGGACACGCCGATCCACCTGGGGCCGGCCGTGTTCGGACTGCTCACCAGCCCGCGTCTTCTCGACGCTATCGAGCAACTGATCGGCCCGGAGATCCTTTCCAATCCCATCCAGCACGTCCGCATCAAGCCGCCGCAGCGTCTTCTGCCGCCGGAGATGCGTGGCTCCCTGGTCGGGCAGACGGACTGGCATCAGGACCAGGGCGTGGCCTTGCCCGAAGTTGATGAAACGACCATGCTGACGGTCTGGCTGCCGATTACGGATGCGACGGAGGAGAATGGTTGCCTCTGCGTCGTGCCGCGCAGCCACCACGGCGGTCTGGTGACACACTGCTCGGCCCAGAAGGGCAGCTCCCGCATCGGCCTGCATATCCCCGATGTGTTACGCGGCGAGAACGTTGTACCTGTGCCGATCAAGCGCGGTGGCGCGCTCTTTCTGACCCGCCGCACCATGCACGCCTCGCTGCAGAATGAGAGCGATGGCGTGCGTTGGAGTTTCGATCTGCGGTACCAACCGATCGGGCAACCAACCGGCCGTCCGGTCTTCCCATCCTTCGTCGTGCGCAGCCGTCAGCATCCGGAGCAGGCGGTGACGGACTGGCGCGTCTGGGCCGACCTATGGCGCGCCGCCCGCACAAACCTGACGGCCCACCCGGTGGTCGGCAAGTTGAATCGCTGGACCGGTGAGGAGCCGGTCTGCGCCGAGGTGCTGTAAGACAGCCTGACCGGCACAAACGACGCTCCCGTCCGACCGCGCCTGCCCGTCAGCGACCGTCTCCTGCCTTGCAGCCAAGGTTTCTCCCGGAAGGGGGAAACCTGGCGAGTAGTGCGAGCCGGAAGGGGTTCTACCTCGGCACGATTCCTGCTTTATATCACCCCCAGGGACGCACGACTGTTGTGCAGCGCAAATGCGGTAAGTTCGGGGGACATTACATGTTGTTTCTTGCCACCAGCCTTCTTGTCATGGGGTTCGTGCTGTTTTGCATTGCCCTGGTCCAGTTGTGGGCGGTCATCCGGGACACGGCTCTCGCTGGCCAGTCCTCGGTATCCACCGTCTACCATACGAACGACAACACGGCGCGTTGGGCTCGCTGAACGAGGCGCCGGCCTTTTTAGCGCGCCCCAGTCGGTTGGCGCGTTCCATAGCCGTAGATGAAATAGGTCGGCGTCTCTTGAACGGCTACGTCGAGGCCGGCATCGGCACATTGCGCGGCTAGGTCACCTGGGACGTAGAAGTTCTTGACAATCTGGAAGGCTCGGCCGTCGTTCAGGCGGCGCGTCATCACCTGACTATCGGCATCAGGCAGTTGGTGATCCGTGGCTGTGCTGGTCGGTTCGCGTTGCCCATCGACAAAGAACACGGCGCCGCCGGGTCGGAGGGCCGCCGCCACCATCGCCAGGAATCCAGTCAGGCGCTCGTGGGGGATGTGCGAGATCCAGAAGCCGAACACCACGGCATCGTAGGTTCGATCCGGTTGCCATTGGAAAAGATCGCCCAGCAAGTATGTCACCTTGTCACCGCCGACCTTGGCACGATTGATGGCGAGCATCTCGGCGGAAGCGTCCACGGCAGTGACGCTTCGTGCCCGGCGCACCAGTCGCTCGGTCCAGATGCCGGTACCGGGCGCCAGCTCCAGCACGACGCCCGTCAAAGGTAACGCGTCCAGCGCGGCGAAGACCGTTTCAGCTTCGGTTGCCCAGCACGCGTTCGCATCGACTCCATGGTCAAACCGCCCGCGCCGGTAGAACCACTCGTCGTACTCGGCGGCGCGCGCTCGATAGTAGGCCGCCATGTCAGCCAACGTTCGCTCGGAAACCTCGCCTGGCACTATTCTTCCGCCTTGCCGTTGTGATTCGCGCCGTCCAGGGATCCGCGCCTGGCTACCGGTAGCGTAAAGGAAAACGTCGCTCCTTGACGTTGATTAAGGCCACCAGCCGGTCGGCGTTGCTCTTGATGATACCGAGGAACTCGTGTTGATCCGGTGTCAATTTCCCAACTTCGCCCTGAATGAGCAGGTCAGTATAGCCTTTGATCGAGGTGAGCGGCGTGCGCAACTCGTGGGAGAGTGCGCCGACGATTGGTTACTGCGTGCCCACAGGTACTGACCCTAATGTCTGACGAGCCTGGTCCATAGATTGCAAGTTCTGGCGGTAGCCGCCGCCGTTGAGGAGATTCTGTTCGTCGGCAGAGATACCCAGGAACTGGGCGGGAGACGGCAACGGTATGGAAAAGTGGCTTGCCGCCGATTGGACTGACGACTGCTTGACCGCCGCCAGGGCCAGACCGCGCAGAAAGGCGGCCGGTATCGCGCCTGGTGGGCACCAGTGGGCGCTGGAGCTATCGCCGAAGACGTTGGCCTGCATCGCCAGGTAGGCAGTGTCGGCCAGGGTGACCTTGCCTTGCAGCGCGTAGGGCGTATCGTGCAGCCACTGCTGCATCACGGCACGCTGAAAGCGCACGACAATGGCGCCGCCAGCATCGTAGGCCGGGCTGGTTGGCAAGCCGAAGAACGACAGTGCGTCGGGCGTGTGCTGGTAGAGGTCCCAGATGGCCGCGTTCTGCTGCTTCAGCACCGCCATTCGTTCCTGAGCGATCTGGTCGAACGACATTCCCTGTTCGGCAGCGGGCGCCGGTTGCGACGGTGGAATGCCCGCCTGCTTCAACAGCTTATTGTCGTCGCCGTGATCGTGCAGAACATCCATCACGTTGAGGAAATAGACCTTCTGGTCGCTCGAATGCCATTGCATGACGACGTTTGCCGTGGCCTGGACGACAAAGCCGTCCAACAGAAAGCGCTGGGAGATCGGGTAGCCCAGATTGGCCACGCCGCCGTAGCGTTGATATTCGGTCCAGAAGGGAATGCCGTCCCTGTCTTCGATGCTGTAGCCACGCAGGTGGAACACGCTGTTCGGCGCGCTCTCGGTATAGAAGTGCCCGTTCCTGAGTGGCAGGTCGGGTGGAATGTTGCGCAGCGCCGGAATGAACAACAAGGCGATGAGCGCGAGGGGAATGATGAACACCGGAAAGTGCATATTCTGGCCGCCCATCAGGGCGAGAATGACGCGTCGCAGAGTTCTCCTCCTATCGTTGCCCTATATGCTCTACCCGGTCCGCAAGATGGCAGGACCCGTTCGGGCTATAGGCGCCGCGAGCGACTGATCGGCTTGCGCACGTATGACTCCAGGCCCACCCTACGCTGAACCGTAGGGCTAACAATACGAACCCTGCTGAAGCAGGCTGGACACCGTGCGTGACGTGCCGCTGGCGATCTACTCGTAGCGTAGCGCCTCTGCCGGCAGCACGCGCGCTGCGCGGCGCGCGGGCAGCCAGGTGGCAAACAGGCTCGCGCCACAGGCAACGACCATCACCAGGGCAAGTTGCGGCCACGGGATGTGGAAGCGAATCTCCGGGTGGTCCAGGCCGATGTAGCGCGTGAGGCTGCGGGCGAGGGTCAGCCCCAAAGCCATGCCGATCGTGACGCCGCCTAGCGCGACGAACGACGCCTCCAGCAGGAAGCTGGTCAACACCATGCCGCGCTGGAAGCCGAGCGCGCGCAGCGTGCCGATGTGCTGCCGGCGCTCCGCCACTGCCCGGGTGCTGATAACGCCCAGCGCGGCGATGCCGACCACCAGGCCGAGACCGAGGTAGCTCTGCACCAGTTGGTTGAGCAGCAGCCGGATGCCGTCGGCGCGCTGCAACTCGTCGTTGAGCACCGCCGCCTGCATTCCTTGGGCAAAGAAGGAGAGTCCAAGGCCCTGCGCCACGGCGTGGATGTCGTGCCCCGGCGCCACCCGAAAATAGAAGGTCGTCGCTGCCGGCAGTGGCATGGCGCTCCTCAGGCTGGCACTGGAGGTCGTGAGGCCATTGCCGTACGACGCGCGGGGATCCAGGACGCCGACGACCTGTAGCTTGACCGGACGGCCACCGGCATCGGCGCGCACCCAGATCACCGTGATGGGGATGCTGTTGTCGCCTGCGCGCACGCCCGGCAGGAGCACATCGCTATTGAAGGGTACGCTACCGGCCGGCGGCAGCGCCGAGGCGTCGATGACGGCTAACCCCGGAGTGGTCGCCAGGGCACGCCAGACATCGGTATCGCTGCGGTAGCCGGCAGCACGCGCCTCGAGCGCAAAGCGGACGCCCGAGAGAAAGCCGTAGCCGGCGCTGTTGAGGGTCACTGGCTGCCAGGTTGCTGCGACTGCGCCGATGGCAATGGCTTGCCCGGGGAAACTCGTCAGGGTTCCCACTGCCGCAAACGTGCTGGCCTGGACACCGGCAGCGCTTTGCAAAGCCTGATGGATGTCCGCAATCGGCTTGTCATAACGAGTGGTGCCGCGGATGTCGAAGCCGCCGGCCTCCGCGCCGAACTGGCCGTAGGCGCCGTTGGTAGCGGTGGTGAGGACCGCCGCGACGACCATGGTAAAGACCACCAGGGCGAACATCGCCAGGGCCATGCCGGTGCGGAAGCGTTGGCGCAAGGCGTAGGCGCTGGCGACGCGCAGTACGGCAGCCATCGGGAAGAGACGACCCAGCAGGGCGACGACCGGCACAATCAGCAGTTCGGCATTGAACACGACCAACCAGACCGCCCCCGTGACCATCGCCAGGCCGGCGAGTACGTACAACTCCACCCCGGCCTGCAAATCGGCGGCGCGCATCCCGTGCAGGAGGTTGAACGGCGACGCCCAGTACACCAGGAGGGCAAGACCAGCAGCGCTGAAGCAGAGGCGGTTGCGTTGCGCTTCGGCGACGCCGACGACCGCCAGGGCGAGGCGCAAGGAGAGGGCAACGCCGATGATCGCCAGCGACGCGGTCAGCGCCTGCACCGGCAACAAGGCGGTATTCCCTTGCACGGCACGGCTCACCAGGAGGGCTGCGATGGCGAGAACGGGTGGTCGTAGGTCGAGGACGGTTGAACTGGCGCGGGTTGTCGCTGATCTGGAGCGGCTATCGCCCTCGCCACTGTGCCGGCGAAACCGGGGCTGTCGAGAGCGTCGCCCTTGCGCGCTGTCCGGCAAACCGCGGATCGCTGCCACGATGTTGAGACGGCTTACCCGCCAGGCGGAGAACGCCACCGTGGCAAAGGTGAGCAACAGGCCGAAGCACAAGGCGATAACGACGCTGCGGGGCGCGACGTGGAACTGCAGCCGCAAGTCGACACCGGCGAGCAAGGCGCTGATGGCGAACACTGTGCCGAGTCCCACCAGCAAGCCAATCAGGACGCCGATCAGGCCGGCGGCCAGGTCGTAGACACCTCCCTCAAACAGGAACAGCTCCACCAGGTGGCCACGCTGCGTGCCGATAGCCCGCGCGATACCCATCTCCGTGCGGCGCTCTGCCGCCAGCATGACGAAGATCAAGAAAATCAAGAGCGTGCCCGAGGCGATCGAGAACAGCCCCAGTCCTACAAAGACGCTCGTGATGGTTGCGCCGACGATGTCGGCCGCCCGCAAGCCCTCGTGCTTCACATCGGAGACGCTGACTGCCGAGACGTTGGTGAGCTCCTGGATCATCTGCTTACTGAGCGTGGGATCGGAAAGGTGCAAGGCGACCTGCGCCAGGCCGTACGCGATTTTCTGGTCGCCGAGCAGCGCTTTCAGTTGCGGACCCGGCGGCGCATTTGGACCACTGCTGCGCGCCAGGTTCTCGAGGTCAGCCAGCTTCGTTCGTGTCGCCGGCGCGATATTCGGCGTTGTGCTGATGCCCTGGACCACCGCCGGGTTGCGCAGCAACGTAGCAATGCCGGCGGCGCTGGCGTCATCCACGAGCAGCGTGCGGATAGCAGCCGTTACGGCCACGCTCCAGCGGTCGCTACTCAGCTCGTCGCCCTGGTTCGCCACGTAGATCTGGTTGATGCTACCGCTCTCCCCCAACAGTTGCTGCATCGCCGGCAACGGCGCGAGCACTACCGGTTGGGAACCGCCAGGTCCGCCGTTGCGCACGATTTCTCGCAAACGGCGCTGCACCATCCTGCCGGAGAAGAACAGTTGGATCTGGTCGCCGGAGTGGGCATTGAGGGCGTCGGCCCCTTCCCGGTTGACGTAAATCTCATCGCCGGCCAGCGCCGTCAGCGGCGCCGACCGACCGTCGAGACCGACCAGCAGACCAAAGGCTGCACTGTAGTTCGCCGGCAGGGCGAGGAGCGTCACTTTGGTCTTGCTCTGCTTGCTGGTCGCGTCAACAAGCGACACGGATTCGCTGATGGCGGGTGCGACACCGGCCACACCGGGGATGGCCTGCAACTGCGGGCCCAGTTGGTCGAACCGGGACGATGGGAAGTAGCCGTTGGTGACGCCCGGCAGGCCATTCGGACCGAGGCGGGCCTCGTCGAAGCCGCTGCGCGTCACGATGATCTCGTCGATGCGTCCCAAGGAGGCGGCAATGATCGCGCGCGTGGAATAGGCCATGGTGTCGCCGGTGGTGAACGAACTGGTGATGATCGCGGTGCTGAGCATCAGCCCGCTGACGATGAGTACCGTCTGGGCGCGGCGGCGCGGCACGTTGCGCAAGGCGAGAATTAGCAAGATGCGATGGCGAAGACCCAGCACCCCGAGCAGGGCGGCGACCGCCAGCGCGCAGCCCAGAAGGACCACCATGATGCTGTCCAGCGACAGGCCAAAGAGCGTCGTCAACGCAGCGTCAACTCGGTACTCGCCAGCCGGACCTCCTGCGCGACGATCTGCCCGTCGCGCATGCGCACGATGCGATCGGTGCGGGCGCCAACGTCTTGCGCGTGCGTCACGATGACAAAGGTCTGGCCGCGTTCCCGGTTGAGCCGCCGCAACAGGGCAAGGATGTCGTCCGCGGCTTCGCTGTCCAGGTTACCCGTTGGTTCATCGGCCCAGATTATGGCCGGCCGCGCGACCAGCGCCCGGGCGATAGCGACGCGCTGTTGTTGGCCGCCGGAGAGCTGGTTCGGACGGTTGCGGCCTTGCGGCTCCAGGCCGACCTCCTCCAGCACGCGCAGCGCCCGCTGCCTGGCTTCGCGCTGCGAGATGCCGGAGACCAACAACGGCAACTCCACGTTCTCCAGCGCCGAGAGCACCGGCAGCAAGTTGTACGACTGGAAGGCGAAGCCCATGCGGCGCCCCCGGTAGGCAGTTCGGTCGTGATCGGACATGCGGGCCAGGGACGTGCCTTCAATCAGGATCTCGCCCGCATCCACGTCGTCTAATCCCGAGAGGCAGTTCAGCAGGGTCGTCTTGCCACAGCCGCTCGGCCCCATGATGGCCACCATCTCACCGCGTTCGACCCGGAAATCGACACCACGCAGCGCTTCGTGGCGCACCGTGCCACTCTGGTAGACCTTATGAATTTGCCGCGCTTCGACGATTGGGTGGTCATCAGCGCCAGTCACACCAATCCTCCAGCCCGCATGCCACTGTAGAAGATGTCGGCCAGGCGCTGATACCCGTCGGCGCTGGGATGAAAGCCGTCGATACCGACATACTCCGGATGCGCCGCCAGGTCCTTCCAACTGGCATGCAGATCAATGAGCGTAGCGCCGTGCTGGGCTGCTTGACGGGCGATGACGGCGTTCCAGCGATCAACCTCCAGCTTGACGGTGGCCCGATCAATGCCGCCGTAGGCGGGCAGCAACGAGAGGTCGGGCACGTTGCCGACAGCGATCCGGGCATGCGTCTGTTGCTGCAAAGTAGTCAGCATCGTGTCGAGGTCCTGCTCATAGCGCTGCGGGGCGACGTGAGCATTGATGTCGTTCACGGCCAGCCAGATGGTCACCAGGTCGGGCTTTGCATCCACGGCCACCGGCAACTCATCAACCAGCGTGCCTTGCAGCTTCTCCCCGCTGATGCCGAGGTTGACCAGGCGGGAGCCGGCCGGCAGCTTGTGGGCGAGATCGGCCACCCAACTTTCAGCCGGCCCGCCCGCGCCGACGCCAACGGCGTCGGACGCGCCAAGGGCGACGTAGACTAGCGGCTTGTTGCTGGGAGCACTGGGGGCAGCCGTTGACTGAGGCGCACAGGCTGCCAGCACGAACAGGCCGAGGGAGAGCAAAAGGATGGGACGGAGCAAGGAAGGGCAGCCTTTCCGGGAATGCACGTCGCCAGGCGGACTCCGTTGTCGGCAGGTCTGCCGCATCCCTCACTTTCAGCCTGACCCATTGAATTGTACGATGCCGGACGCCGCGACCGCCGCTGCCCATTGCGGTCTCGCCACTCGCGACGCGACGCGAGCGACTACAATCCAGGGCACGCTGCTGGATTCGGCTTGGACGGAGAGAACGCGCTATGGTCGGTAGAGCGCCCACGCCGGGAACCGATGAGCGCGTGAGCCTGCTCTGGCCGCCGGGACGCCCCGCGCGTCCGGGGGCCGGGCTGGGGCTGCCTGCGACGTCACGCGAGGACCTTGACCTGAACGAGATCGCTCAGGCATTGAGCGGCGGTGATGGGAAGCGAGAGCGCTACGTCAACGCGCTGCTGGCCGACCTGGTGACCGACGCCGCCGTCATCAGCTACCGCCAGGATGTGGTGGACGACCTGCATCAGGACGCGACGCTCCGTGCAAACTTGCGCGGAGTCTTGCCCGGCCTCGTTACCCTGGCCCTGGAGCATAGACATAACCCGCGCGAGCAGTGGTCGGTACTGCAAATCGCCCAGCGTCTGGCCTATCTGGAACTGTACGTCGATATCGCCTTGAAGCTGCAGGCGGCTGTGGAGGCCGCCGCCATTCGTTCGGCGGGTCTCGCCAGCCTGCGCGACCATCTGCGACGGCTCGCTGCCACACCAGAGTTCCAGTCCTTGCAGCGAGAGCTCCCCGCCATGCGCGCGAACCTGGACGAAGCGGGCAGCGTTACCATCGGCATCAACCTATCGCGCGATCTCACACCGGCCTCGGCCACCATCATGTCCGTTTCCGCCCAAAAGCTGGAAGGACGCGGCACGTTCCTGGAGCGTCTGTTAGGTAGTGATCCGGAGGGACGCGGACTGACACCGCTGCGCGTGGCCGACGTGAATATCTATGCCCCGGAAAACCGCGTCTTCCGCGACCTGCGCAAGCTGATCGAGGTCGTGGCCCGCCCGGTCGGCCAGGCACTGGACCGCTACGCCTCGCAGCACGCCGGCATCCTGGAGGCGCTGGAGCCGGAGCTTTCCTTTCTGTTGAATGGCGTGGCTTTACTGGACCGCCTCGCGGCGGCGGGCCTCCCTGTCTGTCGCCCGGAAATCGCGCCGTTGGCGGAGCGGCTGGGCGTGCTTAGCAACGCCTACAACCCGAGCCTGGCGCTGCGCACGCTGGACGCCGCGAAGCAGGACCGTGCGGCCGCCGCGATGATCGTCACGAACCCGATGACCTTTGACGGCGAGACCGCGCGCATCTGGATCCTCACCGGCCCCAACCGCGGCGGCAAGACGACGTACACCCGCGCCATCGGGCTGATTCACGTCCTCTTCCAGGCCGGTCTGCATGTGCCCGCCAGCGCCGCCCGGTTAAGTCCGGTCGATGCCATTCACACCCACTTCCCCAGTCCAGAAGGCTCCCAACTCGGCATGGGCAGACTGGACGAAGAGGCGGACCGGCTGGCCGCCATCTTCCGCGAGGCGACGCCACAGAGCCTGATCTTGCTCAACGAAGTGCTGGCCGGAACCAGCGCCATTGAAGCGCTGGGCCTGGCGATTGATGCGGTGCGGGGCCTGCGCCTGCTGGGCGCCCGGGCAATCTACGCCACCCACCTCCACGAGTTGGCGGCCCGCACTACGGAGATCAACGACAGCACCGAAGGGTTTAGTGCCGCCGGCAGCCTGGTCGCAGGCGTGGAGAGCGACGATGCTGTCGTGGCGGTCGGGCATCGCCGCACCTACAGCATCCGGGCCGGACCGCCTCGCGGCGTGAGCTACGCCTCCGAAATCGCCGAGCAGCACGGGATCAGCTTCGCGCAGTTGCAGGGGTTGCTGCGGGAGCGGTTCGGCGGGCCGGGGATGAGGGGATGAGGAGATCCGGTTGCTGATCTGCTCATCTCCCACGCTTTCACCCGCCGGTAGAGCGCCGTAAGTCCGATGAGGTAGCTAAACCCGAGGAAATACGAGGCGAGGACATCGGTTGGCCAATGGTGGCCCTCGTAGACGCGGCTCGGGCCGATGATGGCGACCAGGCCACAGAGCAAGGCGACGACGGGGCGCCGCAGGATGGCAGGGCGCAGCAAGGTGTAGGCGAGGTAGGCCAGGAAGCCGTAGACACCGACGTAGGCCAGGGTGTGGCCACTGGGGAAACTTGAGCCTGCCAGCTTCGCCACAGTCACCTGGATGGCAGGGTTGGCGGGACGCGGACGCCGCATTGCCGACTTTACCAGCGTCGAGAGGAAGGCCGTCCCCCAGGCCAGCAGGGCAAACACCGCCTCCGTTCGCAAGCGTGCCAGCCAGAGGCCAACGGCAATGCCCGGCGGAATGATCCGGCTTTGGGGTGGGAAGCCCAGCCACGATGCCAGTTCCATCAGGTGGGCTAGACCCGGCGCACGGAAGCGCTGCACGCGAATGGTAATCGCCACGTCAGCGGCCAAACTGCGATTCGCCCGTACCACGGCAAAAAGCCCGCCAAACCCGGCGAGCAGGGTCGCCGCCAGCAACGTGCCCTGCCGGTCGCGCGCCAGCGCCACGGAGCGCCGCAACGTCAGCGGCGGCGTGTCATGCCCGACGTCGCGGTGAGCCCGGAGCGGCAGTGGGGACCTGCCTGCACCGGTCGACAAGGTCATCGGGCCAGCCAGCCCAGGATTTGCTCAGTGGCGGCGCTGGAGGTCTCCGCCCTTATACCATCCTTCGATCCCAACGCCCGGCAAAGGTCGCCCACCGCTACCGTTGTTTGCAACGTGGCGCAGGCGAACAGGCGTACCGGCTGCGGGGCCGCCAGCAGCAATGCCGTCCTCAATCCACCAAGGCGCTGGAGGCCGGGAACAAAGAGTCGGTGCAGGTGGTCGTCGTCTTCACTGGGGTCAAAGCCGGCGCCGTCGGCCACCATTAATTTGATCCCTGTTGCCAAAGGGCGCGCGAGGATGCACCAGAGGCCTGCCTCCTCTAATCCGAGCAGATCAACGGCGTCGGAAGAGGATAGCTCCCGCGCGGCCGCAACTGCGGTGACGACATCCTGCACGCGCAGAGCGGTGTCACTCTGGTTGAAGGTGAGGAAATGCGGTGACGACTGATCGCGGCCGGACTGCGCTGCCGGCGTCTGGTAGTCGCCAGTCAAGAAGGCGTCGAATAACAGTACAGCCCGCCCGGTGCTGAGGATTCCAGTGAGCAGTTCACCTGGCTGTATCCTGTCAGCCTGCTGCTGGAAGAAGGCGGCCTTCCCAGCGGCGTGTACAAGGACGATCGGACGCTCGGCAGGATCGCTGTTACCAAAGTACAGGGCCGGTATGCGCGCGCCGTTGACAATGTTGCCCAGGAGCAGGCGTGTCGCCTGGTGAGCGCCAAAGTCGACAGTCCCCAGACGCTCGACCTTGATAGGGTCAAGACGCGACAAGAGCGGGTCGAGGGTGGCGCGATAGGCGGCGCCGTATTCGGCGCCGAAGCGCTGCAGAGTTGCCACGTCGTGCGGCAGCGCTGAGCGTAGTTGCTCGTCTGCCGCACGCTTCGTCGCCTGGCGTAGCGCGCTGCTGTCGAGAGCATCGGAAGGCAGAGCGTCGGGAAAGACCCGCAGCACTGCGTCGGGCGGCGGCGTCAGCGGCGCTTCCGGGTACACCTGGTCAGCCGGGGCGCCGGTAAACCAATGCGCAAAGAACTGGTAGACAGCTTCACGGCTGGCCTGGTTGAAGTTATGCGGCGCCGTGATCTGCGTCTCGGAGAGCCGGTCGGCAGCGCCATACAGCTCGTAGATGCGCCGGATCGCCGGGTACTCCACGTGGGGAGTGTTGCAGGTCCAATCCCCGGTGGCGGAAACCAGGGTCATCGGGCGCGGCGCCGCCATGGCGGCGATTTCCATATTTGAGGTACCCACCCGCAGGCCGGGGGCGTTCTCGCAGACGCAGCCGCCCTGGTAGTGGGCGGACACCATCACGACGGGCGCGACGAAGCCGACGCGCTGGTCGATCGCAGCCAGCAGGAAGGTCTGCGTGGCGCCGCCGGATTCGCCGACACAGCCGACGCGGGCAGGATCGACCTCCGGGAGGGACAGCAGGAAATCCAGCGCGCGCACGCTGTTCCACAGTTGGAGGCCGAGGGCGCCCAGGCCCCAGAGCCAATCACGCGCGTTGCCGAAGTGGTGCGGAATCTGGCGAGCGTCGTTGTAGCCGACCATGTCGTAGGCGAAGGCGACATAACCCTGGCGCGCGAAGCTGATGCAGCGGGCTGGCGTGCTGCTGAGTTCCGTGTGCTCCAGCCGACCGCGCCGGGAGTGGCCGTGCGGGTTCAGCAGGCCGGGCAGCGTCCCGCTGGCGTGCAACGGCCAGTAGAGGTTGCCCGTGAGGTAGAACCCTGGACGGCTCTGTAAGGCAACCGTCTGCACAGCAAAGTCGTCGAAGACTTGACGGGGACCCAGCACTGGCTCCAGCGCCGTGCGCGGCGGCGGCGGCAAGAGGCCGGCGGTACACAGGATCTGCTGTCGCAAGACCTCCTTGCGGCGCTCCCAGGCTTCCAGGGTGTCAAACGTCGGCATCGTGTATGTCTGGTCGATGCGACAGACGTCGGTAAGGCGGCGGTCGGCAGGCGGTCGCGGCGGCGAATAGACCGCCGTGGCGGCACGCAGTTCCAGGCCGGGAATTGCCATGAGCTACAGCCCCAGTTCCGTGACCATGCCGCGCACGGCAGCGGCCGATTTGTCGAGCGCGGCACGCTCGCTGTCGGTCAACTTCACCTCGATGATTTGCTCCAATCCTTTTGCGCCCAACTTACAGGGGACGCCAAAATACATGTCGTTGATGCCGTACTCGCCTTGCAAGTAGGCGGAGCAAGGCAAGACGCGCTTCTTGTCGAGCAGGATGGAGTCGGCCATCTCGGCCAGCGCCGCTGCCGGAGCATAGAAAGCGCTGCCGGTCTTCAGCAGATTGACGATCTCCCCGCCGCCCCCCGCCGTGCGTTTGGCGATGGCGGCGATGCGGTCCTCCGAGAGCAACTCCGTGATCGGTATACCGGCGACCGTGGAGTAGCGGGGCAACGGCACCATCTCGTCGCCATGGCCGCCCAGGACGAAGGCCGTCACGTCTTCGACCGAGACCTCTAATTCCTGGGCGATGAAGGTGCGAAAGCGAGCCGAATCCAGCACGCCGGCCTGGCCGATCATGCGCTCGCGGGGGAAGCCGGTGGCCTTCTTGCAGAGCTGGGTCATCGGATCAAGCGGGTTGTTTAACATAATAACGATGGAGTCCGGCGCGTACTTGACCAGGTTGGCGGCGTTCTGCCGAACGATGTCGGCGTTGGCATTCAGCAAGTCGGTGCGGCTCATACCCGGCCTGCGCGGCATGCCCGACGTGACGATCACCAGATCGGAACCCTGAATCGCTGCCGGGTCCGTCGTGCCCTCCACGAAGGTGTCGAAGCCGAGCACCGGGCCGGCTTCCAGCATATCGAGCCCTTTGCCGGCGCCGACGCCCTCAACGATCTCCACGAACGTGACGTCATAGACGTCTCGTTGCGCCAGCAGCAATCCGGTGGTCGCTCCGACCTGGCCTGCGCCGATAATGGACACTCTTTTGCGCATGATCTGTCATCCCTCTCCGTCCGGCACCCCTGGCCGGAACCGACATTCTCGCTCCAGCAGTGTAGAACGCAACCGGGGCGGCGCGCAACGGGGCGGCATGGGCGAGCGGGAGCACATGGGTGCGTTAATTCATCTTAAAGTACCCATGGGGCCCGACCGCCGTTAGGCCCCTCTTGTTCTGCCGTGCTCCGTAGCCGGGCACAGCCTTGGCCGAATTGCTCAACAAGCTCGTGCCGAACTCCGCCAAGGTCAGCGGAACGGGTGTTCCCCCGATCCAACGGTGATGGAGTTAAAGTGTCACCTTTTTGGTGTATACTGGCCCGATATCGACCGATGGAAAGGAACGCCGCCGACCATGGCCCACCGTATCAACGTGAACTTCTCGCCGAACGCCTATGCCATTCTAGAGGACCTGGCGAACGACAAGGGCACCTCCATGTCTGAAGTGCTCCGCGACGCCCTTGCCCTGGAGAAGTACGTGGAAGACACCCGCCGCGAAGGCGGGAGGATCCTCGTCGAACGCGACGGCAGTATCCGCGAGTTAGTGCGCGTGTAGTCCGCCGTGCCGGTGCAGCCTCGTCGGCGGACCCGGCGCCTGGTCGTCGCCGACGCGCGCCCGCGTCCAGAAACGCGCCGGGTGGACCTGCCGGCACGCCAGGAGTTCACCCGCGCCGTGCTGACGCTCGTCGCCGCCGGTGTCTTCCTCGTCACCCTCATCGGTGCGTTTATACTCGCGAACGGCCCGCACTGGGACAACGCCAAGGAGTTGCTGCTGATCTTCCTGCCGGTGGAAGCAACGCTGCTGGGCGGCGCCGGGGCGTTCTACTTCGCCACGAAGCAGTAGCGGAGATCGGGCGTGGCGGACGGTGACGGAATACGGGTTCCGTCGCCTTCCGCCACGGCACTATTTGGGGTCCTGTCCGAGCGTACCTCGTATGGGCGTGTCGCTGGTTCGAGTCACTAGACGCAGCCGTGCCCAACGGCTCTTGCCGACGCGCAGCACCATGTCATCCTGAGGCGTAACTTCATAGTTCGCCTGCCGAATGCGCAGGTCGTCGATCTGTACCCCGCCTTGCTCGATGATCCGCTTCGCGGCGGCCCGACTATCCGTTAGCCCCAATTCAACGAGGAGAGAATCCAGGTGGCGTGTTTCGCGGCCAATGGTGACCTCGGGTATCTCCAGCGGTCGCTCATGGTGGCGGACTTCGCGTTCGAACTCGCTCTCGGCCGCCTGCGCCGCCTCGGCGCCGTGGAACTGGCCCACGATGGTGCGGGCCAGGAGCGCCTTGGCTTCGCGCGGGTTGAGACGGCCACTCTCCAACTCCTCTGCCAGCGCCCGGATGTCCGCCATCGGCACCGTGGTACAGGTTTCGAAGTAGGTCGGGATTAACTCGTCGTGCATGCGCATCAGGGCGAAGTACTGCTCGCGCGGCGGATCGAGCACATTAATGACGTTGCCATCACTGGTGGACATTTTCTCGCCGTTTGTGCCGGGGATCAGCGGACCGGTCATTACGGCCTGGGGTCGCTGACCGGCTCGCTCCTGCAAGATCCGCCCCGCCAGCATGTTAAAGAGCTGGTCGGTGCCGCCAAGTTCCACATCGCACTGCAGCACCACCGAGTCGTAGCCTTGCATCAGGGGATAGAGGAACTCGTGGAGGAAGATCGGCTTCCCGGCGACCTGGCGTAGGTGGAAATTCTCCCGCTCCAGCATCTGCTGGACCGTGAAGTTCGACGCGAGTTCGATTACCTCAGCGAAGGTCAGCTTGCCCAACCAATCGGCGTTGTACACGACTTCCGTCTTGCTTATGTCAATAATCCGCCCCGCTTGCTCCACGTACCGCTGCATGTTGGCCTGCACCTCGGCGGCGCTGAGCTGGCGTCGGTAGGCCGTCTTGTCGGAAGGGTCGCCCAGCATACCGGTGAAGCTGCCCACCAGGAACTGCACATGGTGCCCGAGGTCCTGGAACTGGCGCAGCTTGAACAGTCGCGTGGCACGGCCGATGTGCAGCAGCGGGCCGGTGGGGTCGATGCCCAGCTTGATCTTCAGGCGCTCGCCGTTTCGCAGCCGGGGCTCCAGCTCCTCGCGCTTGATCACGTCAACGACACCACGTCCGAGCAACTCGTCAATGGCATCACCATTTGCCGGCACGGCGCTGATCAGCGGGAAGCGCAGCAGCGTGCAGCACGGGTGCTGCACGTCCACAACTGCCGTCATGGTGGCAGCGCCGAGGTGCTCGCGCAACAATGTCGCCAATTCTGCTACGGCGGCCCGCACCTGACCATCGGTCTGGCCGGCAAAGCCGTCGATCGGGAAGAAGAGCGTGTGCGAGCGCTCCTCGGCGCGGCCGTGCCGGCTCTGGTGGGAAATCCACCAGCGGGTGCGCACGTCGCGCTCGTCGGCATAGATAGGCTCCCCAACCGGCACAGCTTCGACCTCGTCGCTACCAAAGGGCAGAAAGCTGTCGCCTTCGCGCGCCAACCGAACAGTTATGTCACCTTTGACGGCGTCGAGATCGTGGACGCCCAGCGAGACATGATGGCGCAAAGCAACGGCGTTCGCCAGGTCCACAGCGGGATTGACCGGCGGCATGGGCTGCCCCCCCCGCACGCGCTCCAGCAGCCGGTCGATCGCCGGGGGATGTTGCCGTACATCAATACCGAACTGCTCGAGGGCAGAGCGCCACAGCGAGCTCCTCAGCGAGTCAGTCCGTTGTTGCAGGATCATCGCCTCAGCTTGGCGAAGCAGCACCGTGGACGAATCGTCGGCGTGCCGCCGGTTATCCACCAGGCGCGCCACCACGACGCCGACAAGATAATCGGACCGGCTCGCCAGGAGGTCCGGCGCGATGCAGAATTTCAAGTAAATTTTTCCTTGTCCTCAGAGCGAGTCCACCGCTGCGCCCTACATGCTACCCTACACCTATGAGAAAGACGAGCATCTATCTAGAGGAAGCGGACCGCGCACGTCTGCGTCGGTTGGCCGAACAGCAGGGGCGGAGCCAGGCCGACGTTGTTCGTGCCGCAATTGCCGAGTATGCCGAGCAGCACATTCCGTCGCGCAAATTTGCTATGGCCGGAAGCTTTGACGGCGATGGAACCTCCATGGCAGACATCCCCGAGGAGGATTTACTCCGCGGCTTCGGGGCGGAAGATGATAATTGACGCAGCTCCTCTGGTGACGCTAGCCGATCGCCGCGATGTACGCCAACCGCTCGTTCGGCACATTCTTGATACCGAGCCTGGCGCCCTGGTTATCCCTGCACCGGTCACCGCCGAGGTTGACTATCTGCTCCGCCAGCGTGGCGCAAGTGGCGCTGCGCGGCTGTTCCTGCAAGATATCGCAGCAGGGGTCTTTCAAGTGGAGGGACTGACTCCCGAAGAACACGGCCTGGCCTTGCGCATTCACGACCGGTACGCAGCCCTCGACCTTGGACTGGCCGATCTTTCCGTCGTCTTGCTGGCCCATCGATATCAGACCAGGCGTCTTCTCACCTTTGATCAGCGTCATTTTCGGGCGATCACGCCAATGGCAGGAGGCGCCTTCATACTCCTACCGGCGGACAACTGAGCTACAAGTTCAACTATAGTGAAGCCACGATGAAACCCGCAGTCGTCACGCGCTGGGCCATGTAGATCCCATCGTGGCTTCACTATAGGCTCCGCGTGAAGGAGCCGCTGCTAACTTTGCAGCTCCGGCTGCACGATCTCCACGGATCGCCCGCTCGCTGCCGAGGCATAGACCGCATCAATGATCAGCGCCACGTTGATGATCTCGCTTGGCGTCGTGATTGGCTGCGTGCCCTGCTCGATGCACCGTACGAAGTGGGCGATCTTCTTGTCGTGCGCGCTCTCGTTGCCGCGCTGACCGCTTTCCGGGAGCGTCATATCGAAGAGCATGCCGTGGCGTTCGGTGTAGATTTTCAAGGGGCTGAGCTCGGCCCCTCCCTCCGTACCGCAGAGCAGGACGTTATGCACGTTGGTCGGAATGTTCAAGGCCCAGGAGGCTTCCAGCAGCAACGTCGAACCGTTGGAGAACTTGATGCTGGCGGTGGCGAAGTCCTCGACTTCAAATTTTGTCGGGTCCCAGGGACCAAAAGCGTTGAAGCCTGGCCGTGTGCCCAGTTTTCGGAACGTTGACCCGAAAACGCTGACAGGTGTCGGGTTGCCCAACAGGTAAATCGTCTGGTCGAGCACGTGGACGCCGATGTCCATCATCGGGCCACCGCCGGAAACCTCCTTGTTGGTGAAGAGGCCCCAGCCGGGGATGCCACGCCGGCGGAGCGACTGGGCACGGGAATAGTAAATGTCGCCCAGTTCTCCGGCGTCGATGACGCGCTTCAGCGCCTTCTCCGCCCGTGAAAAGCGGTGCTGGAAGCCGATCATCAAGATGCGATCGGCCTGCCGGGCGGCGCGGACCATCTCGATAGCGCCGGCCGCATTGGGGGCGGCCGGCTTCTCGCACAGCACGTGCAGGCCGCGTTGCAAGGCTTGCACCGTCAGCGGTACGTGTGCGTTGGGGGGCGTACAGATCGCCACGGCATCGAGTTCCGGCCCCCCGAGCATCTCCTCGTAGCTGGTGAAGACGTTGGGGATGCCGAACTCCTTGCCCGTGGCTGCCACACGCTCGGCGGCGATGTCGAAGGCCGACACCAGTTCGACGCGATCGGCGAGCTTCTGGAAGCCGGGGATGTGGACCGAGCGGGCGATGCCGCCGGTGCCCACGATCCCCACGCGTAGCTTACGCGATGCCATCTAAATCACCACCTCATCCTGTTCGTGCCCTGAAGGCGATGCCCATTGTACACCGTGCAGTGTGCCGGATACGCTGGCGACAGTACTGCAAGGTTTTCCAGAGAACTACCGCGACAGTCGTCGGGCCGGCTAACCGTCCCTTGCACCGCCGTCGTCTTCCAATGCTTGCAGCGTCGCCAGCATGCCGCCATAGGCAAACTCCCGCAGCCAGGGAACGGGCAGCGTGCGCAGCGCTTCGCCAAGAGCCTGCACCAGTTGCGTCGGGAAGATCTCTGGAGGATACCTGGACTGTGTGGTGGAGACAATGTCAAACAGGTAAGCACGAGTCACGTCACGATTTGCCAGCGCACGCTCCAGTGGTGGCGTCGTCTCCGGCGCCAGCCGAAATATGGCGCCCGAAGGTCCCGTCACCGACTCGGACTCGCCTGACTGTTGATCGGGCAGGGCTTTACCTCATACCGCTCTATGACCTACGAATGTACGAGACATATGCGCGACGACGCATGCACGACAATGCGGCGTCGCTGTTCCCCGCCGTCACGACGAAAGCCGCTGCCACTCCCGTCGTCGCTCAGGTTTCCGAGGGGAGGAAGACCGCGGTCTTCCTCCCCTCGCGCCTATTTCGCCGGATTCTTGAGGATCAACTGAAAACGCAGTTGCCCTTCTGAAGCAGTGCGCCATTTCAGGGCATACCCAGCGAGCGAGGCGGCCATCGAAAAACGCCGCTTTACCACGCGTTGTTTCTCCGAAGCCTCAAGTACCACTTCTGCCCCTTCGCCAAGCGATAGGCCCTGCAGAATCTCCGAGTAGGGGGCCAGATCAAGCTGCGGCGTACCCGCTCCTCGCCGCCGAAAATCTTCGGTATTCATTCTCCGTACCAGCCTTGGCATTGCTCTCCTCGCTCCTTTGCATCAGTCACCTCCTAAGCATAAGCAACTCTTGTCCAATTTGCAACTGGACGGCTCAAGTGACGAGTGGAACGTACTGTCGGCGTTGCTAAGGAGGCACAACCGCGCGTACCTGACTCAGTCAGGCCATGCCCCACTCCTTCAAGTGTTGCAGGCTGAGTTGCACGCTCTCCAGCGGCGGCCGCTTACAACGGTCTTGTTCGACGATGTACCAGGCTACTCCCCCTGCGCTTGCCGCTTGAAAAACTGTCTGGAAGTTCAGGACGCCTTCACCGACTTCGGCGAAGGTCTGTTCGTCGTCGCCGGTCATGTCTTTGAGATGGACGATCGGGCAGCGACCGGCGTAGCGCTGCAGGATGTTTGCCGGGTCATCACCGCCTTTGTGGGCCCAGAACATATCCAATTCCATCTTGACGTAGCGGGGATCGGAATTGCCGTAGAGCAGCGTGAAGCCATTCGTGCCGTCAATCGGGGCGAATTCAAAGGCGTGGTTGTGGTAGCAGAAGTCCAGGCCCTGTTCGACGCACTTGCGGCCAATCTCGTTGAGTGTCGCGGCAAGTTGCTGCCAGCCCGCCGCGTCCTGGCGCCGCGCAGCAGGAACAGACGGGCAGACGACGTAGGGAATGCCGACTTCCTTGCTAAAGGCGATGACCTCATCAAGGTGGTTTTCCAGGCGGTCGAAGCTCACGTGATCACCGGCCACCTTGAGGCCAAGACTTTCCATGAAGCTGCGCAGTTCCTCCGCGCCCATGCCACCATAGCCGGCCAGTTCAACGCCGGCGTAACCCATCTGCGCCACGGCGCGCACGGTCCCTTGAAAGTCCTCTTTGAGTTGCTCACGAACGCTGTAAAGTTGGAGGCCCACGGGAATCTTCGGCACGGTCTGTCCTCTCCAATCACTGGCATGTGCGACCTATCAAGCGCTGTCGTCACTTGCTGCCTTTCAGCCTAACGCTTATACTGCTTCGATTCAACATGTGGCGATGTCCGCTCACCCGAAGGACGACAATGACGGCAAGCGCAGGCAGCAACGGTGCGCCTTATTCCGATCGTGGCGGGACGCCAGGGCCAGATCAGGGGCAGGACGCGGAAGAGCGCCTCGACAACCTGTGGCTGGCGCGCGAACTGTTCCGCCTTGGCGCCATTCGCTTCGGTGAATTTACCGTCGGTCGAACGGTCAATTCGCCGGTCTACGTTGATCTGCGTGTGCTGGTCGGCAGTCCGAGCACCCTGCGTTACGCTGGTCGTCTGATTCAGCAGGAGACCAGCGCCGAACAACTGCGCCGCAAGCCGACCTTTGATCCGTTTGATGTCGTCGCCGGGGTCCCTTATGGCGGTCTTCACCTGGCGACCGCCTATTCGCTCGCCACCAACGTGCCGATGGTCTACGCCCGCCGCCGGACCGCCGAGCAAGCGGTGACGGCAGCAACGCCGGAAGGCGAGGAGGCGGTGCCGGGTTCCACGGTCGGAGAGACCATCCAGGGCAGCTACGCGCCGGGCATGCGCGTGATGGTGATCGACGACCTGGTAACGACCGGCGGCAGCATCGTGGAGACCGTCGAGGTGCTCAACGCTGCTGAACTACGCGTGCGCGACGCCATGGTCCTGGTGGATCGGGAGCAAGGCGGTGGCGAGCGCCTGAAGGAGCACGGCGTGCGCCTTCATTCAATCCTCACGTTGCCGATTATGCTCAACCTCTACATGAGTTCCGGCATGATCGACGAAGAAACCTATAAGCGGTCCATCGCCTACCTGGAGACCAACCGGCTGCGCCGTGGTTGAACCGGCTGTTCTCGTCATTGATCAGGGCACCACCGGCACGGCGGTGAGTCTGGTTGACCGGCGCGGCGCTATCGTGGCGCAGGTCGACCAGGAGTTCCGCCAGTACTACCCGCAACCCGGCTGGGTCGAGCATGACCCCGACGAGATCTGGGAAAGTGTCCTCGCGGGCGTGCGAGCCGCTCTCCAGCAGGCGGAGGGACGCTACGCGCCGGTGGCGCTCGGCATCACGAACCAGCGCGAAACGACGGTGCTCTGGGAGCGCGCCACGGGCAAGCCGGTGGCGCGAGCCATCGTCTGGCAAGACCGCCGCACCGCCGTGGCCTGCGACCACCTGCGCCAGAGCGGCGTGGAAGACCTGGTGCGGACCCGTACCGGCTTGTTACTGGACCCCTACTTCTCGGCCACCAAGATCGCCTGGTTGTTGGACACAATCCCAGGCGCCCGGCGGCGCGCGGAAGCCGGCGAACTGGCGGTGGGCACCATTGACTCCTGGCTGATCTGGCGGCTCAGCGGTGGCAAGGCCCACATAACCGACCGCACCAATGCCTCCCGCACGCTCCTCTACTCGCTCCTGACGGAACGGTGGGACGAAGACCTGTGCCGGATTTTCGCGGTAACACCAGCGGTGCTGCCCGAGGTCGTGCCGTCCTGCGGACCGGTGGCCCTGACAGCGCCGGGCGACGCGGCCGGGCTGACGCTACCCATCTGCGGCATTGCCGGCGATCAGCAGGCGGCCCTCTTCGGCCAGACCTGCTTTGCCGATGGCCAGGCGAAGAATACCTACGGCACCGGCTGCTTTCTGTTGGTACAGACCGGCCGGCGGCGGGTCCTCTCGCTGGCCCGGCTCCTGACCACCGCCGCCATCGGCGCCGATGAATCGGCCGCGCCGTGCCCGACCTACGCCCTTGAGGGCAGCGTCTTTGTGGCCGGGGCAGCCGTACAATGGCTACGCGACGAACTCGGCTTCATCGCGACGGCGGCGGAAAGCGAAGCGCTCGCCGCGTCCATTCCCGACAGCGGTGGCGTCTACGTTGTGCCGGCCTTCACCGGCCTGGGCGCCCCCTACTGGGACCCCTACGCGCGTGGCGCGATCGTCGGCCTGACCCGCGGCAGCGGACGCGCCGCTATCGTACGCGCCACGCTGGAATCTATCGCCTACCAGACCTGTGACCTGGTGCGAGCGATCGAGCAGAGTGGTGTCGGCTTCACGGCGCTACGCGTGGATGGCGGCGCCTCGGCCAATAACCTGCTCATGCAGATGCAAGCCGACCTGTTGGGCATCCCTGTGGAACG
Organism: Chloroflexi bacterium UBA4733; assembly: GCA_002404055.1. The sequence continues at coordinate 45,958 of DHIZ01000019.1, forward strand.
AGGCGTGGTCGGTGAGACAACCACCCTCGGCGCCGCCTTCCTGGCCGGCATCGGCGTGGGGCTGTGGTCGTCCACCGCCGATCTGGGCGGTGCCTGGCGCCTGGATCGGCGCTTCCTGCCTGCCATCGCTCCCACCGACCGCGCCGCCCGCTATGCCGGCTGGCAACGCGCGGTGGAGCGCGTGCGAGGAGTCCCTCCTACGGCGTTGCGCTAGCGGCCGGAGTTACAGTAGTAATCGGCGTCGTTACTGCCGTCGGTGTCGCCACTGGCGGCTGGGCAACCAGTTGCGCCATACTGTCCACGTCAATGATCGCCACGAGGAACAGAGCGGGCTGGCCCTGGATCTGGGCGTAGTAGCTGTCGCCGCCGGGATTCTTGTTCCCGGCGATCAGCACGTGCTTGGCGCCGTCCTTTAGCGTCGCTGTGGCCGTGAGATAGGGCTTGTCCAGGCCGAAGGTGCTCAGGCTGTTGCTGCCCATCGGCACGTCACGACCCTTTTGCATGTTGGCCAGGGTCGCTACCACGCCGGCAATGTGCGTCGAATCGGAGTATTGGGCTTTGGGGACGATCAGTTGCCACTGCCCGGAGCTGTCCTGCTGCACCGTGACCGACTTGCTGTTGTAGTCGATGACGAGCGTTTGCACGTCCGTCGGTTGGAAGCTGAAGACACTCATGTTCGGCGTCGGCGTGCCCAGGCTCGCCGATGCGCCGGAGCGGTTGCTGACGAAGGCGACGACGCCAAGCGCGACGAAGACGACAAAGAGTCCAATGGTGAGGCGCGAGTTCATCTAGAGCATAACCTTCCGGCAAAGACAGCGGATTGTGCCTGGCGTCTCATCACCGCCGGCGCAGCCAGACAGCGAACCCGGCCAGCAACACGGCAGCGGGAACAAACAGCACGTTGGTGAAGGTGAGCAGGTTCTGTTGCCAGCTCAGCAGGACCATTGAACGGTCGGTCGGCGCTTTCGTTGGGATGATGATGCCGCCCGGCTGCGTGGTCAGCCACTTCATGGCCGCGATCGCTGCCTCGCTGTTGTCCTCGCCAATCTGGGCATTCGAGCTCAACAGTTGGTCGGTCAGAAATACGGAGTCTCCGACGACGACGAGACGGGTCGGCTGGGCGGCTCCGGCGGCCGGCGTCGGCACGGGCGTTGGGGTGGCGGCTGTGGGGGTTGCGCCGGGCGGCACGGCCACCGCCTTTTCCACACTCACCATGATGTTGAAGGGCCCGTGCTTGTCCTTGGTCGGATCGATGGTGGTTGCCTTCGCATCCGTGACCTCATAGCTGTCGGTGGATGTCCTGGCAACCGGTGATACCGTCACGCCGGTTGGCGCGGGCGACGTCACGTTCAGCGCCGTCGTGTCTAGGTAAACACCCGGCGGCAGCGGGTTCTGCAGCATTCCTCCGGTCACGTAGCTCTGGATCACGACTGCCTGTGGTTGGCCGGAGATAGAACTGGCGAGATCGGCAACCAGGCCGCCATCAACGCTGACGCCGTAGGGCTTGAGCAGCCAGTCGAGATTGTCCTTGGGAAACGGACCCGACAACACCAGCATGCGTCCGCCGCCGGCCAGATAGCTCAACAGGGCCTGTTGTTCCGTGCTGCTATACGCCGTAGTGGGCGACGCCTCCACGACCATAGCAGCGTCGGCCGGCACTTTGCCGGCCGTGAGGAGGTCCAAGGGCTGGCCATTCAGGTTGTTCTTGGTGAGGTCGACCACCAACTGGGAGAAGCTGGGGCCGCTGCTGGCTTGCAGCGCCGGCTCGCCGTGCCCTTGCAGAAAATAGACCTTCGGCGTCGTGCCGCTGGTAACTTTCTGGATGGCACTGGTGATGTCCTGCTCGTCGACCTGTTGGACGAGCTCCTGCTTGCCGCCGGAGGTGACGACGAGCGTCGGGACGACTGTGACATGGTACTGGGTGGCCTCCGCCGGATTGACGTCAGGGTCAACGAACGTCACGGCCACTTTGGAGGAGAGCGCCGTGTAACGCGCCAGCAGTCGCTGCGCGTTCGGCTTGCCGGCCCCGCCGGTATTGGGGTCGCTGGTGTAAAAGCCGATGATCTGGACGGGCTGCTTGAGCCCCTTCACCAGCGCCGTCGTGGCCGAGGTCAGCGTGAACTGTCCGCTGTGCGTGAAGTCCCACTGCTGGTTGTACTTCGCGCCAAAGATGTTGATGAACATGAAGATGCCCACGAAGAGCACGGACGTGACCCCGGCGAGCGAACCATAGCGTGCCTGGCGGCCGCCCAAAAGCTGCATCACGCGATCCGTGTCTGCCGCCACAAAGAAGATCAGCAGCAGACCGGCGGCCACCAGTAGCCAGATCAGCGCGGCGTTGACGTGGCCGGCGACCAGCGCCACACCGGCGGCGGCGAACAGCAGCAGACCGCCGACCATGCCGGCATAGGGCGCCGCCTTGCGAAATATGTCGTCACTGCGCACTTAGCGGTACCTCCGGGTTTCCAGCAGACGGGTGGCGAGAAAGAGCGCACAGATCGTGATGCTCAAGAGATAGACGACATCCTGACTCTGCACCGAACCGCTCTCGAAGTCGCTGAGGTGCTGCTGCAGCGCGAGATAGGTGATGACGGAGGCGCCGGAGCCGGTGAAGTTGGCCGCCAGGCCATCCAGCAGCCAGAGGATCAGGCTGACGACGAAGGCGACCAGGAAGGCGACCAGTTGATTCTGGGTCACAGCGGATGTCAACAGGCCGATGGCAATAAAGACGGCGCCGACGAGGATGATGCCGGCATACCCGGTCAGGATGGTTGAACCGTCGGGGTGACCCCAGAGCACGAGAAACAACACGTAGAGACCCGTCGGCACCAACATGAGGACAAAGAGGGCCATTGCCGCGGCAAACTTGCCAAGAATGACTTCCCAGTCGCGCACCGGAGCGGTCAGCAGTAGCTCTATCGTGCCCATGCGTTGCTCCTCGGCCAGCAGGCGCATGGTGATGCCGGGAATCACGAATAAGAGGATGATGCCCATGTCGCTGAAGACGAAGCTCATATCCGCCTGCTTGGAGCCGGAGACGATGATGCCGTACAGGAAGCCATTAATCGCCAGGAAGGCGGCCGTTACCACGTAGGCAACCGGGGAGCCAAAGTACGACGTCAACTCGCGGCCGGCGATGGTCAAGGTGTTCTTCATGCCGCTTCTACCGCGTCTTCTGTTGTCAGTTTCAAATAGACTTCCTCCAGGCTCATGCCGAGCGTCGTGAGTTCGCGTAGCCCGAATCCCTGGCCCACGATGAGCGCCGCCAGTTCCTCGCGGATGTCCTCATCAGCGTCGCTCTGGATGAGCCACTCTGCCGTGCCGTCGTGGTGTTCCTGTGCTTCGACGCTGCTGATGCCGGGCTGGCCGGCCAGCGCCTCGCGCACCGCCTCCACCGACCCGCGCACGACCATACGGTAGCTTTGTCCCGCCTGCAGGCGCGCCATCAGGTTCTGCGGCGTGTCCTGGGCGATCACGTGCCCTTCGTGGATGATGACCACCTCACTGGCGACCACGCTGACCTCCGGCAGGATGTGTGTGCTCAGCACGACGGTGTGCCGGCCGGCCAGGCTCTTGATCAGGGCCCGCGTCTCGATGATCTGGCGCGGATCAAGGCCGACCGTGGGCTCGTCGAGCACCACTACCTCAGGGTCGTGGACGATGGCCTGGGCGATGCCGACGCGCTGGCGCTGGCCGCGCGAGAGCTTGCCGATCAGCCGATCGCGAAACTCGTAGACGTGGCACAGGGGGAGGAGCTCATCGAGCCGTCCCCCGATGCTGCCACGCGACATACCGTGGATGCGGCCGGCGTAGCGCAAATAGGAAGCGACGGTCATATCCTCATACAACGGCACCCGTTCCGGCAGGTAGCCGATATGCTCGCGTAAGCGCAGCGAGTCTTTGAAAGCATCATAGCCCGCCACAATGGCCACACCGGAGCTGGGCGGCATGTAGCCGGTCAGAATGCGCATCGTGGTGGTCTTCCCCGCCCCGTTGGGGCCGAGCAGGCCAAGGATTTCTCCTTGCTTGACCGAGAAGCTCAGATCGTGAATGGCGGCGCGTTGCCCGTAATACTTCGTGAGGTTCGTTACTTCGATCAAACTCGACTCCTTGGGGACTTTCCTCCAGCACCAGCGTTGCTTTCGCTTCGCTGGGAGCTTGTTGACCTCCGGCGCGCAGCAAACCATGGTAACACCCGACTCCGGCGGGTCGTCTTGCCAATGTGGACGCGCCAGAGCGACCGTCGTAACGTCGGGCGACGCGGGCCGGCGCTCGCGCCGTCAGGCGATATACTCGGGACTGATCTTTTCCGTTGAGAGGGCCTCAGTGTTCTGTCGCTGGTCGTCCGTTCGGGCCATAATTGGACGTGTTGTTCCAGTGCTGTTCCTGGCTGCCTGCACCCAACCGAACGTGGCGGCCCCGGCTGCACCCGGCCCGACGCTAAACCTGCTCGTCAGCTTTCCGACGACGCTTGACCCTACCCAGGACAGCGGCGGAGCCGCCATGTTTCTGGACAGCGTGTTCAGCGGGCTGGAACGCTACGACGCCAATGGCGACCTGCAGCCCGATCTGGCGCAAAAGGTAGCGGTGTCGGCCGACCGCACCGAGTACACGTTCACCTTGCGACCGCACGCCACCTTCCACAATGGGGATCCGGTGACGGCCCAGAGTGTCGTCTATGCGATCAATCGTGCCTGTGATCCGGCACACGGCTCGCCGGTCGCCGGCGACTACCTGGGTGATATCCAGGGTGTGAAGGAGCGAGTGGTCGGGCAGGCCACCAGCGTTAGCGGCGTCAGCGCGCTGAGCTCGTCGGAGGTGCGCTTTCGCCTGACCCACCCGGACAACGCCTTCCTGGCCAAACTGACCTTCCCGATCACTTTTGCGCTCGACCAGCTCACCGTGGAGGCCGGCGGCACGAACTGGTGGCAACATCCCAACGGATCGGGGCCGTTCCGGCTCACGGAATGGCAGCCGCAGACGCAGGCCACGCTGGACCGCTACGGCGGGTATTACGGTCCCACCCCGCACCTCAGCAAAGTTGTTTTGCACAACCCAGCAGCAATGGGTGATCTGGCGACCGCCTACAGCCAGGGCAAGCTGGCGATGTTGCCACTGCCGCCGACGGCGCAAGACATGGCCTCCTTCCTGAGCCCGCAGGCGAATGTGCCACCCGCCATCCGCCAGGCTTTTCACGTGTTCGACCTCCCTTCCCTGGAATATCTGGTCATTGACGGGACCACCGCGCCGTTTGACGATGTCAACGTGCGCCGTGCGCTCAATCTGGCCATCGACAAGTCGCTGCTGGTAACCGCCGCCCTGGGTGGCGACGGCTGGCCGGCCGACGGCGTGCTGCCACCGCAGTTCCCTGGCTACCAACGCAATACGGCCGTCTACCCGTTCAACGTTGTCGCAGCCAAAGCGGCACTCGCGGCATCGCGCTACGCTGCCACCATGCCGACCATCACCCTAGCCAGCGGAGAACGGCTGGCCGGCGGTCAACCGGGGCCGGTAACGAGCGCGGTCGCGGCCATGATTCAGCAAAACCTGGGTTGGCAGGTCAACCTGGTCTACGCACCGGATGCCACCCTTGATGCAGCACTGGTGCAGGGTAAGTCACCCGGCAATCTGGTGTTGACCGGCTGGCAGGCCGACTACACCGACCCATCGGACTTTCTTGACCTGCTGTTTCACAGCGGGCGATCCACCAACCTGACGCACTTCAGCAACCCCCAGGTCGATCAACTGCTGGACCAGGCTAACCAGACCGCCGACCTGGCGGAGAGCACTGCCCTCTATCGTCAGGCCCAGGCGCTCATTCTGCAGGCAGCGCCGGTCGTGCCGCTCTTTTTCGAGCGCGATTTCGTCCTGCTCGATCCGCGCGTCACCAGTCTGCCGTTGTTGCCGGATGGTAGCTTCGACCTACGCGACGCCCGGATGAGCTGATGGCGGTCTGCTATCATTGTCGCCCAGAAGGAGAACCACACGATGCCGGAAGACATGGAAAGCCAGATTGACACGTATATCCAGGACCTCTTCATCCAGGAGGACGAAGGGCTGCGGGGTGCCCGCGAGAGCGCGAAAGCAGAGGGCCTGCCGACCATCCAGGTGCCGGCAGCGCTCGGCAAATTGCTGGGCATCCTGACCCGAGCCTCGGGCGCCAGGAAGATCCTGGAGATCGGCACGTTGGGTGGCTACAGCGGGATCTGGATGGCGCGCGCCTTACCAGATGGCGGACGGCTGATCTCCCTTGATGTCAACGCGCATCACGCCGATGTCGCGCGACGTAGCTTCGAGCGAGCCGGTTTGGCGGATCGCGTGGAGGTGCGTGTCGGCCCGGCGCTGGAGACCCTGCCGACGTTGCAGGCCGAAGCGCCCTTCGACCTCGTCTACATTGACGCCGACAAAGACAACTATCCCGGCTACCTGGACTGGGCCATTCGCTTTTCGCATCCCGGCACCCTGATCATCGGCGACAACGTGCTGCGCGGCGGCGCCATCATCACCCCGGCGGCAGGCGACGCCGGAGCGAGGGGCATCAATGCCTTCAACCGGCAGGCTGCCGAGCACCCCCGGCTTGACGCCATCATTCTTCCCAACCGCAACGGGCGTGACGGCGTCCTGATCGCTACCGTGAAGGCGTAGCGGCCAATACGGTTTCGTGGGGCGGCGAGTGCCCGCTCACTGCGTGGGCACTCGCGCCAAGACAGGGGAGCACTGCCGTGCAAGAGGATGAAAGCGACAGCAGTCGCCATCGTAGCTTGGCGGCAGACCGCAGTCGCCGCCTCACGTCCCATCCGACTGATCTGTTTGCCCTGACGCTCGTATACTCCTATGAGGACGTTGTGAGCGCGCCTCGCGCATGAGCGGGCATCAGGAGGAATCTATGGCACGACCACTGCGTGGACCGGTCGCCTGGCTGTTGGCGGTGATCGTCTTGCTGGCAGCCTGTGGCGGACAGCCGGCCGCTGTTGCCACCTCCAGTGCTGCAACCACGGCGGCGCCGGCACTGGCGACCGCTGCGCCGACGACCGCGCCAGTACCCAATGCCGTGGCCGCAACGGCGGCCACCACCACATCCACCGCCTTGGCAGCAGCATCAACGCAAACAGCCGGCGCGGCGGCCGGCACCGCGACAAGCGCGGCGACGGTCGCAGCACCCACCCCGGTACCGGTGATCCCTGTCAAGTTGGAGATTCCAGCGATCGGCGTCACGGCGCCGGTGGAGTTGGTTGGCCTCACCTCTGACGGAGCTATGGACGTGCCGAAGCAGTGGAACGATGTTGGATGGTACGAGTATGGGCCGAAACCCGGTGATATCGGCAACTCAGCCATCGCCGGCCACCTCGATTCGACGACGGCCCCAGCGGTTTTCTGGCGCCTCGGCACGCTCAAGGCCGGTGACAAGATCGTGATCACACTATCCAACAGCCAGACGGTGACGTTTGTGGTGCAGCAGAAGGTCAGCTATGCCTATAACGATGCACCAATCGCGCAGGTCTTCGGGCCGTCCACCACAGCGAACCTCAACCTCATCACCTGTGGCGGCTCTTGGGACGCCTTCACCAAGAACTACAGCAACCGGACCGTTGTCTATACGACGAAGGCCTAGCTGCCACGCCTATGGCTGTGCCAGTTCGGCTACCCGCCGTAAGTCGCTCTGTTTAGCCGTCCCGGCGGCAACACAGGCGACGGTGAGGCTCAGCACCGCGTCGGCGAGGGTCACCTGTTGGCGATGCTGGGGATCGCGGATCGTGGCTACCAGGTCCGCCAGGGCCGCCCCGACCGACCGCCGGTAGAGTTCCTGACTCTCGTATTGGGGCGTGAGTGTGCCACGCACCAGGAACTCTGCCTTGAACTGCTCGCCTCGTCCGCGCATCGTCTGGTCCGCCGGGAACTGCTCAATGGTATCGAGCTGCATGCCACCGATTGCCGCCAGCCTGGAACGCTCCGAGGCGGTCACCAGCCCGGAGAGTTCCAGGCGCACCGGCGTCCAGCCGTAGATACGAATGTTTCCCCGGTCGGATACCAGCAGGCCCTCCTGCGATTCCAGGCGGCTGGGCTTGTCGAAGGCATGCGTGTACGTCCCGAGTACGCCATTGCCATAACGGACATCGGCGTGAACGACGTCTTGCTGGTCGGTGGCCTCCCGCATCAGTGCCAGACCGTGAACATCCACCGGGTTGGCGCCGGCGAGCCAACCGTAGACATCGAAAAAGTGGACGCCGTGCTCGATGAAGATGCCGCCGCTCTTTTCGCGGTCCCAGAACCAGTGGTCGTCGGCCAGCCCTTCGTCGCCGGCGTCGTTGCGAAAGTCCATTCGGCGGAGGGTCCCCAACAGCTTCGTCTCAATGATCTGGCGGGCAACCTGGTACAGCGGGCTGTAGCGCATCACGTAGTCGATCGTCGCCGGTACGTTTTGGCGGCGCGACTCCTCCAGCAGCAACAGGCCATCGGCAACGGTAGTCGCCACTGGCTTCTCGATAAACGCCGCCTTGCCGGCACGGATAGCCGCCAGGGCCATCTCCGCGTGGAGATGCGGCGGCGAGGCGATGACAACGATATCGACATTGGGGTCAGCAATCAACTCGTGGTAGTCGAGCGTCCAGCGCGGCACGGCCAGTGTCTCGGCTGCCTGCCGCGTGCGTGCTTCACTGGTGCCGCCGATGGCGTGCAGGGCCAGGCCAGGCACGAGGGGCAGGGCCGAGGCAATAAACCGGCCAAAGGCGCCCCCGCCGCCAATAATGCCAAGCCCCAGCGTGTCAGGCGCAGTCATAACGGCTGGTGCGGTCCTTAACGTTGCCGAGTATCGGGAAGCTGCTCGATGACCTCTTCGGCTTCGTCGGCAGGTAACGAGGAAATCGGTGGCCTGCTGGTGCCGCCATGGTCCACGGCGTGTTCGCCGTCCAGCGGCATCTGTTGACTATCGCCTTGGAAGCCGGAGACGTGCTCAATCTTGCGCCGCTCCGTTGGTGTGCGATCTTCCGGATCGGGCGTCGGCGCGGCTCCCTCCTGGGTTCCCAGCTTCTGGTTGATGGCCATGATAACGTCCTTTCTGTCGGCGGTCTGGTCCAAGACTTGTCGCCAACCAGTTGGGAGCATCGCAAACGCCGTGCCACCACCCGCTTCATGCGGAGAGCGGGCCTTCGCAGGCCATCACTCAGGCCTTGGCCGACGCGCTCAGGCCATGCCGAGCAGCATCCCACGCAGCCAGAGGCTCGGATTATAGACGAGGTATTGCAAGGGGTTGAAAAAGAGGATACCCATCTGGCTGCCCAGCACCACCAGCAGGAGGATGATCGGGCCGAAACGCTCGATTTGGCGCAACTGCCAGGACCAGCGCATCGGTAGGACGTTGACAAGGAAGTTGAAGCCATCCAAGGGCGGCAAGGGCACCAGGAAGTTGAAGACGGCCAGGATGACGTTGATCTGGACGATGGCGACCAGAAGCGTCTCAACCGGGGCCGTTACCGAACTGAGCAAGGCGAGCAAGCCAGTCCGCAAGATAATGGCGGCGACAATCGCTGTAGCAAGGTTAGCGATGACTCCAGCGACCGACACCAGCGCCATGCCCTGACGTCCATTGGCGATACGCGAAGGGTTCACTTGCACCGGCTTCCCCCAGCCGATGCCGATGCCACCCACGAACGTCATCAAGATCATCAACGTGCCGAACGGATCGAGGTGCCTGATCGGATTGAGCGTCACCCGTCCTTGACTGCGCGGCGTGCGATCGCCCAATCGGTCCGCGACGAAGGCATGGCCGAACTCATGCACGTCGATGGCGATGAGAAAGGCAATAGCGATGTAGACAAGATTGCCAATGTTGAGGCCACCGAGCAGGTTACCACCCGTCACCAGGCGTGACAATAGGTAAATCGCCAACCCAACCAGAACGAAGGTACCGACAGTGCGTGAATCTAAGCGCACGGTTCCTGCTTTCTACGAATGGAAGCTCGGCACCCGACGCAGCCCGCATCCTCGGCGCCACAGCCGGACACACGGGTCGCGCGTGCCCCGTTGGGTTACCTCAGTCGCGGCTGCCCGGAAGCGGAGCCCGGAAAGCTGCCGGTACCGACGAACGCCGCCGGCGCTACTTTTTGGCCGGTGCGGCCGTTGCAGCGGGTGCGGGTGTGGCCAACTTCTTGGCCGTTTGGATCTTGGCCTTCTTCTTCTCTTTGTTCCGTGGGCTCTTGTCACCCATAGCGGGACTCCTTCAACTATTCGCGATGCATGCCTAGTATAGCCCGTCTGCGCGGCGGCTGCCAGGGGGTTGCGTTCGCGGGGCGCGCCGCAAAACTTTGAGCGGCAAGCGGGCATTTCGATGCGCCTCGAGTTACAGGGCCGCGATTGCGATCGGCGGCCAAGGTACCGGGGCGACTGCGGTCGCGTTGTGAGCCGTCGACGGCAAATCTAAGCGACCTCAGTCGCCCTCGTCGCTTGGCCGCCGATCGCAATCGCGGCCCTGTAACTCCGGGTTACTTACACCGCGCCCTATCTGTGCAAAACGTTGCGGCGCACTCGCATTCGCGCCGACCGCCTGTTCAGTCTGGAGCATACGCCCGCAACTCGAATAGGCGAGCTTCCGGTGCGCCGTTGGTGGCCGTCACGGTTAGGCGCACCGCCGTTGCGGCCACCGCTGCAACGTGGTGTACACAGCGGCGCTGGTAGTTCGCCTGCACTTCAGCCAGCGTCTGCCACACGCCATTGACCTCCGCCTCAATGCGGTAGTCACACACCGTCTCCGGCTGCGGGGCCCGAATCACGTTGCGATTGGCCTGGTCGCTCATCGTCAGCCTGAGTGGGCGCACGAAACCGGTGTCGAACGTGCACTGCACCCAACCGATTCGGCGCGCTGCCGGCCAGCGCAACTCGATCCATTGCTGCCCGCCGACCAGCGGCCCCGAGTGCCAGGCGTTACTCGCCTCGCCAACCTGCCGCGTGACGCCGGAGAGCAGTTGCGCCGCCTCGTAGCCGGGCAGAGCGCTTGATGCCGTTACCGCAGCGCTGCGCGCCAGGTCGTGGGGATCGGCGTTGCGGGTTCCGAGCAGATGGGCATCGGCGCGCAGCAGGGCCTGCTGCAAATCCACCAGCGTCTCGCCTGCAAGATCGGGGGCCGTCAGACCCCGCTGTACACAGAAGGCGGCGGCCGTCCCTGCGGCCTGGCCGACAACGGCGCAGGTGGCCATTACGCGCGTGCTGGCAAAGGCGACATGGGTCGCGGAGATGTTGCGGCCGGCCATGAACATGTTGTCCACATTGCGAGAATAGAGACAGCGCAGGGGAATAGCGTACAGCGGCACCCTGGGCTGGTCGCAGGGCGGCCCAGGGCTGTCCACCCCCTCTGGCGGATGCTGATCAATCGGCCAGCCGCCAAAGGCGACCTCATCGTGGAAAATGCGACCGCTCTCCACGTCGCCCTGCGTCAGGATGTGCGGCCCCAGGAAGCGGCGCGACTCCCGCTTGCCCGGGATGGCCCCTACCCACTCCAGCGCCCAGTTGGCGCTATCGGGGTGGTCACCGGAGTTCTTGATGTGATCCCAAACACCGTAGGCAATGCGCACCAGCTCGTGGCGGATACGATCGTTATCGCGAATCGTGTCGAACTGCCCGCCCCACTCGATCCACCAGTAGCC
>DHIZ01000019.1:57719-58253 GCA_002404055.1 Chloroflexi bacterium UBA4733
GGCATGGGGCGGTCGTATTGGCGGGCCATGAAGAGGATGCTGCTGCCCAGGGTGTGGCAATCCGCCTGGGGTACGGCGCGACTCTCGCCGTATTCGTCCCGGCCCTCGCGGCCCATCCGGAAGTCCGCTCCCGCTTCGGCTCCCAGGCGGCCATCCCCCGTGCAGTCGATGAAGATCGCCGCCTCGATCCAGAACTCCTCTTCGATAGACGGCCGGACGGCATGGACGGCAACAATGCGGCGGGCGCCGTCCATCCGCACGCCGTCGAGGGAGGTGTTCAGCAGCAGCGTGATGTTTGGCTCCGCGACCACCTTGTCCAGCAGGAGCTGGTCCCACATGTGCGGGCTACGCTGGGGATTCCAGACGGCGTCCTCCAGGCGCAACTCCTCAATAATGCCACCCTCGCGAGCGTGGGGAACTTGGCCACTCCCATCCGCTCCGACGATGTGCATGCGCACTTCGCTGGAGGAGTTGCCGCCCAGCACGGAGCGGTCTTGCACCAGCACCACTGTGGCGCCGTGGCGGGCCGCCGCC
>DHIZ01000019.1:58338-73948 GCA_002404055.1 Chloroflexi bacterium UBA4733
GGCGCCGTGGCGGGCCGCCGCCAGCGCGGCCGGCACGCCGGCCGCGCCGCCACCGGCGACGACAATGTCGGTTAGCAGTCGGTGTTCAGTGAGTTGCATACTGTCCAGTTATCTCCTCACCAGCGCGCCGTCAGGCGTTCGGGTGTTGGGTGTACCATTGATCAAGGAGGGCCTGCGCCTGCTTCTGCGTGTTATCCAGCGCAGATCGCGGATCGACCTTCTTGGCGATGACGTCGGTCATCATGGTAGCAATGAGCTTGCCGACCTGTGGGTCGACCGGCGTAGGACCGACTGCTACCGTTTCCGGCAGGATCTTCACGATGTCCGGCCAGAGTGCCGTCTGCTGCTGATAGTAGGGATCGGCGTTGATGGCCTTCAGGGGTGACGGGCGCAACTGCTGTTCGACGAACGTGCCGGCGTCCTTGGTGAGGGTGTAATACTGCGTGAGCAACCAGGAGTCATCGACCGATTTGACGCCGGTGGGGATACCGTAGGCCCAGGTGCCGGTGTTGGCAGACACATACTTCGCTCCGGCTTGCGGGCCGTGCGGCCCTGGCACCACGCCATAGTGCAGTTGTGGGTTGTCGTTCTTGATCTCGAAGATGTACCAGATGCCGGAAATGTCGGTTGCCTGGGTTCCCTTGAAGAAAGGAGTGTTCTTTTCGCCCGTGCCCTGGTTCTTCTGGAAGGCAGCCACAGCCGGAACGCCACCCATCGTGTCAAAAAAGCTCTGCACGAAGTTCAAGGCATCGAGACCCGCTGCGTCGTTGAACAGATACTTGCGATTGTCGTCGCTTAGCAGCTTGCCGCTATTGGCATAGATCAGTTGGATAAAGTTCAGCGTGTTGTCGCCGTAGGATGGAACACCGCCCAGTTGCGTGATGGTGTCGCCCTGCTTCACGGTGAGTTTCTGGGCCATATCCTTCAACTCGGCCCAGGTCATGGGAGGTCCCTGGAGGCCCTGAGTACGGAGGAGGTCGGTGTTAAAGAACAGCACAGGGTAGGCGCCGGCTCCCAGGTTCGGGAGCACGTACAGCTTGCCCGCCCATTTGCCTGGCGGCAGCGCGGAGTCGTAGAAGACGCTCAGGTCAACCTTGTCGCGAGCGACGAGCGGATCAAGGGGGACGATTGCGCTCTGCGAGCCCAGGGCAGGCACCCAGCCCTGGTTGATCATCCCCATATCGCAGGGTGAGCCGGCAGCGATGCCGGCGGTGATCTTGGTCAAGAGGTCTGTGGTGATGACCTGCTCATCGACGGTCAGGTTGGGATGTTGCTTCGTAAACGCGGCAGCGATGTTTTTGATCAGCGGCTCGCGCGTACCGTTCCAGATGTGCCAGATAGTCAGCGTGCGCGTTGCACCGGCGGCGCCCGCACTGCTTGGCACGAGTGCCGCAGACGACTTGGCAGCGGTGGTTGTCACGGCAGAGGCGGACGTACTGGTAATGGCTGGCGTGACATTCGCTGTTGTCACTGCTGCCGTTGACGCCGCCGCGGTCGTCGGCGGCGCTGATGCGGTCACCGCGGCCGTCGATGTCGTTGTCGCAATGGCCGCAGTGCCGCCGCATGCTGCCAGCAAGGCCGCGCCGCCGACGGCCGCCGTTGCGGCGCCGATTCCACGCAGCAAGCCACGCCGGCTCAGCGTACCGGCGACCGAGACAGGGTTTTGATCCATCGGGCAACTCCTTTCAGGTCGATACAGATTATGACAACTACTTAGCGGGACGCAACTGGTTCCACAACGATCGGTTGGGCTAACACATTGGCCTTCCACCAGGCCCGCAACGGCACATCATCGTCTTTGGGCAGCGAGAACGCCATATCACTGTGCCAGAAACCCAATAACTGCCAGCGGATCGGATCGTCCAGCACCGTGCGCTCCAACTCCGCCGGCTGCACCACGTAGTCCAACGGCCGCAGCCAGCGGTAGGTATAGCCCATGAAGATCGTCTTGCGGACGAACGACGACAAGTTCGGTCCGACAGCGTGATACAGGCGGTTCTCAAAGAGAATGGCATCGCCGGGAGCAGCCAGTATCTCGCGGGCCCCCACCGGGTCAATATCGCCTTCCAGGCGCGCCGGCGCGCCGAGCAGGCGATGGCTGCCGGGCACAAAGCGCGTGTTGCCGCGGCCAGGCGCGCTGAGGTCACTCAGCACGTAGCATATCTTGAGCCGTGTCCGGGCCAGCGGCTCAGGACTCTGCAGCGTGGCGATCCCGCCGTCACGGTGCCAACCAAGCGCCTTGAAGCTGAGGCTCGTGTCTTCGGGTTGTGGGGGACGGACGATGATGTGCGAGGTGTCCAGTTGGACATTCCAACCCAGGAGTTGGACGGCCAGGGGCACGGTTGCTGAGCAGTCCAGCAGGTCCAGGAGCGCGTCATCGTGCGCCACGGCGTTCCGCAGCTCGAAAGCGCCGGCCTTGTTCAAGCCGTGCTCACGGACGCCTTCTGCGTAGAGCCGGTCGACTGCTGACGTGAGCCGCTCCACCATGGCTTGAGAGAGCGCCCCGGGAATGATCAGGTAGCCGTTTTGCTCGAATTCCTGCCGTTGTTTGTCGCTCAGTTGTCTGAACTCCATGGCGCCGATCCCTTCCGCTTGCTTCACGCAGACAGGCACATGACCAGGGCGGCGACTCCCCGCGGCGCGGCCTCACGTCCTTCCGACATCTGGCGCGCCTGGCTCTATGATCCACCCGTCATGCTGATAATAGGCCAGAGAAACATGGGATGTTTGCTAAAATCGCTTACAGTTTTGCCTGTACCGAATGCTTGCGGTAGGTTGTTGGCGGCACGCCGTAGGTCTGACCGAACAGCCGCGTAAAGTGGGGCAAACTCTGAAAGCCAAGTTGGCGAGCAATCTCGCCGACGGTCATGTCGCTCTCCAGCAGTTCGCGAGCGGTGTCCAGTCGCCGGCTCTGTACATAGGCTCGGGGAGACTGTCCCACCCACTCGTGGAAGCGTCGCCGGAACTGTGCCGGGCTGAGACCGCTGGCCTCCGCCAGGCGGCTAACTTCTAGACCCGGTTGCTCCTGTACTCGGCGCAAGGTAGCCACGAGCCAGGCCGGCACACCAAGGCGGCCGACATCTGGGACCGCTCCTGCGGGAATGCTGCGCAAGGACACCCCGACGATTGCCCGGGCAAGTCCGTCACAGATCAGCCCAGCCGCAGCGTCCGCATGGCGATGTTCTCGGACAAGTTCCCTCAGCCAGAGTTCCAACAGGTTTCGATCCTGTTCAGTCGGTTGCCAAACGAGAGACGCCGTGAGGCCCTGCCACATGTCCACGCGCCCCATCAGCAATGCTTCCAGGCCGACGGAGAGCCACTCGCCACCATGCGGCGCCACGATGTCCCGAGGGATGTGCTGAGGAGAGAGCAAAACGTTGCCGGGAAGAACGCGCCAGCGTCGCCCACCGGCCGTCACTTCTGCGCTGCCGCCCAGCATGAGCCAGAGTGCATATGCAACAGCCGGGTGCTGATACAACGCTTCGCCCGCTCGCCAGACGTGGTGGGTAGCCCAGCGCACATGTACCTCCAGCGAAGGCAGCATGAGCGCGCTCGCCGGAGACATCGCGGACAGTACGGCGGACGGCGGTGTGGGCACTGGAGGTGAACCTACCGTTCAATCACTCCGGTATGACAACAATTGACCGCTCACCGCGGGCAACGACCGAAAAGTGCTGTCGTTTACATTGCGGCCGCCAATATTCTTCAAGATACGCGTCAATTTGGTCACTGTGAACGGTCGGATTATCGCCCGCGCCATCGGAATGGAAGCGCACCGGGCGGCGTGGCAGTGCCGCCTCAAGTCTTTGGCTAGCCGCCTCGGGTCTGAGACGGTGTCGTTCGTCGAGTGGATCTTTCATACTGGGCAAGACCCCCCATTTGGGAAGCGTTCGGCAACTATGGATAGGGTAACATAGCCAAAATGCACCGCAAAGTTTTGCATAGCACCGGCTAACCGGCTCTGGTTGACAGCTCGATCGGCAGTCCTTAGACTACGGCTCGGTCGATTCCAAGCCGTGGCCTCGTCGTTTGTCACATTAGCGTTCGGGAGGGACAGCAATCGCTTTGGGTCCCCTCTTGGGGGTCGAGCGTGCCTCCGGTTGCATTCACGCTGCCTTCCTTGTAGACTGGCAGCGGACCAAAATCATCATCGTCGCCGTTGGAAGGGTCAGTTCGACCAATGCAAAGGGTCAGACAACCGCAGCGGATAACCGGCGTCAACGTTCAGACCACGTTGCTGGTTGCGCTTGTCCTGTCCGTGCTGATCTGGCTCATCCCCGGCGCGAGTTTGCTCCTGTTGCCGATTCATCCCTATCTCACGTTCGTCCACGAGGGTTGGCACGCCTTGATCGCCGTCTTGACGGGCGGTCATGTCAGTGATGTCCACATCTTCGGCCTCAATGGCGGCGGCGTGACGGGCATTACCGGGGGCGCCACGTTGTTGATCGCCAGCGCCGGCTACGTTGGCAGCGCCGTCACCGGCGCGACCTTTCTGGCGCTGTTGCCGCGGCCGAGCGCTTTGCGGGTTGCTGCCCTGGTTCAGTACCTCTGGCTGGCGGTCGTCGCGGTGCTGTGGGATCATGACATCAACGCCTGGCTCTACCTGGCGTTCTTCGGTGTCGTCCTGGCGGTGCTGGCCAGGCGTCTCCCGGAACGCTGGTTTGCCATCGCCATGGGCTTCCTGGCGCTGCAACTCAATCTGGCAGTCCTCGGGGACCTGCGCACGCTGCTGGTAATCAGCGCCTTCAGCAGCACGCACAGCGATGCCCTGCTGGCGGCATCCGTCTCCCACGTGCCCAGCCTCATCTGGGCGGTACTCTGGACGGTGATATCGGGCATGCTGTTGCTGTGGTCGTCACGCCAGGCGCTTGGCTATAACCGCCCCCGGCGCACACCATTGACCGTGTAACGGCCGACCCCACACTTTGGAAGGGTTTTGCAATGCTGATCGGTACCGACGGCCATCGCTATAAGTGGCTCGACAACTGGGGTCAACTCCCCGACAGCGACGCGGCGCGCAACGGCTGGGCCCACCCCGGCGTTACCGTCACCGCGCGCGGGGAGATTGTCACCTTCCATCCTGGTGAGCCGTCCCTGCTCTTCTTCGCCACCGATGGTCGGCTGCTGCGAAGCGTGCCGACCGACGTGACAGAGGGCCACGGCATCACCGCCAGCCATGAAGGCGCTGCCGAGTTCCTCTGGCTCGCTGACCCTGGCTCGAAAGGCGTGCGCGTTGGTGACGAACTGCGCCGAACGTCGAATCCAGGCCGGGTAGTCAAAGTAGCGATGGATGGCCGCATTGTGCAGACGTTAGAGCGGCCCGACCTGCCCGTCTACGGCGAAGGCAAGTATGCGCCAACCTCCGTAGCGGTCCACGAGGAGCGCCTCGGCGGCAATGGCGACGTCTGGGTGGCCGATGGCTACGGCAAGAGTTACGTTCACCGCTACAGCCGTTTCAATAAGGCGGGTGAATACGTCGGCAGCATCAACGGCACGGAGGGGGATGCCGGCGGCTTCGCCTGCCCGCACGGCATCTGGATCGACTACCGCAAGGCCGAGCCGGAACTCTATATAGCCGACCGCAGTAACCGGCGTGTGCAGGTCTATGACCTCGATGGTCACTACAAGCGCGCCTTCGGGCAGGACTTCCTCAGCAGCCCGAGCGGCTTCGCCCGTGACGGTGACTTGCTGATCGTGGCGGAACTGTGGGCACGGCTGGCGATCCTCGATGCCGATGACCGGTTCGTTTGTTATCTCGGCGAGAACTCGGCAGTCCGCGAAATGCCTGGCTACCCCAACGAGTTGGACGAGCGCGGCGTGCCCTGCCGCACGACGCGGCTCACCCCCGGCAAGTTCAACAGCCCGCACGGCATGGCTGCCGACAGCGTGGGCAACATCTACGTGGCGGAGTGGCTGATCGGCGGGCGGATGACCAAGTTAGAAAAGGTTGCCGGCTAACGGGTTCATCTTCCTGATCCCGGAGAGCGCGGCGAAGCAACCTGTAGCAGAAGAGCGAGGAATATGCACAAGCCACTGGCCCCGGACACGCTGGTATACGACTTCACACCGGCCAACGATCCGCAGGTCTCGCCCGATGGGACTCGGGTTATCTACACGCTCGGCAAGACCGACCGCGCGTCGAAGAAGTCGACGGGCCAGCTCTGGATATGCGACATCGATGGCGGCAACGCCCGCCAGTTTACCCAGAGCGGCGAGCGCAACGGCGGCGGGCGCTGGTCGCCGGACGGCAGGCAGATCGCCTTCGTCTCCGATCGCGGGAAAGGGCGCGGGCTCTTCATCATGCCGGTCGGTGAGGGCGGGGAGGGGCGCGAGCTGACGCGCCACGGCCAGGACATCGCCGGGCTGGCGTGGTCGCCCGATGGCTCCCGCATCGCCTACACGACTGCCTTCGACCCCGAGAACCCGGAGGAGCGGGAGCCCGACAAGGACGCCGCCCCGAAGGTGCGCGTCACGCGCCGGATCGACTACAAGCAGGACAACCGGGGCTACCTGGGCGACACGCGCAGCCAGGTCTTCGTAGTCGAGGTAGCGAGCGGCGAGCGGCGGCAAATCACTAGAGACCCGGTCGATCACAACTATCCCCAGTGGTCACCGGACGGCAAGCGGCTGGCGGTGCAGGTGCCGAACCGCAACGGCATGTGCTCGCAGCTCGCCCTCGTCGACGCCGGGTCGGGCGCGAAGACGATGGTCGGGCCGGAACTCGGCGTCGTCGGTCACTGGTCGTGGTCGCCGCGTGGCGATCGTATCGCCTTCGCGGGCGATACCGAGCGCACCGGACAGCTCGACTACTTCGTCCACGACGTCACCGGCGGCACGACTCGCCGCCTCACCGACGACCTGCCATCGCTCCCCGACGCCGGCTTCCCGACGGTACTGCCACCGTCGCAGCCGGTCTGGCTCGACGAGCGCCAGGTCCTCTTCCACGCGGTGCGGGCCGGCGCGAGCACGCTCCAGGTGATTGATGTCGAGCGGGGCAACGTCGAGCAAGTGACGAGCTGGCGGGCACTCCATGTCGGCCAGAGCGTCGATGATGGTCGGCGCTACGTCGTGCAGGGTCACAGCAGCCTCGACGCCTTCGGCGAGGTCTCCGTCTATGACATTCGCTCGAACACCACGAAGGTCATCACCCAGTACAGCAAAGCAGTCCTGGAGCAGCACACTCCAGCGAAATGGGAGCGCTTCGACGTGCGGCGCGGCGAGTTCACGGTCGAAGCCTGGCTCCTGAAGCCACCGGACTTCGACGAGACGAAACGCTACCCGCTGGTCCTCGACGTCCACGGCGGGCCGCAAGCCTTCTACGGCTACGGCTTCAACGCCACGCAGCAATGCCTCGCCACGAACGGCTTTCTCGTCGTCTTCGCCAACCCGCGCGGCTCCGGCTCCTACGGCCGCCATTTCACCCAGCAGGTGATCCGCGACTGGGGCGGCGAGGACTACAAGGACCTGCTGGCGGTGGTCGACACGGTGCTGGAACGCCCGTACACCGACGCGGCGCGTACCAGCATCTTTGGCTACAGCTATGGCGGCTACATGACCGCCTGGACGATCGGGCAGACCGACCGCTTCCAGGCCGCCGTCTGCGGGGCGCCTTGCTTTGACCTGGAGTCGATGTACGGGACGAGCGACATCAGCCACGCCTTCGGCGCGCTAAACTGGGGCGGTGCACCGCACGCGGCGCGCGAGTGGTACGCCGCGCACTCGCCGTCCACTTTCGCCCACCAGACGCGCACGCCGACCCTGATCATCCAGGGCGAGGCCGACCAGCGCTGTCCAGTCGGCCAGAGTGAGCAGATGTTCGTCGCGCTGCAGCAGGCCGGCTGTGAGGTCGAGTTTGCGCGCTACCCGGGCGGCTCACATCTCTTCCTGCGCGGCGGCCCACCGGAGCACCGCGAGGACTTCTTACGGCGGGTGCTCGCCTGGTTCAAGGACCACCTCGGCGAGCCGGTCTGAGGCGGCTACCGGTCGGCCATCCGGCGCTGGGATCGGTGGGGATGCGCCGGCGTTTGCCGCCCCGGTCACCGCACCTGACGGCGGCTCGGCTGGAGCGCGTCCGCGAGGCCATGGATGCCGCATCAATCCATGGACAGCACGACGAAGAGCAGATACAGCCCGATTATCAGCATTCCGCCCGGTCGGTTGAGGCCGCGGCGGCGGGCCAGCAGCAGGATCGTCAGGACCGTCATGCCGAGGAGCCAGAGTAGGTCGAAGCGGCTGCTGGGATCGGCGGCGACGCCATGTAGCACCACGGCAGGCAGGCAAATCCCAGCCACGATGTTGATCGTGTTGCTGTTGAAGGCCTCGCTCACCACCGCGCTGCCGCGTTGCTGGCGGGCCAGGCGCAGCGCAGCGTAAGCGTTGGGCAGGCTCGTCAAACTCGCCAGCACCACCGCGCCGACCAGGGCGCTCGGTATCCCCCACTGCGTCGCCAGGTGCAGCGCGCTGACCACCATTCCTTCACTCGCCAGAACGATCACGAGCAGTGCCGGAACGATGAGCAGCAGCGGCTGCGACCGTCGAACCGTCACGTCGCTGGCGGTTGCCACGGACTGGTTCCCATGTCCTTCGTGGCTGATCTCTCGCACCGCAACCGCCAGCAAGCGCCCGAACGGCCCCGGCAATGGTAGATGGCTGACGTGCTGTGGTTGCAGGGCAAGAACCAGCAGGTAGGGCGCAAACACCAGGAGCACCAGGAAGGCCGCCATGTCGGGCGAAATTATTCCAGTCAGCAAACCCCCGACGAATACCGTCGTAAGCAGCGCAACGCTACCATTGAGACCGAGGCCAATGCGCCGTACCCGGACATGCCCGGCGGCGAGTGCCCCTACCCCCAGCAGCGCCGCCAGATTGAAGATGTTGGAGCCGAGCACCACGCCTATGCTGACATCGGCGTGACCCGCCCGCAAGGCGAGCAAAGCGGACGTTACTTCGGGGGCGTCGGCGCCGAGGGCGGTGAGGAGGCCCAGCAGTCCCTCCTGCAGGTGCAGTTGGACACCCAGTCGGTCCAGTCCTCGCACGAGTGCCTCACTGGCAACCAGTGCCAGCGCGACGCTCAGCAGAAAAAGCAGGAGTATGCCGAGCGTCACTGGTTTGATCGTCTCCCGGCGCTACTGCCGCGACGAGAGAAGCAGGGCTGCGACTGCGGGCCCAGGGGCACCCCCAGCCCAAAGACTGCGCTGCGGTACCGAGGATATCCCCAGGACCGCAGTCCTGTCTTTGGGTCGCAAACCGCAGTTGCGACCCTGTTCCCCCCGTCGCAGTTGCGACACTGACCAAGCCGAAACCGTGGTTCGCTACTGCTGCCCGCCTGGTAACGGCGTGGCTGCGGGGCCTCCGGCAAGAAACTGCGTTGCCACCCAGCCCACGTCGCCATTCGCTGTTTTGACGTGAATCCAGGTGTAGGCGCCAGCCTGTTGGGTCGGATCACCTAGCGCAGTGACGACACCGCCGGCCGGTACGTCCTTGATCTTGGCGCCGTTCGGGGACTGCCGCAGAACCAGCGGAATACCACCGGTTCCCGAGACGGTGTATGCTGCTCCCGTCAAGGCCGTGGTGACGGCGGAACTCACCGTGGAGGCACTCCCGGTCGCACTGATTGTTAATGCCGAGGCCGAATCAGACGTGCTGGTGAACGCAGTGCTGCTGGCTATGGACGGAGCCGGGGTCCCGATGATCTGGATGCTGGCCGTTGCCGTCGGCGTGACCCCGGCGGCCGCGCTGGACCCGCCACCACACGCACCCAGGACCAGGGGGAGCGCGAGAAAGGCGGGCAGGATGCTCAGTCGGGATAGCCTCACGTCATGTACTCCTCAGTATGCTTGCGCCGGCCGACCACCCACCATGGCTGGATCGTCAAGGGACAGTGCTCCGGCAGGGAGCAGTGGGAGGGCACGCCGGCGGATACCGGTCGCCGCAAAGATGGCGTTGCCGATGGCGGGAGCAACTGCGGTGATCGGCGTCTCCCCGGCGCCTGCCGACGCCAGGTCGGGTCGATTGAGCAGCACGACATCAATCGCCGGAATGTCGCCGAAGCGGGGCACTCGATAGCGCGAAAAGCGCGGATTCAGGATACGTCCAGCGCCAAATTCGATCTGCTCGTAGAGCGCTCCTCCTAGCCCCTGCACGATGGCGCCCACCACCTGATTCTGGACGTTGGCAGGGTTGACGATGGCGCCGCACTCGTAAGCCTGCACGATTCGCCGGATGGCTACGCCACCGTCGCTGCGGTTCACCGCGACCTCAGCGCAGCAGGCGACGTAACCGCCCTTTTCGGTGCCACAGGCAACGCCGATGCCGGTGTCGCGTTCAGAAGTGCCCTTGCCCCAGCCGAAACGCTCGGTCGCGGCGGTCAGCACGGCGCGCAGCCGAACATCGTCCAGGTTACGCAGGCGGAACTCCAGCGGGTCCAGTCCCACGAGATGTGCGAGTTCGTCCATGTGGCTCTCGCGAGCAAAGATGTTGGCCGTGGCAGCCAGCGCTCGGTAGGATCCCTGGCGGAGCGGCGAACGGACAGGGTGGTAGGCCACGCGCTGGTTCGCAACGCGGTAGGGTGAACGCAGAGCGCCAGGTCCAGCATTGTAGTTGTGACACTCCCAGGCGAGCAGATGTCCTTCCTGGTCAACGGCGCCGATGACGTCAATCACCGCTGCCGGACGCAGGTAGGCGTGCGTAAACTCCTCCTCGCGTGTCCAGACGACCTTTACCGGCCGTTGGGCGACCCGCGCCAGCAGGGCAGCTTCCAACGCCGGCTCGCCGGTATGCTTGCCACCGTAGGCGGAACCGGTGTCGGGCACGATGACGCGGATGTCGGCTTCGATAATGCCAAACGCCGTGGCCAGTTGACCACGCACACCAAACGGCCGCTGCGTGCCAGTCCACACAGTCAGCCGATCCCCCTGCCATTCCGCCAGAGCGGCGCGCGTCTCCAGGGGAGCATGCGCAATGAAGGCTGCGTTGTACGTGGCATCGGCCCGCACAGGCGCTGCGGCGAGCGCGGCATCCACGTCGCCGCTCTCTTGCAGTTGCGCGGCTGGTCGGCCGCTTGGTGCTGGCTGGTCCAAATGCGTACGCAGGTACGTCGCCAGGTCGCCATCAGGTGTTTCTTCCGGGTAGGACCATTCAACCCGCAGCATCGCCAGCGCCTGGGCAGCGGCCCGTGAGGTCGGTGCAGCGACGCCGACGAATTCGCCCTCATGGACGACCACCGCGCTGGGAATGGCAAGCGCCGCCGTATCGTCAAGTCGGAGGAGCGTTGCCCCGAGACGGGGAGCGCGCAAGACTCGGCCATACAGCATGCCGGGCAGACCGAGGTCTGGGGTGAAGTGGTGGCGGCCCGTGACGATGTCAATGGCGCACACTTTAGGAATCGAGGAACCGGCAACGGTCCATTGCTCTGCCGGCTTGCCCAGGCTGTCGGTGATGGCGCCATCAAAATGGCGTCCGCCGGCCAGCGCAGCATAGCTCAAGGTGCGACCGGTTGCCGCGTGGCGTACCGAGCCATTGACGGCCTCCGCCTCCGCCTGCTCCACGCCCCAGGCGGCCGCCGCTAGCCGCAGCAATTCCTGCCGGAGACCTACCGCTGCCCGCCGCAACTGCACACCCATCGTGGCCGTCGTCCGGCTACCGAACGTCCCCTGATCGAAAGGCGTCTGGTCGGTATCACCGAGCACGATAGCAACAGCGTGAAAGGGAATGCCCAACTCGTCGGCAACGATCTGGCACAGCGAGGTTCGAGATCCCTGACCGACTTCCACCTTGCCGCAGAAGACGGTGACAAACCCTTCCTGGTCAATCTGGAGCCAATCGCTGAGGACCTGGCCGGTCGGCTGAGGAGCGCGTACTGCGGGAACCGCCGTAGGTATTGACGTAGAGACAGTACTCATTCGGCGTTCGCTCCTTTGGCAGGCGCGCTCATCACCCTCGCGGCCTGCTGTACCGCACAGACGATCCGCTGGTACGTGCCGCAGCGACAGATATTTGGCTGTAAGGCGCTCACGATGGCAGCCGTACTGGGTGTCGCGTTCCGGCGGAGGAGGCCGACCCCGGATACCAGCATACCGGGGGTGCAAAAGCCGCACTGGAAGGCTTCCTGGTCCAGGAACGCCTGTTGCAAGGGGTGGAGGCAGCCGCCCACGGCTAGCCCTTCGACCGTCACCAACTCCCGACCGACCGCCGCGCCGACCGGCGTGATGCATGCCGGCAGCGGCTGATCGTCGACCAGCACCATGCAGGCGCCGCATTGCCCCTCACCGCAACCGTACTTGGCGCCCGTCAGTCCGAGGTCGTCACGCAGCACGCCGAGCAAGGCGCGGTCGGCATCGGCGTCCACTGCATAGTTCGCGCCATTGACCTTGAGTTCCAAAATGCACTGCGCCCCTTCCGTGCCTATGGACGCCCGGAAGCGAGCGTCGGTAACGCTGTTTTCCTCGCCACTAGAGCATTGGCCATAGTCCTGATCATGACCCCGCCTCCGGGTCTGATCGCAGCGGCCATCAGCGTGCTGCCTCATCCAACTCCAGCAGGATAGCACGCACATAGGCGGCGCTCTTACCGTCGGCAGTGAGTTGATCGCCGAGCTGAAGGCCCTCCACCGCCAGGTAGCCCTGATAACCGGCGGCGTGCATGGCGCTGATGGCGAAACGGTAGTCGATATCCCCGTCCGGCAAGGCGACGCGCTGCATCACAGAGTACTGCAGTTGTGGGATGTTCAGACGCATCAGGTTCTTGCAGTGCCAGTATTTGGCGCGTGGCGCGAGCGCCACAATGGCCTTCTCGCTGGCTTCCTCCGGCTCGTCATAGGTCCAGTAGATGTTGCCGAGGTCCGGGTTGATACCCACATTGGGCCGGTCGACCAGATCAAGCAAATGCAATGCAGCCCAACTGTTGTCAACGATGGAGTGCTGGTGGACCTCGATGGAGATATCTACGCCGACGTCGCCAGCGATGGCGGCGGCGCTTCGGAGGGCCTCCGCCGTGCGTTCATACTCCGCTTCCGTGGCCGTCCGGCTGCTCCCTTGCGAGGTGGATTCGCCCCAGTTGCGAGCGCCGGGGCCATTCGGCGCAGATGGCGGTGTGGTCAGGCCGTTATTGGCCACGCCGGCGCCAAGCCAGGCAGCCAGGCGAATGGTCTGCTCCAAACGTTTTCGGCTTGCTGCGAGCAGACGCGGGTGGGCGAGACTACCTCCGCCGCGCACGGCAACGCAGGGTACGCCGGCATCCGCCAGCTCCTGCCGCAGGGCCGTGGCCCGCCGTTCGTCCACCTCGGGACCCACGGCGTCCAGCCCAACCTCGATACCGTCAAAACCATGAGCCTTAATACGACGCAACCATCCAGGCCGCACCTCTTTGGCCGGAAACATGAAGGGCGGACCATCATAGGGATAGAACATGGCCCGTCGGAATGCATAGGCAACTTTCAAAGTACGCTGTCCTTTCGTGAAAGGAGAGGATAGCACCGGACAACGGGTTATACCAGGACCGGCGCCACAAAAAGGTCATCATCGAAGTTCGTCCCCAACGCCAAAGGCGGCACACCCAGCAAGCTAGCGGCAGTTTGGCCGGCGTCGGCGAAGGTGGAACGGGTACACAGATTGACGTGACGCCGGACGGTTGGGCCGCTTACCAGGAGGGGCACGTACTCGCGGGAGTGGTCGGTGCCGGGCGTCGTCGGGTCGACGCCATGGTCACCGACGATCATCAGCACGTCGGTGGGACGCAGGGCCGCCTGGAGTTCGGGTAGGCGGCGGTCAAAGGCTTCCAGTGCGTCGGCATAGCCGCGCGGGTCGTTGCGATGGCCGTAGATCATGTCGCACTCGATAAAGTTGACGAAGAGCAGGCCCGGGCCCATCGTAGCGAGGTACCCCAGGGTGGCGTCCACGGATTCCATATTCGTGTGGGTGTGCCGACTACTGGTGATACCGCGCTGCGAGAAGATATCCTCGATCTTGCCGACGGCGGCCACCTCCAGGCCGGCCTGCTGGACGTTGTCCAATAGGGTGGGGCCCGGTGGCGGCAGTGTCCAGTCGCGCCGGTCGGCTGTGCGGACGAAGGAGCCTGCCGGGCCGCTGAACGGGCGCGCGATCACCCGACCCACAGCGTGCTGCCCCTGGAGCAGGTCACGCGCCACTGCGCACCAGCGGTACAGCTCGGCCAGGGGCACAACGTCGGTGTGGGCCGCCAGTTGGAAGACCGAGTCGCCGGACGTGTAGACGATGGGTCTGCCGGTGCTCAGGTGTTCCGTCCCCAACTCCTTGATAATTACTGTGCCGGAGGCCGGTACGTTGCCCAGCACCTCTCTCCCTATCGCCCTGGTGAAAGGAACGACGACGTCAGGCGGAAACCCACACGGATACGTCGGCTGCGCTTGCGGTGAGTAGATGCCGGCAAGTTCCCAATGGCCAATCACCGTGTCCTTGCCCCGCGACAACTCGGCCATCCGGCCAAAAGCGCCGCGAGCGTCTGTGACGGGTGGAACGCCTTCGATAGAGCATATGTTGCCCAGGCCCAGCATGCCCATGTTGGGCAGGCACAGGCCGCCCACGGCCCGCGCCGTGTTGCCGACTGAGTTGCTGCCCTCGTCACCGTAGGCGGCAGCGTCTGCCGCGGCGCCGACGCCGACCCCGTCGAGCACCAACAGGACGACACGGCGTTCGGTCGTCACGCCGACGAACCGGCCCGCAACAGCACCAGTAACGCCTCTTCCGTCAAGATTGGTACCTTGAGTTTCTGCGCCTTTTCCAGCTTACTGCCGGCATCCTCACCTGCGATCAGCGCTGTCGTCTTGCGCGTCACTGCGCTGCCGATGCGGGCGCCAAGCTGCTTGAGCGCTTCCTCCACTTCACCGCGCGTCATCGTGTCCAGCCGACCGGTAAGCACAAACTCCTGACCGTCCAACGGCCGCTCCCGGCCATCGGCGCCATCGGCGGCCAGGCGTACTCCGGCCTCACGCAAGCGCCGTACCACGTCCTGATTGTGGACGCTGGCAAAAAACTCGGCCACGGCGGCGGCCACGACCGGCCCGACACCGGCGCGACTGTTGATCTCCTCAGCAGTGGCGCCGGCCAGTGCCTTGATGGAGCGGAAGGCAGCGGCCAGTAGTTCCGCGCCTTTATTGCCAAGGTGGCGGATGCTCAGCCCCACCAGCAGCCGCTCCAGCGGACGGTCTTTGCTGGCCTCTCGCGCTTTCAAGAGGTTGTCGGCGCTCTTGTTCGCCAGGCGCTCCATCTGCAACAACTGGTCTTTGGTCAGCGCGTACAGCTCAGCGACATCGTGGACCAGTCCGGCCCGCACGAGCGCCTGGGCCAGCCGCGTGCCCAGGCCATCGATGTTCATCGCGCCGCGCGAGGCGAAGTGGATGATGCGTTCCTCCAGTTGCGCCGGGCAATCGGACGCAACGCAGTAGGCCATCGCCTCGTCCGGGGCCCGCACCACCGGCGAACCACAACTCGGGCAGTGTTCCGGCAGGGACCAGCGCTCCGGCGCCGGCTCGGGACGCTGCTCGACAATGACGCTGACGATCTCGGGGATGACGTCGCCGGCGCGATGGATGATGACGCGGGCCCCGACGTAGACACCCTTCTCGTTGACCTGGGCT
>DHIZ01000019.1:73986-74170 GCA_002404055.1 Chloroflexi bacterium UBA4733
GATGACGTCGCCGGCGCGTTGGATCACGACGGTATCGCCGATACGGATATCCTTCCGGTCGATCTCGTCCTGGTTATGTAATGTCGCCCTAGACACCGTGACTCCGCTAATGTTGACCGGTTGCAGCACCGCTGTCGGGTTGATAGAGCCGGTCCGGCCGACATTCACCTCGATGGCGCAGACG
>DHIZ01000017.1 GCA_002404055.1 Chloroflexi bacterium UBA4733
CAGTACGCATTTAGTACGCAGCCGCATCGTGTCTGCGTGTCCGTAGATGTCGTCCTGTATTCGAAATGGCAACGCTGAATTCGCAAGAATAGAACCCGGCTTACAGTCCGCCCTCGACCCACCTCGCCTAGCCGATCAGAGTCGGCTCGAGCCGGTGCCCCTGCACCGCCAGCCGAAGCAGATGTGTATGCCTCCGGGCCGCGCGGTCGAGCGCGGTCGAGCTGCTCGACCTGGTTCAGCACCAGACGGCGACGCACAGGCTCCGCAGCCTCCGCAGGAGCGCTAGCACGTCAATGTCCACGGAGAAAATGCCGGCGCCTATGCAGGGCATTGCGCTCAGATCCCACTCGAGCGGCCCAGAGCAAACGGACTCGAAGTCGATCATCAGGCACCCAGTCCCGATGACCAGGAGGTTGCCGCGATGAGGATCCCCGTGAAGGGTGCGAGATCCAAGACTCTTCTGTAGGAGCGCAGAGGTGATGCTCAAGTACTCACTGCATAGGAAGGCGCGTTCAAAGGCGGGCAGTGGGGAGGGCGCTGTTTCATCGAATAGGATTCGTGACGCGCGCTTCACCTGGCGGTCCAGGAATGACGGGAACGTTCCAGGGTAGCTGTCCAGTGCCTGGTGAACTTGTGCCAAGGCCTGCCCGGCGGCCCGGCCTGTGGCAGGTGCGCCTGGATCATTGTCCTGATAACGCCAAAACGTCATCGCGTATCCGCCCTGGACATACGGGCCGGGCGGCAACTCTGGGCTGGGGCCAACTACAGGCGCGCCGGCCCTCATAAGGTGGCATGCGATCTCAACCTCGGCGGCCAACTTGCGCCAACCGCGGTCTCCGGCAGCGGCGAGGCAGAGCTTGGCCACGACTGGTGAGGGAGCAAGGTGGCTTAGCCTACGCCCGGCAGATCGGCATCAGACCCAGCGGTTAATCAGTGGGCTATTTCGATTTACACGTGCGCGGTTGCAGGCTACGATACATTCTCGTCACAGATCGCACCCCTGCAGCGACAAGCGGGGGCATGGAGGGGCAGTCAATGGTCATTTGGGCGAATCGTACTGTCGGCCTGTTCTGCGGGTTGCTGCTGGTGGCACTCGCAGCTGCGGCGCCGGCGGCCGCTTCAAGCGGTGGGCGCAGCAGCCAGAGCGCGCCAGTCTGCGGGCCGGTGCTCACAGGAGCAGCGCGCTGCCACTCCTTCATCGTGCTCGACCGATCCGGAGTCAAGCCGTTCGCGACCACCAGCCCGACGGGTTATGGGCCGTCCGACCTGCAGTCGGCCTACAGCCTGCCCTCCTCGACCGCCGGCGGTGGGCAGACGGTTGCGATCGTCGACGCCTACGACGACCCCAAGGCGGAGTCCGACCTCGGCACCTATCGGTCGACCTATGGACTCAGCTCGTGCACCACTGCCAACGGCTGCTTCCGCAAGGTGAACCAGACAGGCGGGACCAGCTACCCGCGAGGCGATCACGGCTGGGCGCTCGAGATCTCCCTGGACGTCCAGATGGTCTCGGCCGTCTGCCCCAACTGCCACATCCTGCTGGTCGAGGCGAGCTCCAACAGCCTCACCAACCTGGAAGCGGCTGTGAACGAAGCGGCCACGCTGAAGGCCAACGAGATCAGCAACAGCTACGGTGGAAGTGAGTCCTCGACCGAGACGTCTGCCGATGCTGCTTACAACCACCCCGGGATCGCCATCACGGCCAGTTCGGGCGATGGCGGCTACGGCGTCGAGTATCCGGCCGCCTCCCCTTACGTCACCGCCGTGGGCGGCACGGCCTTGAGCAGATCCACCAGCGCCGCGCGCGGCTGGACTGAGACCGCCTGGTCCGGCGCGGGCAGCGGGTGCAGCGCCTACGAGCCACAGCAGACCTGGCAGGCCTCGAACGCCAACATAACTAGCGTCTGCAGCCGGCGAGCCGTGGCCGACGTCTCGGCTGACGCTGATCCGAACACCGGTGTCTCGGTCTACGACAGCTACGGTTACCAGGGTCAGAAAGGCTGGTTCGTGGTCGGCGGCACCAGCGTGAGCTCCCCGGTGATCGCCTCGGTCTACGCGCTGGCCGGGAACGCCGGAACTGTCACGTATGGCTCGTACCCATATTCGAATTCCACTTCGCTGTGGGACATCACTACAGGGAGCAACGGCAGTTGCGGGAACCTGCTCTGCAACGCCACCACGGGCTGGGACGGGCCGACCGGGCTCGGCACGCCCAACGGGACCACCGCCTTCTAGACGATCCGGTAACGATTTCGCGACGAGGAGCCGCCAGCCGGGCGGCTCCTTTGTTCGCGCAGCTGCAGTGGCGGTACAAGGGCTTGTAAGCGCAAGGCGCTACGCGGTTTGACAATCGAACCTGGCGGACGCTGATGGACGATTGCGGACGCCAACTCCGTGGTCTTCAAAATCGTTTGCGGGATTTGGAAATCCAAGTGGGTCGCCCGGCTCTCATCTAGATCGTGGCGATGGTGATCTTGATCCTGGCAGCCTCGGCGATGCGCTGGATGTCTCGGTAATCTGAGGTGACGATTCCGTCGCCGCGTCGGATGGCGCCCTCGACC
>DHIZ01000076.1 GCA_002404055.1 Chloroflexi bacterium UBA4733
GTGGCCGAGGTGCCATTTGCCAAAGTGGGCAGTGGCATAGCCGGCCTGCTGCAGCAAGCGCGGCAGCGTGGGGACCTGCGGGTCCAACCAGTCAGACATACCGCGGGCGCGGTTTTGTTCGGCCGTCGCATAGATGCTGTGGACGCCAAGCTCGCCGGGGAAGCGTCCCGTCATGAAGGAGACACGACTGGGGGAGCAGACCGGTGCGGCCACGTAAAACTGGGTGCAGCGTGTGCCATCCGCTGCCAGCCGGTCGAGGTGCGGGGTCTGCAAGTGGCTGTGGCCGAAGCAGCCGAGGTCACCCCATCCCCAATCGTCACCCAGGATGAAGATGACATTTGGTGGTCGATCGGCCATGGTCTTCAACTCCGTCCGCTCACGCTAGACAACAAAGGGCTACGACAGGACCAGCGTGTCGTAGCGCAGCGGCTCCGACCGCCTCGAAGCCGATCGGTCGCCGCAGGAGGCGCGAATGACCAGCTCTACAGGGACGATGACCTGCTTTGGACCGGACCGGTCTTTCCCATCCCGCACCATGAGCAACCGAGCCGCCTCCGCGCCCAGTTGGCGCGCGGGAATGCGCACCGTCGTCAGCGGAATCTCGGCGGTCGCGGCGAGGCGCTCGTCGCTGATACCGACGACGGCGATGTCATCGGGGATGCCGACCCCTTCGCTCAACAAGAAGCGCTCCACGGTAACGGCCAGGAAATCGGTACTGCAGACAACGGCGCTGATCTGGCGCCGCTCCAGGGAGTTCAACAATGCCTCACGGTCATCGGACTCGTGAAGCGGATCCCGCCCCCCAGCCGACAGCACGAACAAAGCCGGCTCAACGTGTGCGTCGTCAAGGGCGCGCTGGTAGCCGACGAGCCGTCGTTCCTGTGCTGTCTGCGGCAGGCTGACCCAGCCCAGGAAGGCAATACGGCGGTGTCCGCTGCCGAGGAGATGCCGGGTGGCAAGGTAGCCGGCCTGCTCGTCATCCGCTTTGACACGGTCAGCAGCCACATCTTCGTAATCGCGATCGACGAAGACCAGGGGAACACCAAGGGTACGCAGGCTGGCCAGGGCGGACTCTAGGCCAGCCAGAATCTGCGTATTCCAATCAGAGTCGATTTGCGGCGTGACGTAGGCGAATACACGAGGCCGCTCACCCGCTTCATCGGGCCGTGCCGTGCGCAGGACAAACGTTCCGAGGCCGCGCCGCCGGACGAGCAAACCTGCGCGTGCCAGTTCGTTGAGCGCCCGGATGACGGTTATCCGGCTGACACCGTAGAGCTCGCACAACTGGGGCTCTGAGGGAAACAGGGCACCGACGGGAAACTCGCCGTCCTTGAGGCGTGCCCGCAGCACATCGCCGAGCTGGCGGTACAACGGTATCGGAAGGTCAGGATCGATCATGCAAGCCCTTCAATCACAGGGCAACCCGTTCCCGTACGGTGCGGAGCGCACGTGGACCTCCTATCGACCTTCAACTCGTCCAGCAACTCCTGCACTGGGCCGTGGAACGCTTCGTCAGTCCACCAGTCGTACTGGCGGGGACGGTCGGGCTCGTGGATGAAGAGAATATCGATGTGGTCCACGGCGAGCAGGCGGAGGCTCTCCTCGAACGACCAGCGCAACGTCTGCTTGTCCTTGGCATCGAACGGCTGAGGACGTCCGCCCAGCTTCGTGGCCAGGTAAAAGCAAGTGGGGGAGTCGGCCAGGGCGTAGCCCAGCACCGCCTCGCTGTCCGCGTAGCTGGGTGCCGTATCGACATCGTTGACGCCGAGCTCAAGAGCGTGTCGGACAGCACGCCGTGCCTCTTCCCAGTCATTGCCGCCGACCCGCGAGACGAAAGGGCCTCCAAATACCTAACACGCTGACCTGCAGCCCGGTACGACCGAGCATTCGCTGCTCCATCAGACGTGTCCTCCGAAATCAGGTCGAATAAGTAGAACTGGTCAGGGCCTCGCCCGGCCGTTCCACGCAGCTTGACACCGATTTGGCGTCATGATAAGGTACCAGCCGCAAGACAATATAACAAGATGCTGTTCTGACTTCGGGTGCCGGACGAACGGGTACGCATCGATTGGAGGGATGGCGATGCCGGCTGTTGCAACGCGGCGGACCATGCTGGTGGCGCTCGTCGCTGGGCTAGGGATGCTGGGCCTCACCGGTTGCGGGCAGGTGACGCCGACCGCTGCTGGCGCTACGACTCCCGTGGCACCGACACCTACTACTGTGGCCGCGCGGTCACTGGCCGGTAGTCAGACTTCTGCTCCCGCCGGTACCGCTTCCAACCAAGCGGCGTCACCGCCAGGCGGACGAACGGCTACAGCTCCGGCCAGCAACGCCGCAAAGGGATCCACCACCGTGCATATCCTGTCCTGGGCCGCTGCCGATGCGCCAACCAGGGCAAACTGGGAGAGTTATGCGAAGAGTCAGCCGGGTATCAAGATTGATGCGACCGCCCTTCCCGCGATGAGCGGCATTACCGCCGACGACAAGTTCCTGGTGACCGTTTCCGCCGGCGCTCCGCCTGACCTGTACTGGACGGGCAGTGCCAGCGTGCCGGACTGGGCCATCAAAGACATCCTGACGCCACTGGACAGTCATATCGCCAGTTCCACGATGATCCGACGCGACAGCTTTATGCGGCGGGCCCTGGAGGAGGGGAGTTGGCGAGGGAAGACCTACGGCCTTTACTGGAGTGCCGACGCGCGCCGGCTCTAGTTGGAACAAGGACCTGTTTGCGGCGGCGGGGCTGGATCCTGAGCAACCGCCCCAGACCTGGGATGCCTTCCTCGCGGCGATGCAGAAGCTGACGAAAACCAACCCGGACGGCAGCATCCAACAGCTCGGCTACCACCCGCTCTATGACAGCGTCGGCGCCAGCTTCTGGGAGGCCTGGTTCTGGGAGCTCGGCGGCAGCTTCCTCAGCGCGGACAGCACGAAAGTGACGGTCGCCAATGCGGCTGGCTATGGTGCGCTGGACTGGCTGGTGAAACAGGCCGAAGCGCAGGGTGGTTGGGCGCAGATCACGAGCTACTTCACGGCCGCCAGTAAAAGCGCCGCCAGCACGAGCTTCCTCGGCTGGGGCTTCGGCCTGCAAAATGTGGCGATGGAGATCGAAGTTGGAAACGTGGTCACGAACCTCAAGGCGCACTGGCCGGATATCCACTACGGCGCTGCCAACGTTCCGGCCGCGGCTGATGGAACACGGGCGAGCGTGCGCGGCGGCTATTCCTGGGTCGCGCCCACCAGAGCGGCGCAGCCAGACGCAGCCTGGAGCTTTCTGGAATGGGTGTTCGGCATCGGTCCGATGACCACATTTTGCAATGCCCGCGACAGTATCCCGACCACGCTCGAGGCCCAACAGAGCGCGAAATGGTTACCTGGCGATCCAGCTGGGCGGAAGCTGTCTGCGGACGTCGTGGCCTACAGCCAGCGCGTCCCCTGCATCGCCCCGGGGACGAACCAGTTGCACACAGCATCCAATGCTATCCCCGGACCCGTCCTGGAAGGGAAGATGACGCCTCAGGTAGCGCTGACAACGGCCCAAACCCAGATGCAGGCTATCCTCACCCAGGCGCTCAAGGGGTAGCATGGGCGAATTGTTGGTGGCGCCCAGTACCTGGGGCCTGAACCGGCTGTTCAGCGTTCCACCGTCCGCGTCGCAGTCCCCCACGAACGGCGTCCAGGCCATCTTCTACGCTGGCGAACCCTACCAGGGGCACGCCACGTGCGTCTTCGCCTACCTGGGCAGACCTGAGGCAGCGCCGCCCTGGCCCGGCATGGTGCTGGTGCATGGCGGTGGCGGCACCGCCTTTGCGGAGTGGGTGCGCCTGTGGACGGCACGGGGCTACGCCGCCATCGCCATGGACCTGGCGGGCTGCGGCCCGGAGCGCCAGCCGCTGCCCGATGGCGGCCCTGGCCAGGACAACGCCACCAAGCTGCTCGATCCGACGGTGTGCTGGCAAGACCACTGGATGTACCACAGCGTGGCCAGCATCCTGCGCGCCCACAGCCTCCTGGCGGCTGTCGCTGGTGTCGATAGTAGGCGCATTGGCCTGACCGGCATCAGTTGGGGCGCTATCCTGACCTTCATTGTTGTCGGGGTGGACCCACGCTTCGTCTGCGCCGTCCCCGTCTACGGGCGGGCCTTTCTGGATGAGGGCGGCGCCATGCAGCGGGCCTTCGCGGCCCTCGACCCGGCCACGCGCCGCCACTGGCGAGCGTACTGCGACCCTGCCGTGCACCTGGGTGCAGCAACGCTGCCCATGCTGTTCATCGCCAGCACCAACGACATTCATTCGCCGCTCGACGCCTACCAGCGCACCTACCGCCTTGCCCGTGGTGAGCGGACGCTCAGCATCCGCCGCGCGATGAAGCACGGCCACCCGGCCGGCTGGGCGCCGCCGGAGATCGCCCTGTTCACCGATCACTGGCTGCGCGGCGCTCCAGCGCTGCCGTCCATCAGCGAGATCAGCGTGACAGGCAAGACGGTCAGCGCTCGCATCCAGGCCGCGCGGCCATTAGCAAGCGCTACACTGCTCTTCACCACGGACCACACTACCTGGCCGGAACGCCAGTGGCAGGAAGCGCCGGCGACCCTCGACGCCGACCAGATCAGGGCGACCCTGCCTGCCGGCGTCAGCGCCTACTTCCTGGCCGTCGCCGACGCAGCAGGCGCGCACGTGACCACTCCACACGTCTCCAGCGGGGATTGACCTCCCGGCCTACTCCCTGTAGAGTTGCCGGTACCGGGCAAGGATGGCGTTACTCAGCCTGGGGCGAGCGCCTGGTAGGCGACGGCGGTGTAATCCTTCGTCGGGTCCCAGTTCGGGAACTTCCAGTCGTCGCGGGAGACTTTCGCGCCTTTCCCCTGCGCCGCCTTCATGGCACGGTCTAATTCTGCTTCCGCGCGGTCTTGCAGATCCTGCACGGCCTGTTTGGCGTTGGCGAGTTGGCCCGTGTAGATGCCCTGGATGGTTTGCCCGAAGGCGGGCTGCAAGGCATGTTGTTCCAGGAGCACTTTCGCCACGTCTGGATTTGGCAAGGTCGGGTCGGGTGCCCGACGCATTTGCTGGGCGAAGAGGTCAAAGATACGGAGGGAGCGCGGGTCCTAGACGTGCGCATTGACGGCAGGATAAATGGACGCCTGCGGGGCGCCGGAGAGCGTCTGAAAGGCCAACTGGCCAACGGCGCTGCCCAGGTAGGCGAACATGTCGCCAGCGACCGCTTTGTTCGGGCTTTTGGCGTAGACCCAGAAGGTGCCGCTCGGACACTGGGCGCCGTAGTCATAGATCGTGATGCCGTCCGCGCTGGCGAGCGCCGGGGCAGCAGGCGTGGGTATGGCGGCTGATGCAGCGCTCGCTGGGGGCGCCACCCCGGCGGTTCCCGACTATCGCACGCTGGTTGTCGGCACGACTGGCGAAGCGGCGCTGCTCGCGCTGCCGACGACGGACGCGCTCCGCCCAACACCTGGAGCGGACGTCCCTGCCACAGTGGCGACTGCGGGCGTCTGTGAACTCGACAATGCTGTCGTCGTGCCGGTGGTGCAGGCCGCCAGCAAGGCAGTGGCGCCCAGCAATCCCGTCACGGTCACTAACTCGCGCCGCGAAACTTCGGCTCCGCCGGCGCTTGCTGTCGCTTTCTGCATGGCGCCCTTTCCTATCAGTTACTGCAGTACGGCATTGATCGCGGCGGCGAGGGCACGAGCGACGTCGGATGGGCTCTGCGTGCCCTGCTGGAGGAACGCCGTCTCCTTCGTCCAGGCATCCCCTATTTGCGGCCACGTCGGCGAATAGGGGAGGTCACGCGACTTGGCTACCAGCGGTTGCAGATACTTCAGGTTCTTCCGACGCGGACTCTGCTCCATCCACTGCAACCACTGCTGGTAGACGCTCCGGCGTGCCGGCAGCGCCTGGTGCTGTTCGTTGATCTCTTCCGCCCCCGAGGTCATGAACTGGACAAACTGCCAGGCCGTGGCCGCGCCCTTGGAGGTCTTCGACATGCCAATATTGTTGTAGTTGCCGTTGACGACTTCGCCGGCCGGGCCAACCGGCAGGGGCACGATATCCCAGTTGAACTTCACACCGGCCAGATTCTGGCCGACGGTGTGCGCCCACGACCAACCGAGGCAGATCTGCCCGCTGTTGAAGCCGTTTGGCAGCGCCTTTAACTCGGTGCTGGTGGGCGAGACGGCGTCTTTGTGCAGTAGGTCGTCGAGGAACTGCAGGCCGGCGATGCTGCTGGAGTTGTCGATGACGCTCTTCGTGCCGGCAGCGTTCAAAAGGTCGCCACCGGCTTCCCAAACGAAGCTCATCGCCTGCTGGATGGCAAAAGAAACCAGGAAGCCGAATTGGGCGCCGCCAGAACTCGGTCGTCGCGTGCCCTGCCGAGCGACGACCGTGAAGTCGTTCCAGGTCCATTTTCCGGCGTCGTACATCTCGGCCGGCGTCTGGCTGACGCCGGCATTCTGCAAGGCATCGGCGTTGTAGAGCAGCACGGCAGTGGAGAGCGGGCTAATGAGCAGACCGTACTGCTTGCCCTGCCACTGGCCCACCTTCAATGCCTGCGGCAAGAAATCGGTGGGTTGTACGGTGGCCGCATCGCGGGCGATCAAGGGTCCCAGGTCGACCAGCACGCCTTTCTGGCCAAAGAGCGGCAGAATGCCAAAAGGGTCCGGCAGGCCCATAACGTCGGGCGCCACGTCACCGGCAATCATGGTCAGCAACTTTGCCGTGTAGGGCGGTCCGTTGGGAATAACCAACGCCTCGACCTTGGTGTTCGGCTGTACCTGTTCGAAGCGGGCAATCGGATCGTCAACGCTGATCTTGATGCGGGAGGGAGTAACCTGCCAGCGGGCGAAGGTAATCGTCGTGGACTGGGCGCTCACGGCAGCACTCGCGCTCGTCGTTTGCGTCGGCGAGGTCGTACCAGACGCCGTCGCTGCCGGAACAACAGTCGCGACCGCTCTGCTGCTACCGCTACAGGCAGCCAGCGAGGCGGCAGCGAGGGTCAGACCAACAGCGCTCAGGATCCGGCGCCTGCTCGTTCGCCGGCTTGTTCCGTCCTGATCGTCCAAGGGAGCTCCTCTGCGACAACAGCAGCAGACCCAGCGACTGGCGCCTGGAGGGACTTCAGCCTGCTATCGGGTTGAGCCTACCCGCAGGCCGGTGACTCGTCAATGGAAAGCACAATGGGTATCGGGCCCATTCTTCCGAATATCTGAATATCTCCGCCGCATTGACACCGGCTTCGAGCACTCGTACACTCGCTCTATTGCCGTGACAATACAGGTTTCGATAGGCGAAAGCGATGACGGCCCCGATCAGGCCCGATAGTCCGCTGCCACTTTATCATCAGCTTCCAGTACACCTCCGGGCACGCCTCCCACGGCGGTACACGTCCGCTCAAGAACAAACACGTGGCATGGGGCTACGCGGACCAAGCGGAGGGGAAGGACGGTCACTCGTCATGTCTCTCTCAATTGAACCGGCGCGCCTTCCTCAAAGCCTCTGGCACGGCGAGTGTCCTGCTCACGACATCGCTGCTGGCGGCATGCGGTAGGCCGCCATTGGGTGCGTCCAGCAGCGCCACGCCGTCAGGCACAACGGGGAGCACCAGCGCCGCTGTACCTGCCCAAACGAGCACGGCGGCCAGTCACGCAGCATCGGCCGCGGTCAGCTCGGGCGTGAAGGAACTGACCTTTCTGCGGCCGTCTAGCGGGCCGGAGGAAGACAAGGCCTACCTCGCAATGCTGAGCGGCTGGGCGAAGGAACATCCCGGCATGCCGGCAACACTGGAGACACTGCCAAACGCCGACTACAACGCCAAGGTATTCGCAGAAATTGCCAGTGGCGAGGCCCACGACGTCACGCTCGTTCTCCCCGGTGATCTCGGCTCCTTTGCCGTGCAGCACGCCCTGCGCCCTTTGACTCTCTACGTCGACAAGAGCACCAGCTTGGACAAGCAAGACTTTTTCCCAGCCCACTGGTTGGATGGTCAGTATCTGGCGACACAGTTCGGGCTGCCGCCAGCCGGCAGCCCGGTGGTTGTTGCCTACAACCTGGACCAATTCCAGGCTAACGCCGTTCAACCTCCAGCAGCGGCCTGGACCTGGAATGACTGTCTCACGGTCTGCCAGCGACTGACCAAGCGTGCAGGAGGAGAAACCACAGTATTCGGAGCGAGCCTGTCGAATCTCTTTTCCTGGCTCTTCGCCAACGACGCCAATGTCCTTGATATGGCATCCAACAAGGAAACCATCGACAGCCCCAATGCCGTGGCGGCGCTACAGTTCCTCGGCGACCTGATCAACAAATATCACGTGAGTCCGAGCCCGGCTGAAGCGAAGGCGCTTGGCGGCAACCCATTTTTGGCCGGCAAGCTTGCCATGACGACGGTCAACAGGGGGGCGCTCGGCACCGGCGATGCGACAGCACATTTCAAGATCGGCGTGGTGCCCCTGCCCGTTTCACCGACCACCGGCCACAGCGGTTCTCAGGTGACCGCCGGACAAATGACCATCGAGATTTCCAACAAGCGACCCGATGATGCCTGGACGCTGCTCCAGTTCCTCGCCAGTGGCCCATCGCAACTCGCGCGCGTGACGCAATATGGCGGCTTCCCGTCACGGCGGAGCGTGGCCACCGACCCCAAATTCCTCGCGTCTGTCGAGCCTTCCTGGGTAGGTCCGGAAGTCAATCGCGTCTTCACGGCGGTAGCGGCAGCCAAAGGAACAAGCTTCATTCCCAATCATCCCCGTTGGACGGAGATCAATACTGCACTGAATGCGGAGCTCGCCCTGCTCTGGAGTGGCCAACGTCCGGCCTCCGTCGTCGCCCGAGAGGCGGCCAGCCGCATCGGCGCATTACTGGCTTAGTGCAGCGTTCGGCAAATCTCTGGCGGTTAGAAAGGTGCAGGGTCCTTGGCAGCACGGCAGTCCAACCGCATAGTCACTTCCGAATCCAGTGCCAGGAGAACCGTGTCAACCCGCGACCGATCAAGAAACGGTCTTAGCCCGTTTTTCGCATGAACGAATTTTCTTCGGCCAAACCTGAACGTTGGGCAGAATGTTGCGGCAATCGTGAGGCCAGGCGTGAGAATGTCACGCCAAAAGTACTATAAAGGTACCATGTGCGAAATACAGGCTTAGCGGGGCGCGCACATAGGCGAAGGAGCGTGACATGTCGGGAGATGCGCCGCTGCCCCCGAACGTCCTGTTCATTATGGCCGACCAGCACAATGCTCGTTGCCTGTCTTGCGCCGGCCATCCCGATGTGCAGACACCGACGCTTGACCGGTTAGCCGCCGAAGGGCTGCGCTTCAGCCACGCCTACGCCAACAACCCGATCTGCACGCCGAGCCGCCTCTGCAACCTCACGGGTCAGTACCCGAGCGCTCACGGCTACTACGGCCTGTATGGTGCGGAGCCAGCGACTCCCCATTACCACCTGATGCAGCACTTTGGACAGGCGGGCTACCGCACTGGAGCCGTTGGCAAGCTGCACACGCCCCGTTACTGGCTGGAGCGCCACCTGCAGTTCGTCTACGACGAGTTTATCGAATTTCCCAAGTACCTGGAGGCCGTCGGACTGTACGAGCAGAACGACAATCGCGGATTTGTGCTTGGCGCCCACGGCGAGGGACAGACGTCGCTGCTGCCGTTGGAGCATTGCTGCGAGCGAGTGACTGCTCAGCAGGCCGTGCGCTTTATACGGAATGAGGGTGAGCCGAAGGACCGCGGGCCGGATGGCGCGCCCTGGGCACTCTGGCTCAGTTTCTCGCGCCCGCACGAGCCCTACACCCCCAGCGAACCATTTGCCTCACGCTACGACCCCGAAGACATCACGCTGCCGGATCGCGGCGACTATGGCTGTCCCGACGAGCCACGCCTGCGGCGCGTCGTGGCGCGCTATCTCGGACTGGTCTCGCAAGTGGACCAGGCGATCGGGTTGGTACTGGAGGAACTGGCGCGCCGCGCCGAACTGGAACACACCATCATCGTCTACACCAGCGACCACGGCGACTATGCCGGGCAATACGGCCGCTTTGAGAAAGTGGGTGGCATCTCGTTTTCCGCCATCTGCCGGGTACCCCTCATCTTCCGGTATCCCACGGCAATTTCCGCTGGCCGCCTGTGCGACGATCTGGTGGAATCGGTTGATCTTTTCCCCACGCTCTGCAAGCTCGCCGGCCTTACGGTGCCCAACACCGTGCAGGGCCGCGCCATTCCGGCGATCACTGGCGACGATTCCATACCGCCTCGTGATTCCGCCTTGACCGAAAACGTCTGGCGCAAGGCGCTGCAGACCTCGCGCTATCGCTTCGTGGCCAACCTGCCCGGCAACCACGAGCGTGACGAGTTGTACGACTGCCAGCAGGACCCTCTGGAGTTGCAGAACCTCGTTGACGACCCGGCGTACCGAGGCGTGCGCCAGGAACTCCAGCGGCAGTTGCTGGATCGGATCGTCCACGCTGCCCACCCCGTGACCTTTCTGGACGGTGGCTGGCACGCCCACCAGTACGATCTGGAAAGCCGCGCCAATGTGCCGCAGAAGTCACGCGTTTCTCCCTACGATTAGCGATGCTGGGCACGCTTCGTTCGCGGCAAGGATGCACGACTCCGAGATCGCAGTTGTGTCGGATAACGGGATGGCTGGCACGGAAGGAGCGATGTCATGAACGATCGCAGTACCCGTACTGTCGTGGCCCGCGTCACACGCCGGGTCGCCCTGCACAGACTCAGCGTGGCTGGCTTCGGCCTGTTGACCGCTTCGCTGCTGGCGGCGTGTAGCGCAGCATCAGCGACATCGCAGCCGGCGTCAACCACGTCATCCGCACCGTCAACCAGCCCGCCACGGCAAGCTTCCAGTAGCGCCATTGGGTTGCCGACAGGCGCCCTGACGCCCGCAGCGGCGTCTCCTTCGACCGGCGGTGCCGCGACCAGCACGCTGGCGACGTCCATGACCGGAGCACCTGTCACCGCCGCGGCAACGAGCAGTAGCAGCGCAGTCGGTCGGCAACCGGTGATGGTTCGCGCCTTGCATCTCTGGTCGTCGCCGGCTGGCCTGACCGTTCAGCGTCAGTTCGATGCCCGTTTCGAGGCGCAATACCCCGGCATCCAGATCTCGTTCGATAACATGGCCTTCTCGAACGACACCACTTCCAAACTGCTGGCGCTTGCCGCGGCGGACAGTCTGCCGGACATCGTGCGCGCGCATCCAGATTACGAGGTGCGCTTCGCCACCGCCAACGTCTGGGCCGATCTTAATCCTTTCGTCGCGCGAACCAGCGGCTTCAACCTGAAGGGCGACTTCCTGCCGGTGTCCTTGCAGTACCATCAGCGCGCCGGCAAGCTGAACGCCATCCCCGTCTCCAGTAGTACCCACGTGCTCTACTACAACAAAGACCACTTCGATAAGGCGGGGCTGGCCTACCCCACCGACAAGTGGACCTATACCGGCCAGTTCTTTGAGGCGCTCCAGAAGCTCACCCAGTCGTCAGGGCCGTCGCGCTCGATCGGCTGGTCCGGACAGATGCCGGGCATGGACGTGACGAGTGATCCGGTCTTTCTGCATCCTTGGGGCGGCGCCTTCCTCAACGACGCTAAGACCGCCTGCCAACTCGACCAGCCGGCCACCCGTGACGCACTCACCTGGTGGTTGGACCTCAAGAACAAGTACCAGTTCACTCCCCAGCCGGCGGATAAGATCAGCGGTGACGCCTTCGTCGGGGGGCGCGCCGCCCTCTGCTATAAGTTGCCACAGTTGCTGAGCGCGCTGCAACAGGCCCACGTCGGCTTCAACTGGGATGTAGCGCAACTCCCCAGTGGTCCTGCTACTCGCTCGACCGGCATCGGTGCGGACGCCTACGGGATGACGAGCAGTAGCAAGCACCCGTCGGAGGCCTGGACCTATCTCAACGACTATACGTCGACGGCGGGACAGGCTTTCGCCTTCGGGGCAACCGGCTTCAACCTGCCGGGCAGGCTATCGGCCCGGCCTGCTTTCCTTGGACGGGCGGGCAACCCTGCCCACGTCCAGGCCTTCGTTGAAGCGGGTGCATACGCTATCACCTTGCGGCCTTTCGGTCCGGAAGGGCCCGACGTGATCAGCACGGCGGCGCCGACCTGGAAGGACGCGCTCACCGGAAAGCGCGATGTCGCCACTGTGACGGCGCAAATCTGTCAGGCTGTTGATGGGCTATTGCACCAGGCCTCGCCATAAGCCATGGGTGTCCGACAGAGACGCCTCCTCACGTCTGGGTGACAAGGTGGCGACAAACAGAGCCGAAATCGCTTGTTCTCCGCTCACGGTGCCACATCCAGCACGACCACCGTATCGGTCGCATCGGGCGCCGTGGCGGGGCCCAAAATTGTTACAGCGCCTTCCCAGGG
Organism: Chloroflexi bacterium UBA4733; assembly: GCA_002404055.1. The sequence continues at coordinate 12,386 of DHIZ01000076.1, forward strand.
CTGCACCGGAACATGGACGTGCGCCGTGTCGCCCAAGAGATACGCATGCCTGACCTGGCCAACCGCTGCCGGTAGCACGAGTTTGCCGCCCTGCGGCCACTGCAAGACGTGCAGATAGACCTTGCCGGGCCTGGTGGTCGTGCGGCACCAATCTAACCCTTGCAGCGGACCCGGCCGCGCGCCGTAGACTGCCTCGCCGTTGACGGCCAGCCACTCACCCATGGCCTGCAAGCGCTCCACGCTGGGCGGCGGGATGACGCCCTCGGCCGTCGGCCCGACGTTGAGCAGGTAGTTGCCGCCCTTGCTCGTGATATCCACCAGCTTGTGCAAGAGATCGGACGTCGACTTCCAGTTGTCGGCGTACCATTTGAAGCCCCAGGTGCCGTTAAGCGTGGCCGGCGTCTCCCAGTCGTCGCTCACCGCACCGGCGGGGATCTGATTGTCGCGGGCGACGGCGTAATCGCCCACGGCGTTGCCGATGCGCCCGCTCACCAGGCAGTCGGGTTGCAACGCGTGGACGAGGTCGGCCAGCTCGTGGCTCTGCTCGAGCGTCAGGCGCTTGGGCGTATCGAACCAGATCAAGCAGATCGACCCATAGCCGGTCAGCAACTCGCGGACCTGCGCCTTGACGTACTGCTCGACGTAGCCGTCGAAGTCCTGCTGCGCTTCCACGTAGTCCCAGTCGTTGCCGTCGCCGTTGGGATGGTGCCAGTCCTGCGTCTGGGAGTAGTAGAAGCCGAGCTTGATGCCTTGCTTTCCGCACTCGTCGGCCAGTTCCTTCAAGGGATCGCGCTGGAAGGGCGTGGCGTCAACGATGTTGTAGGCGGAGACCTTGGACCGGTACATGGCGAAGCCGTCGTGGTGCTTGGCGGTGATCACGATGTACTGCTGCCCGGCGGCTTTGGCTATGGCGACCCACTCAGCGGCGTTGAATTTCACCGGGTTGAACTGCTGCGCCAGTTGCTCGTACTCTGCCACCGGAATCTGCGCCCGCTTCATGATCCACTCGGCGGCAGTGCGTTTCCCGTGCCATTCCCCGGCGGGAATGGCGTAGAGCCCCCAGTGGATGAACAGGCCGAACCTGGCCTCGCGGAACCAGTGCAAGCGCGGATCGTTTCGGGCTTCCACTCGCTGCCGTTCCGAGTCCCGGATTGCGTCGTCGGCAACCGGCATCGCTTTGCCCTTTCTGCTCCGTCTGCTTCCCTACTGACGCCGAAACGATAGCACACGCAGCGACAGGCAATGCGAGCGGCCGTGCAGCCGTACTCCAGAACAGACCGCAACCGGTGGGGTAGAGCCGCCCGGCACGGCTCAGGCCGGCAGCACGGGAATGCTCGCCAGCGGGTCGTTCACGCGACGCTGCCAGGCGGCTAGGCGGCGACCTCGTCCGGCGTCGGCGGCGCGAGGAGCGCGTCAAGATCGGTCACACGCCCTCCTGCTTTCCGCCAACGACCACGCGTTCGTTGCTCTCCTCCTTCGAGCGCTCGACGTAGACGTAGTAGTCGCCCAGGGTGCCGCCCTCGGCCGTCAGGCCGGCAATCTGGACGGCGGCACGCTGAATCGGGATGGCGCGACCACCGCCGTAGCCCTCGGCGATGGCGTCACTGTAGGGCTTGAGCTCGCAGGGAAGGCCCGCCACCAGCGCCAGGTCCGCCTGCCGCCGCCAATCGTGAGCAGTGAGCATCAGGTTCCTTTCCAGGGGCCGGGCTCGTTTCCGACCCAACCTTAGCTCTTCAACACGCCGTTGACTGCCGTCGTCATGGCCAGGCCGACCTCCTTGCCGGTCTTGGAGCCATCCAGCAGGCGGGTCAACTCCTTGCTGAGCGCTGTATTGATGTCGGCCCACTTCGGGGTGCCCGGCACTGTCTTGGCGTGGCCAGCCTCTAACTCGTCCTTCCAGACGGTGTCGATGCCGGTCGACGCTGCCATTGGCGCTTTATAGCTCAGGTAGACCGGCGAGTCAAGCACGCTCTTGCGGGAGGGCATGCCGGTGCCTTCCTTCCCCATGCGATAGATCTGGCCCTCCGTGCTGCAGATGAAAGCCAGCAAGGAGAAGGCAGCCGCCGGATACTTGCTCTGGGTGGAGATGAAGTTGGTGCCGGATGTGCCGTGCGCCATGCGGACTTTGCCGCTGGGGATCGGCGCGACGTCCCAATGGAAGCCGGTGATGCTCTTGAAGTTGGCCATGGCACCGCGATAGCCGAAGGTCATGGCGAGTTTGCCGGTCATGAAGCGCTGGTTGAGATTCTGGGCAGCGAGGTCGGCCGCGGTCGGCGCTACCTGTTCCTTGATCAGCAGGTCCTGCACGAACTGCAAGGCGGCGATGGCCTCTGGTGTGTCGAGGCTGGCCGCCGTCCCACCAGCATTCAGCACGTCTGCCTGGTTGCTGAACAGCCAGGTCAGCCAATCGCCGGTACTGGCGCCATGCTGCGTCGTCTGGGTGCCACTGCGCTTCGTCAACGCCTGGGCGGCGACCAAGAAGTGAGACCAGTCCCACGTTCCGGCTTTGGCCTGCGCGGTTGGTGTCTGCTGGCCGCTGCCGGCAAAGAGGTCGGCGTTGTAGTACAACTCCGTGAAGCCGCCGTCGCGCGGCAAGGCGTAGTAGTGGCCGTTGTACTGGCAGGCGTCGATGTCGTAGGGAACGAAGTCGGACAAGTTCAGTTCGCTGTGCTGGGCGATGGCGCTATCCAGATTGAGGGTGACGCCCTGCACGACCAGCGGCACCCAGTCCTCGTAACCAATGCCGGACACATCGGGCGCCGTGCCGCCGGCGATCATGGTCTGCAGCTTGTTCATGGGGTTGCTGGGCACGGGGATCACGCTGCCCTGCACGTTCGCCTCCCGCTGCCAGCCTTCACCGGCGGTCTTGGCATTGAAGAGGGTCGTGATGGCGGTCTGATAGGCGTCGAGAAAGGCGGGATCGCCGGACACAAAGTAACTGACGACCTGAGCCTTGCCGGAAACAGTCGCGGCAGCAGACGGTGCGACAACAGTGGTCTGCCTGCTGGCGCCAGTCAGGGCGGCGGTGACGCTGGCAGTCGTCGTCACCGAGGATGTGGCGGCAGGGTTGCCGGCCGTGCCGCTGCAGGCGGCGAGAAGGCCCAGCGGTAGGACAGCGCCGACCAGGGACGCCCCCGTCAGGAAGGTGCGCCGGGAGATATGTCGAACGATCATGCCGTGAACCTCCATTGTAGCGGAAGCAACTATGTCATGGAAATGGTATCATGGAATCGACACCGGAACAATCTCGCGTATGCCCTTTGCCAGGGACCTGTCGCCATGCTAAGGAGTACCGGCGAGTCGGGAGCATGGCTCTACTGAAGGTATGAAAGGATGCCCGTGGACTCCGACAGGCCCTCCAGCCACCGTCGCCTGTCGCTGGCGCTCGCTGCCATCGCGCTGGTGCTCGTGACCGCCTGTAGTTCCACGGGCACGTCGGGTCTTGCTCGCACGTCGAGTTCTACCGGCGCATCAACTTCCGCCAGCGCATCGATTGCCATCGGCACGTCGAGTCTCGCCGCCAGTTCGTCGGAGAAGGGGGCGAGTACGCCGACCTGTTCCGCTCCGAGTGGCAACCCTGCCGACACGAAGGTGGCCGAGCCGAGCGCGCCGCACGGGCTGTTTGTGCTCGCTGGGGCTCAGCCGCTGCCCCAGTCTCCGCTGGGACTGAGTATCCAGCAATACCTGGTGCATAACCCGCTGGTTTGCGGTGGCACGGTGTTCGTGAACTGGAACCGGGTCGATAAGAGAGTGTTTGACTAACATAGTGCGCTGGCGTGCATTAGGCTACTGTAGATCGACGAAACAGCGTAAGATACTTATGGTCCGGCAATTCGCAACGAACGATCTTAATATTTAGCAACCATACGGTGTTGGAAACGGTGCTACTGATGAGAAGTGCTGGCAGGTAGTGGCCACTACA
>DHIZ01000215.1 GCA_002404055.1 Chloroflexi bacterium UBA4733
TTCAACTCAGACAGCCTCCTAGCATCACCCGCCTGATTCAGGAGAACCCGGCAGACGCCAAGCGACTGCTTCTGCAGCGTGTAGCGACCATCTTCAAGGCGGAGGCAGCGAACACCGATGATGTTGTCACGCAGCTCTTCGGGCATGACGCGGAGCAAGGTGTACGTCTCCTCCAGCAACTGGACCAACGTTATACGGTGTTGGTCACTAACCCGCCTTATACGGGCAGCAAAAATATGACCGACTCGCCGAAGCGATACTTGGGGGACATAGTAGTACAACGGGACATGCGGTCGGGAATAGGGTAAAGTTGCTGGGTGACGGGAGCGCAGAGAGCGAGGCTGGTCGTGGCGGATGACGGCGGGACGGTGTCCGATCTGGGCGGTGAGTTGCCGCCCCCGCGCACGCTGACAGCGGCGGAGGTGGCGGACCTTGGGGAGGAGTTGGCAGCGTACCACGCGTACTTCGCCCCGTTCTTCAGGCGGTCGGAGCAGCGGGTCTGGGCCGAGGTGTATCTGCGTGGGTTGCTCACCGCGGACGTGCCGCGCAAGAATACGGAAGCCATGGCGTTGCGCCTGCTGGGGGCGGGGCCGGGGGCGGAGTCGCGCGTGCGGGCGCTGCAGCAGTTTGTGGGCGAAGGAGGCTGGGACGACGCCGCCATTCTGGCGGCGCACCAGCGGCTGGCGGGTACCCACGTAGTGGGTGGTGACGCTGGGCGAGGCGGATGGCGTCCTGCTCATCGACGGCAGCGACCTGCCCAAGCAGGGGAACCACTCGGCAGGCGTGGCCCGCCAGTGGTGTGGCGCGCCGACGCCCGCCGCTGGCGAGCGCAGCGAGACCGTGCCGTGCAAGCGGGATAACTGCCAAGCGGGAGTGTACCTGGGCTACGCCAGTCGGCAGGCCTACACCCTGCTGGATCGCCGACTCTATCTGCCGGCGTGCTGGTTTACGCCGGAGTACCAGGAGCGTTGGGACGCCTGCCCGGGTGCCCTCTGGGCGCCTGCCAGCACGCCCTTCCAGACCAAACCGGCCTTGGCGGCCGGCATGGTGGAACAACTCCAAGCCGAGCGGCGGGTGCGGGCGCGCTGGCTGGCCTGCGACGAGGGGTATGGGCAGGACCCGGTCTTCCTGGATCGGGTGGATGTGGCGGGATTGTGGTATCTGGCGGAGGTACCGCGCAGCACGTTCGTCTGGCCGCTGGTCGACCCCACAGATGGGACGACGCCGCGGGCGCGCCCCACGACCGGAGTGCCCCCGGCGACGTCGGGACGAGGACGCCCGCCCAGCAAGGTACGGCTGCAGCCGGAGAGCCCGCCGCCGCTGCCGGTGGAGGCGCTCGCCACCCTGCCGGCAGCGCAGTGGTGCCGTTACCGCCTCCTGGAAGGCAGCAAGGGGCCGTTGGTGGCGGAGTTCGCCGCCGTGCGGGCCGTGGCCGTCCGGGACGGGCTGCCCGGCCCCGACGTCTGGGTACTGCTGCGCCGTCCTCTGCCAACCCCAGGCGAGACGCCGGAGGTCAAGTATTACCTCAGCCAGGCGCCCGCCGACACCCCGCTGGCCACCTTGGTCCGCGTCAGCGGCATGCGCTGGCCCATTGAAGCCTGCTTTGAGGAAGGCAAGGAGGAGGTAGGACTCGATCACTACGAGCTCCGCTTCTGGCGGGGCTGGTACCACCACATGACATTGGTGATCCTGGCTCCGGGTACCCACGAAGTGGGTGGTCCTGGTCCGGCTGCAACGGCGCCTGGACCAGAGAGGGGGGGGACCAACAGCAAGCGACCGATCCATCCTTGCCACTTCCACTCTCGCCACCCCCACTCTCGCCACCCCCGGTGTCGGTGCAGCCTGCGCCGGTGGTCTGCTTGGACGGCGTGGACCCCCGGGAGTATCCGCGCCTGCTCCCGCCGGCCCCCTTGCGGCTGCCTTCGCTGCCCCAGGTGCGCCAACTCTTGCGGGCGCTGTTACCGCTGCCTTGCTTCGACCTCGCCGCCGCCCTGGCGCTCGTCGCTTATCAGCAGCGCCACAACATCGCCGCCTACCGCTCCCACCGCAAACGCACCCTCCAGCGCCTGACCGCGCAAGGGCCGTAACCCATGTCCCGTTGTACTACTATCCTTTAGGTAAGAAAGATCTGTACGCTGCGTTTATGCTTCGGTGCTATGGCCTCGCCAGGATAGGCGGTTACGTCGGAATCGTGACGCAACGTGGCTGGCTCACGCAGAAGAACTACGCCAAGCTTCGCGAGCAGTTCGTTAAAGCAGCAGATCTCAGAGCTGTGGCGGATCTGGGACCGGGCGCGTTTGAAGAGGTGGGCGGCGAGAATGTGAGCGTAGCGCTATCCATCCTGCGTCGAACAGTTCGCCCTGAGAGCGATACCCTCTGGGTTGGGGATTACACGGATTACGCATCGACTGACGAGAAGGCGCACGAACTACGGCGTTCGAGCAATCGATTTCCGGTTTCGCTTTCCGTGATCGCCCGGCTTGAGAAGAAGCAGATATTCCCTGGCTTGCCTGAACGTCTTGTAGCCTTGATCGCTGACTCTCCTCGCCTTCGGCGTCAGGCGGAAGCGGAGGCCGGACTATGGACGGGTGACGATGCGCGGTTCACACGTTGGTTCTGGGAGGCATCGCCTGGTACGGGATGGAAGCCACTGGGAAAGGGCGGCGCATTTCGTCGGTGGTACGGACTTTTGCAACACGTGGTTCGATGGGAGTACGGTGGCGCGAGCATTAAGCAGTTGGTATGTGAGAAGTTTCCATACATCAAGGGAAATTACGAATGGGTCGTGAAGAATGAAGGGTCGTACTTCCTACCTGGGGCAGCATACAGCTTCAGCGCTTCGGCGAGTCTGGGTGTTCGCGTTTGGCAACCGGGATGTATATTCTCTGGACTAGCTCCATATATTGCCATATCTCCGAGTGCCGGGCCAATCATGGCTGGTATCTTGTCCTCCCGCCTGTACACGCTTTTCCTGCGTTCCCTCGCCGATAAACTCCGTCTCAGAGCTGATTACGTGAATGATCTTCCAGAAGTTCCCGATAGCCTCCTCCGTAATACGGAATTGGCAGAATATGCCTTGTGGTGCATATCAAGTTCTCAGGCTCGGGCGAGAATCGATCCTGTTGAGAGTGACTTCCACCCCCTGGTCCTGCCAAAAACCCACCAGGAGTATTTTTCATACGTCTACCCGTACGACGTTATTAGGCTCCTTATACAGGAGCGCTTTGAAAACGCTGTCGGTATTGCATTCAATCTAGGTTCACATGAGCGGCAAGTATTAGACCGGAAGAACGGCCTGTTCATTTCCTTTGGTACATGGGTACGATGGTCCACTAGATAGCATCGAAAGTCCTTCGCCTAACATAGCTACAGCGATGGTGGGCGCTAACTATCCGAACGAGGAAGTTAGGGAAGCCGCCAAAATCAAACGTGCTAAGCACAGCTTGCAGGTCCTGTACTCGGGTGGTCCGAATCGGAGAGAAACCAAGGCTGAGGCGGACAGCCGGAGTGTCGACACAGATCCTACCCGCGCAGATGATGACGGCGAGTCGGAGGTCACGAGCATACCAATCCCTCCGGAGACCTTCCTTGAGGAGCTCAGCCGCAAGCTCCAGATCCACCCCATTTCCGTCTACCGGCTACTGGACGAGTTGCGCATAGAAGGCGTGCGCTGCAAGGCGGAAGAGCAGCGCCTCCTAGAAGACCGGCTGAGTGTGCTGGTACTGTGCCTATTGGGGCATCGCTGGCCGAAGCAAATGGAGGCTGGCGAGACTGTGCCGGACTGGGCGGAGTCGAGCGGGATTATCCCTCTTATTGGGGCCGTTGGACAAGTCACCGTCGCGGAGCGGATGCGTGCCTGGCTGCGCGTCAACGACGGCGACCTTTGGGTGCAGCAGACCGAGGCATTGGTGGCCGAATTGACTGGCCTCTCCTTGGAAGAGTGGCTGCGGCGGCAGTTTTTCTCCCGGCACATCCGCCAGTTCAAGTACCGACCCATCGCCTGGCACCTGACCAGCCGGCCCACGGCGCGAGCAGGAGGGAAACGCGGACGCGGCGGCCGTGTCCAGCCCGCCTTCGAGTGCTTGATCTACTATCATTCCTGTGGCGGCGACCTCCTGGCTCGTCTGCGCACCCGGCACGTCGAGCCGCTGCTCTAACGGACGCGGGCCAGGGCCGAGGAGGACCGGCAGGGGCAGCAGGAGAGTGGCGCCGGCGAGCAAGTGCGGGAACTGGAAGCGTTCGCGGCAATGCTGCGCACCGTGGAGGAAACTGGCTTCGCCTGCCCAGAGTTGGACAAGCTGCTGACGACGGAGCCGTTGGATCGCTGGAGCGGCGATGGACAGTGGTCACCCGGCAGCCGGGAGGAATTGGTCCACCAGGAGCGCGGCTGGCACGTGGACATCAACGATGGCGTGCGCGTCAACGTTGCGCCGCTGCAGTTAGCCGGCTTGCTGGCAAGCGACGTGCTGAAAACGGCGGATGCGACGAAGGCGATCGCCGACCGGGCGCGCTGGCGGGCCGATGAGCGGCGCTGGGTGCGGGAAGGCAAGCTGCCGCGCTGTGGCTGGATGCCGGAACAGGTCCGCGAGAGCGAACGCTGGACCGCCTTGGCGCCGGAGCGGGCGGCCGAACAGCGCAAGCTGGACGCGAAGCGCGCGGCGGCGCTGGCGCGCATTGGGGGCGAGGAAACGGCCGAACGGCAACGCTGATCACTTGACTTGGTCTGCGCGGCGCGATACTTGCGCGGGCCGGTTCCGTCACCGTGGGGAGCAAGGTATCCTGTGCCTGACGCAACGCTGTCGCTGGCGTCTCACGAAGGGCGGCGGTTCTATGCACGGTGATCCCTTGCGCCTGGCGGCTTCGCGGCCCCACCCCCGACCCCCTTTCTGGGGTAAGTATTTGGTGAGAGCTGGCGGGTGATGAAAAGGGATGCTCCATCGGTGATGCTGCAGGGTTGGAAGGCCCAGCAGCAG
>DHIZ01000170.1:0-8148 GCA_002404055.1 Chloroflexi bacterium UBA4733
AGTCCTCTGGGTCCTACGCGAGGCGGCTACAATCCACGACTTATTCGTCAAACTTCATAAGTCGCAGCGTGGGTGTTAGCCCGCGACTTCGGTCGCCGGGCGAGTGTCGCTGACTTGACCGGCAAAGACGACAACGGGATCGTTCACGTGGCGATGCTCCGGCGCCTCCGCTCGCCCGACAACCGCGCTCCGGCCAAAGGCAGCCCCGGTGCGTTCGCCAGCAGTCCCCCCGCGCTGCGGCGCGTCCAGCGCAATGGTACACTGTGCTCGTGTCCGGCTCTGAGAACAATAATGAGTCATCTGAGGGCGTGTAATGGGCGCCAAGTGAGGGTGGGCAGCGATGAATGCCAAACGTCATGCTCAATCAGTGTCGCCGCGCGTGCCAGATCTTCTGGATGCCGGGCTGACTAGCAGCGATGACCTGGTGGCTCTCGCCGAGTCAACGAGCGAGCCGTTTACGCCGGAGATGGTGCTCTTCGTCGACGACACGGAAGAGAGCCGGCGAGCCCGGCAGCTTCTTGTAGAGTCTGGTGAGGAATTTCGGACGATCCCAGCCCAGGGCTGGCGCATTCCGGCGGTGGTGTTCGGTGGCATCGTGGCCGAGCGACTAGCGGGAGTGCGGGGACTTCTTCGCGCGCTTGGCGCCTTTGATACGTCCTTCCAGGCCGGAATCACGGAACGCCCCTTGCGCCCCTCTCCCAGAACTGAGTGATGGCGTCTACACTCACGCTCGCCGGTCGCCCTGTTGACGTTGTAGCCCGCTGAAGTTCTCCGTCAGCATGGCTCCCATCCAACAGCAGCATCTTGACATACCCAAACAGACGGCCGGCGCCCATCGGTTGGATCGTGCAGTCATCAACCGTGTCGTGCGCATCTCGGGGCAGCCGGTTCGCTCCGTCCGAGCGGCCTTCCAGGAGGGGTCTGTGCTGTATCCCGGATCACATTTGTTCGACCGTTCTCACGTGCAGATTGCGATTCGTGATCTGGCGCTCATCCGTCGGTCGAGGCTTGAGGTTCCATCGTAGGGGAGTTCGGCATCAGGACAGGAGTAAAGCCGACCGAAGCCGCCGGAGCAATACCTGAAATCGTGAAGGCGCGTCATACTGCTTCCTCGACCGCCAGGCCTCGGACGGTACTATCAGAAGGCAGGACAATGGAGGATGGGCGTATGCCGACGATGACCATGCCCGAGGCGCAAGCGCAGCTTGCCCAAGCGGCGAACAGGCTTGCGGAGGGCGCGGGAAATGTTTCCTCCGTGGCGGCCGACCGCGCTCCGCGCGAGCAGGCGATACGACAGCTCGCAGAGATCATTCGGGCCGCTGATTGCTTTACCGCGCTGCTTCAAGACGCTCCAGAAACGGAGCGACGCGAACTCGAGAAGTGGTTGACCGTGACGAAGGCGCTGCGACGCACGGCGTATCTGCTCCTCAGCAACCTCGTGCCGGAACAGCGCTGGTTCTGGACCGAGGAATGGCAGACCGGCGAACGAGACGCTGACGCGGACCAGGCGGCCAGCCGGACGACAACGCACGCTGATGACGCTTCCTTTCTCGACGCGCTCTACCTGAGACGGCCGCGCGTTGCCCACGCATGAGGAACTGGATCGATTCTGGCGGGACTTTGATCGCTTGACCGATGAGCAAGTTCGCCTCTTCCGGCTCGCCGTTCGGAAATTCTTGGAAGACCTGCCGACGCGGCGCTTTCGGGCGAGCCTGCGGGTTCGAGACGTCGAAGGTCATCCGGGCGTATGGGAGATGACGTGGGCCGGCGATGGACGTGCAACATTCGCGTATGGCCCTTCGTTGCGTCTCGGCGACGTACATATAATCTGGCGCCGTGTCGGCACACATGCGATCTTCGATGATCCGTGAATGCCATGTTGCGATTCCGTTCGCCAGGTGTGCAATCCCAACCAGGGATCGGTCTCAGCAAGCCTTGCTCGGGCCAAGTGCGCCTGCGCGGACTCGTTCCCAGCCCGCGCCTTCAGTCGCTGGGCGAGCGTCGCGAGCTAGCCAAGACTTGGCGGATGCACCACTGAGTTGACCAGCAAAGACGACAACGGGATCGTTCACGTGGCGATGCTCCGGCGTCTCAGCTAGCCCTACAGCCGCACGATCCTCCCCTGCTCCGCCGCCTCGCCACACGCCAACGCCACGCGCAAGGTCTGCATGGCATCCTCGTACGGCACGCGCAGCAGCCCGTGGTCGCCGCTGCGGGCTGCTTCCAGGAAGGCCGCCACCGCAGCGAAGTCGGGCGGCTCCTCCAGGGCGTAGCTCTCGATGCCGCCTTCGGTCACCACTTGCAACTCGGAGCCGGTGAAGCGCAGCAGCATTGGCCCGTCCGTGACGATATCCAGGGCCAGGTGGCCGACGATGGGGAGCGGCAGGCCATAGGTCATGCTGAACGTACCGGTAGCGCCGGAGGCGAACTGCAGGGCCACCGCCAGGCTGTCGGTGCTCTGCCAGGCGGGCTGGTCGCGCCAGAGGGTGCGGCCGCCGAAGGCGGACACTGCAGTGATGTCGTCCACCAGGAAGCGGCAGAGGTCGAGCAAGTGCATGGCCTGCACCATCGCCTGCCCGCCGCTCAGCGCCGGGTCCCCGCCGTCGTCGCTCTCCGGCACGCCTTGATAGACGTGGGCGTGTACCAACGACACGGTGCGCCCCTCCAGCGCCTGATACCAGGGCGCCACCAGGCTGCTGTAGCGGTGCTGGAAGCCGACGTGGACCAGGCGGTTGTGGGCGGAGGCCGCCTCCCCAATGCGCTGCGCCATGGCCATGTCCAGCGCCGGCGGCTTCTCGACGTAGACGTGCATGCCCTGGTCCAGCGCCGTCAGCACCTGCTCGGCGTGGACGGCGGAGGGCGTGGCGATGATGACGGCATCCAACTGCTCGAAGATCAGCATGCTCTGCCAGATGCTGTAGGATGTGGCCTCCCAGAGCTCCGCCAGCTCGGCGGCACGCGCCAGGTCGTCGTCACCGACAGCAACGATGACCACTCCCGGCACCCGCGCCGCCGCGTGCGCCAGCGCTGTGCCCCGCCGCCCCGCGCCGAGGATGCCGATGTTCACCGGCCCAGATGCTCGCGCAGCCAGGCGCGGCTGACCTCGGCGCTCTGGGCGGCGCCGATCAGCGAGCGGTCCTGCTCGACCATGATCCAGCCGTCGTAGTGGTGAGGTTCCAGCGCCTTCAGGCAGGCTTCCAGGTCGATGACGCCCCGGCCCAGCTCGGCAAAGCCGCCGATGGCCATGCACTGGCCCTGATTCATCTTCTCGCGCCGTGCCCGTGCGATGGCCCCGGCGTCGGCGTCCTTGAAGTGCATATAGCGAACACGGCTGGCGTAGTCGCGGTAGACGGCCACCGGGTCGGCGCCGCCGTAGTAGAGGTGGCCGGTGTCGGGCGCCAGGGCCAGCAGCTCGGGCTCTACCAGCGACATGAGCTTGTCCAACTCGTCACGGGTCTCCACGAAGGTGCCGACATGGTTGTGGAAGGCGGCGGTGATGCCGAGCTCCCGGCAGCCGGCGCCCAGCCGTTTCATGGCCTCGGCGAAGGTGCGCCAGCCGGCCTCGTCCAGGCCGTCGGTGCGGTTGCCCTGCGGGAAGAAGCCGGGGCTGTTGCGGCGCTCGGCATTGCCGCCGGTGGCGACGCAGAGCACGTTGCCGCCCAGCGCCTTGACGAAGCGGGCGGACTCCAGGGCCTTCTCGACAGCGGCGGCCGACTGCGCCGGGTCGTAGTAGGGGCCGCCGGCATACACGGTAGCGTTGAGCAGGTTGCGCTGCGTCAACTCGCGCCGGTAGGCATCCGGATCGTTCCGGAAGGCGGCGCCGCCCTCGGTGCCCTGATAGGTGTTGGCCGCGATGTCGTCCAGGATCTGCGTGAACGGCACATCCTTCCAGGCGATCGGGTGGCAGCCCAGCTTCGCGTCGGGCAAATTCAGCATGGCGTTGTTTCCTTCTTTCTATTCGCCGTCGATACGGCGCGCTGCGATTGTAGCGCAATGCGCCGTATAGTAAAGGGGTCTTAATGAACGCGGGAGTATGAGTGGTAGGGCAAGTAAGGCAAGACGGCGGGGCATCGTTGACCGGGGAGGCCAAGGCCCAGTTTGTGCGCCGCATGTTCGACCGCATCGTACCCGGCTACGACCTCATGAACCGCCTGATGACCGGCGGCATGGACGGCAACTGGCGCAGGCTGGCGGCCCGCCTGGCCACGCCGCAGGGGCAACTGGTGTTGGATGTCGCCACCGGCACCGGCGATCTGGCCATCGAACTGCAGCGGCAGGGGGCGACCGTCACCGCCGCCGACTTCGCCGGCAGCATGCTGCGCGTGGCCCAGCAGAAGATTCCGCCTTCGGTGCCGCTGGTGCTGGCCGACGCTCAGGACCTGCCCTTTGCCGCCGCCTCCTTCGACCGGGTGACGAACGCCTTTCTGCTGCGCAACCTGTCGGATCTGGACCGGGGCCTGCGCGAGATGCGGCGCGTGCTGCGACCCAGCGGCGCGCTGATCTGCCTGGAGATCACCCGGCCGGCGCCGGGCTGGTCCGCGCGCCTGTTCGGCTTCTATTTCTACCACCTGGTGCCGGCGCTGGGCGGCGCCATCACCGGCCAGCGCGCCGCCTACCGCTATCTGCCGAACTCCTTGACCACCTTCCCGCGGGCGGCGGAACTGGCCGGCCGGCTGCGGCAGGCGGGGTTTCGCCGGGTTCAGTACCGCTTGCTGGCCTTTGGCACAGTCGCCATCCATATTGGCAGCGTCGCTTAGGCGCGCTACTCGGCAGCCCGATCGCAGCGAATCGGCGCTGGCACACGGAAATGAGTAATCAATGACAACGTTTACCGACCTGCAATTAAGTCCCGACGTGCTCAAGGCACTGGTAGACATGGGCTTCGAGGAACCGACGCCGGTGCAGCGCGAAGCCATCCCCATGCTGATGCAAGGGCGCGACGTCATCGCTCAGGCGCTGACGGGCACCGGCAAGACGGCGGCCTTCGGCGTCGCCATCATCGAACGGCTGGTAGAGCCGCAGCGGCTGCCCCGCGCCATCGTGCTGGCCCCCACGCGGGAGCTGGCCTTGCAGGTGGCGGAAGAGGTCCACCGCATCGCCAAGTACCGCGGCCTGCGGGTGCTGCCGATCTACGGCGGCCAGTCCTATGAGCCGCAGCTGCGCGCGCTGCAACGGGGCGTGGATATCGTCGTGGCCACGCCGGGCCGCCTGATGGACCACATGCGCCAGGGCAAGATTGATCTCAGCCAGGTGCAGGTCCTGGTGCTGGACGAGGCTGACGAGATGCTGAACATGGGCTTCCAGGAAGACGTGGAGTTCGTGATGGCGCACCTGCCGACAGAACGGCAGACTGCGCTGTTCTCCGCTACGATCCCCGATCCGATTCGCGACCTCTCCCGCAAGTACATGCAGGACCCGCTGACCGTGCAGTTGAGCCACACCAGGGAACTCACCGTGCCGACGGTGGACCAGGAGTACTACGTGGTGCCTTTCCGCCACAAGCTGGAGGCGCTGCTGCGCTTGATCGAGGTCAAGCAGGCGGAACGCAGCATCGTCTTCGCGGCAACCCGCCGCATGGTGGACGAGTTGGCGGAGAGCCTGCAGGCGCGCGGTCGCTCGGCGGAAGCGCTGCACGGGGATATGAGCCAGACCATGCGCGAGCGCGTGATGCGCGGCTTTCGGGAGGGCCGGCTGGATATCCTGGTGGCGACCGACGTGGCAGCGCGCGGCATCGACGTCGAGAATGTCACGCACGTGTTCAACTTCGACATTCCGCCCGACCCCGAATACTACGTCCACCGCATCGGACGTACTGCACGTGTCGGCAAGACCGGTCAGGCCATCACGCTGGTCAACCCCAACGAGCAGCGGGAGATCCGCGTGATCGAACGCGAAACGGGCGCCAAGATCGAACGCCGCAACATCCCCACGATGACCGAAGTGGCGGAGCGCGAGCGCGAGATTCTGGCGGGGCGCCTGGAGCGCCGTCTGCAGGAGGGTAACTGGGGACCCTACCGCGAACTGGTGGAAGGGCTCACCGGCGACCACGACCCGATCGATGTGGCGGCGGCAGCCCTGGCGCTGCTCTCCGGCCGGCCGGGAAGCGAAAAGCCGGGTGATTCGGCGTTGGACGACATCAACGTCCGCGAGTTCGAGGAGCGGCCCGCCTACCCCGCGCGCACCGGCCGCTACAGCCCGCGTGGCGGCCGCTTCAGCGGCGGTCGCCCCAACTACGTGCCCGGCCGCTCACCTCAGCGCGGCGGCCCCGACCAGGGCAGCGACCACCGCTTCCGTCCCAGCCGCAACCGCCCGACGCGGGGCTAGGGAGCGGAGTACTGGTCAGCAATCAGGAGTCGCACGGCAACGTAAAGATAAAGGCCGCGCCGCGGCCCGGGTCGTTCTCGACCCAGATCTTGCCGCCGTGGGCTTCCACGAAGCCGCGGGCAATGGCCAGACCGAGGCCGGTAGCACCGTCCTCCCTCCGCCTGGAGCGGTCACCCCGGTAGAAGCGATCAAAGACGTGCGGCAGGTCGGCGGGCTCGATACCGCCCCCGCTGTCGCGGACGGCCACCACCACCGCGCCACCCTCCTGACGAGCGGTGAGTTCGACCTGGCCGCCGCTGGGGCTGAAGCGCAAGGCGTTGTCGAGCAGGTTGTCCAGCACGCGCTGAAGCTTCGCGCCGTCGGCCACGACCAGTGGATCGCCGTCTACCGCACCCTGTAACTGGACCCCGCATTTTTGGGCGCGCAGCTGCATGCTTTCCAGCGTGTCGGAGATGAGGTCACGCAGCGATGTCTCCGTGCGGTCCAGCACAAGGCTGCCGCCTTCCAGGCGGGCCAGCTCGAAGAGGTCGTCGATCAGGCGTGACAGGTAGCCGATATCTTGCAGCATGGCGCGCAGATAGCGCTGCACGTCCTCGGCGTTCGACACCACGCCGTCCTGCAACGCCTCCGCCGCGACGCGCAGCGAGGCGAGCGGGCTGCGTAGATCGTGGGAAACGCTGGCGACGAGCGAGCGCCGGGCCATGTCCAGGTCGCGTTCGTGCTGGAAGGCTGCTTGCAGCCGCTCCGCCATGCTGTTGAAGTCGTGCGCCAGTTCGCGCAGTTCACCCCGACCTGCCACAGCGACCCGCACCGTCAGGTCGCCACCGGCCAGGCGGCGCGCCGCGCCGACCAGCTCTCGCAGCGAACCGACGAGCGCGCGCGAGATGACGGCAGCAAAGGAGAGCGACACCAGGAGCGAGAAGAGCAACAGCAACAGCAGCAGCCCCAGGTCGTGCGGGGAGATGAACATGAGCCAGGCGGTCACGAGCACATTCAGCAGCGCCACGAGGGCGCCGCCGCATAGCGCGATGGCAATTTGCTGGCGCAGTCCGAACTGCCGGACTCGGGAGATCACGCCGAGCACCAGGGCGCCGAGCAGCACGGTCAGTCCGCCGGATATGCCCAGGAAAGCGCCGATGGCCCGGTCAGTGGCGCCCGGAACGTGCATCCCCAGCGCCGCCACAATCAGCGCCACCAACAGCGCGATCACGATGGCGCCGGCCAGCACGACGACGTCGATCAGCAGCGGCTGCTTCCTCACAGCGTGTTACCCGTTCGCCGCCCGGTCTGGGTCGAACTTGTAGCCCATCCCCCAGACGGTCTTGACGTAGGCGGGCCGGGACGGGTCCGTCTCGATCTTTTCCCGCAAGCGCCGCACGTGGACGGTGACGGTGCTGGGTTCACCGGCGAAGGCGTAGCCCCAGACGGCGTCCAGCAGCGCGTCGCGGCTGAAGACCAGCCGCGGATGGCGCGCCAGGTGGAGCAGCAAGTCATATTCCCGGCCGGCCAGTTCGATGCTCCGCCCATCGCGCTCCACGCGGTGGAGCGCTGGACTGATGATCAGACCGGGAAAACGCAGCTCCGCCTCCCCGGCAGCATCCTTCAGGCCGGCGCGCCGCAGGATGGCGTTGACCCGCGCCACGATCTCACTCGGACTGAAGGGCTTCACGACGTAGTCGTCGGCGCCCAGGCTGAGGCCACGAATCCGGTCGTCCACCTCACCACGGGCAGTGACCATCAGGATGGGGACCTGGCTGGAACGCCGCAGCGCGCGACAGACCTCCAGACCATCGAGGCCGGGCAGCATCAGGTCGAGAATCACCA
>DHIZ01000170.1:8324-13034 GCA_002404055.1 Chloroflexi bacterium UBA4733
CGACCATCGGCTCGTCGTCGACGACGAGCACACGCCGCTGCATCGCTGCCTCCTTTCCGCCAGCGTCTCTCCTTGAGCGCTCACCATGGAGATTCCATCGTGGCTTTGCTTCAGGTGCTCCAGTTCGCCCCGCAGCCGGCGCAGCAACTCGGCGGGGTATCGCTGAGAAAGTTCTTGCGGAACTCCTGGTAGCGTTCGCCGTTCCAGATCTCCGCCAGGGGCTGCGTGTAGGCGTTGCCCAGGGTGAAGGGCGTCTGGTCGCGCGCCACGAAGGGCACAAAGCAGCAGGGCAGCACGTCGCCGCGCGCCGTGACATAACTGTGTGACCAGGGGCGGTTGCAACGCTGCCAGGGGCGCCGCTCGTCGCTGCCCGCCAGGCTGAGGAACGGCTCGGTCGCCCCGGCCGCCGAAAACGTCACCCCGTGCCGGCGACAGCGGTCCGCGCAGCCGGCCAGCAGTTCCCGCTCCCGCTCCTGTAACCGGCGGTAGAGCGATTGCTCCTCCACCGCCAGCCCTTCGCCGAAGTACACCAGGCGCTGCACGTGTACTTCTGGAATCCCCACAGCCAGGGCGAAATCGACGACGCCGGGCAGCTCTTCGATGTTGTCGCGCAACGTGGTGAACCAGAGGGAGACGTGCGGCCGCTCGGCGTTCAGCCGCCGCTTCGTCTCCATGAACGCCGTCAAGTTGCGCACGACGCGCTCAAATGCCGGAACGCCTCGGACCTTGTGATAGGTCGCTGCCGTGCTGGCATCCAACGAGGCGCGATACTCATCAAGGCCGGCGTTGATGAGTTGTTCCTGGCGGCGAGGCGTCAGCAGGATGGCGTTGGAGTTGAACACAACGTGGACGCCGCGCGCCTTGAGGTAGGCGATCATGCGGGGCAGGTGCGGATTGAGCAGCGGCTCACCGATGCCGTGCAGGACCGCCCGCTGCAACTCGGGAATCTGGTCAACGACGAGTTGAAACTCTGCAAAGCCCATATTGTGGGGACTGCCGTTGCCGAAAAACGTCAGCGGACAGGTCGCACAGAGGGAGTTGCAGTAGTTGCTCACCTCTAAATAGAGCGACTGTTGCAGCGCCGCCACCCGCAGCGGCCGCTGTTCCACGTCCATGCTCGCCAACACCATCCCAAGCCCCCCGACTCGTCAATCCCACAAGGGGTCAGGGCAGCGCCTGCGTTTCGCTGCCTCTGCTCAGCCCATTTGGCGACATGCGCGCTACCGATGCTACTACCGGTTTCTTACGGCCTGATTACCGCGTCCGCCAGCCTAAACTGGCATGCCGCAGCCCGGTTGTGCAACGGCACGCAGCGCCGCTCCCTCCCTGGCTTCTCTGCACTATACCCACGCTCACTTGCAAAGTCGCAATGATCCCACCGAATGGGCAACTGTGCGGCGCAAAAGCCGCACGAGAAAGGCATCGCCATGGCAGCAGGGGAATCGCCGGCCATTTCCGCCGGCCGCTGCGCCAGCGGTACAATTCCATTCGAGCAGTCGACACAGGGCGTTGGCGCTGAGGCAGGAACAGGCAACTGATGGTGGAAGCATACTCGGTGCGCGTGTACCGACTCGGCTTGTCCAGGCACTTGCGCGCCGAGGTCATTCGCGATGGCATGGTCATTGCCTGGGCAAGTATCAGCGGGGAGGGGCGCCCCAGCGAGGCGGTCGTCCTTGCTCGCCAGTGGGCAGCATCGCTGGGCTACCCAACGCCGGAACCCGGCGGCACGCCGCTCGCTGCGAGCGCCGGCGGTAACGGCGCCGAAGTCGTTGACATCGCCAGTTAAAGCGCGGGCAGCCGGATCGTGAAGATACTGCCGTTGCCGGGACGGCTTACGGCGGTCACTTCGCCGCCGTGCGCCGCGACGATCGCCTGGACGATGGAGAGTCCCAGGCCACTACCGCCCGTAACCCGGCTCCGTGCGCTGTCGCCCCGGTAGAAGCGCTCGAAGATGTGCGGCAAGTCCTCCGGCGCGATGCCGACGCCCATATCACGCAGGGTAAGCACTGCATGGTTGCCCTCCAGCCACACAGCAATTTCGAGCGGACTTCCGGCCGGACTGTAACGGCGAGCGTTCTCCAGCAAGTTGCTGACGGCCCGCCGCAGGGATGGGGCGTTTCCGGCCACCGTCACGGTCTCGCGGCGGCCCCAGCACACCGGGACGACCGGCGCCGGCATCTCCACGAGCAGTTGGTCGACCAGTCCATCCAGCCTGAGGGGCAACCGCTCCCCCGCCAGCCGGGCATCCAGCCGTGTCAGGTCGAGAAGGTCGCAGGTCAACTGCTCCATGCGCAACGCCTCGCGCTGCATTGCCGCCAGAGCGTGCCCCATGTCTTCCGGGTCATCCTTGGCGCCGCGCAGGAGCACCTCAACATACCCGCGCAGCGCTGTGAGGGGCGTGCGCAACTCGTGGGAGGCGTCGGCGGCAAAGCGGCGCAGTTCCCGCCCGTCGCGCACCACCTCCCGCGTCCGTGCGTCCAGGCTCACGCCGGCGGCCGTGAGCACGCTGCCAGGCGGGGGCTGACGTCGCCGCAAGAGCGCGCGCAGGCGGGCCATGAGTTCTTCGAAGGCGAAGGGCTTGACGAGGTAGTCGTCAGCGCCGGCGTCAAGGCCCAACACGCGGTCCGGCACGGCGTCACGGGCCGTCAACATGAGGACCGGCACGTCCGAGACTGCGCGCAACTTGCGGCAGACCTGCCGGCCATCAAGGCCGGGCAACATCACGTCGAGCACGACCACATCCGGCTGCAGCCGCTGCGCGACCTCCAGCGCTTCCGGCCCGCTGAAGGCCGCCGCGGAGCGGTACCCTTCGTATTTGAGGCCGAGCTGGATCATGTCCACGATGCCGACTTCGTCGTCCACAACGAGGACCAGCGGCCCCTTTCGGTTCCGAGCGACCAATGACGTCAATCCAGTGTCCATGCGACCCTTGCCTGTCGGTGCTGCGGCGACGGCCATCACCACACGCTGTAGCATGCCGGACCCAGTTGATAATCTGCTGAGAGTTCGCGCCGGACGACGCCTACGCCACTATCGTCGGTATCAGCCGTTCCTGGCTACCCGTCGCGCGGCTCCGGTTGACCTACCCTATAGAGCCGTCCAGCGGCGGCGTGATAGATGACGGTCTGCACGAATTCGGCATCCACCGGTTCCAGCTCCGCGAGGTGCAACTCGACGGCAGCGGAGACGACGCTGACGCGGCCCGCTGCGGCGTCAGCGGGCGAACTGATCCCCGTGACCGTGCTGAGCGGGATGGCGATGGTGGACTCGGTGGCGCCGTGGCTATCGAAGGCAATCAACCGTTCGCTGGTCAAGGCAACCGTGTTCAAGGCCGCGCCGCTCCAAACGGGTAGCGCCACGATGCGCGCGGCAAAGGTACACAGCACATCCTCGTAGGCGAACAACGACCCCACGAGGATGGCCGGCATATCGACCCGCAAGCGTGGCCGGACGTATTCGATCGCGCTCATCGCTCCCCCTCCTGTTCCCACGGTTCTCGCAAGAGTTGCGCCGGGCGTTGCCGCAAGATCGCTTCGGCCTCCGTCACGATCCGGCGCAAGATATCACCAGCGGGTTCGATCGCCCGGATCAAGCCGGCAGCATTGCCCGCGCGCACCGCCGCCAGTTGCGGGTCCCCGTGTTCCGACGCCTCTTGCAACACGCGGCGCCATCGCTCCCGGTCCGGTACCAGTTCCTGCTCCCGCCCGTGCCAGGTTCGGGTATAGGCATTTTGCAGGACTCGGTCGGCAATGCCGGCGGGGAAGGGCGAGCCGCTGATCGTGTCGTAGACCTTGGTCAACACAGTGTCGTCAGTTCCCGCGCCGACGATGCTGGCCTTGCCCCACTCGCTGCCGGCCGATTCCCGGCTAGCCGCGAAGCGCGTGCCGATCCAGGCGCCTTCCGCGCCGAGCATCAGCACCGCCGCCAGGCCGCGGCCGTCGGCGATACCACCCGCCGCGATCACCGGGATGTCACCCACGGCGTCGATCACCGCCGGCACCAACGGCAGGGTGGCACTGCTGGTGCCCGTGTGCCCACCGGCCTCCACTCCCTGGGCCGTGATGGCATCGACGCCGGCCTGGGCGGCCCGCACCGCCTGGGCCACGGTCTGCACCTGCGCCAGCACGAGGATGCCGGCGGCGTGCGCCGCAGCCACATACGGTGTGGGATCGGCAAAGGAGTGGGTGATCACCGGCACGCGTTCCTCAATGGCCGTGGCGACCAGTCGATCCAGGCCCGGAAAGGAAGAAATGAACCCGACGCCAAACGGCCGGTCGGTCCGCTCGCGTACTGCGCGAATTTGCTGGCGCAGCCACTCGGCATCGCCACTGGAGCCGCCGATCAGCCCAAGGCCGCCGGCCTCCGCCACGGCCGCCGCCAGTTCCGCCTTCGCCGGCCCCGCCATCGGCGCATTGATGATGGGGTGCATGATCCCAAGCAGCTCGCACAGCCGCGTCCGCAACACACCGCTTCCCTTCGTCTGCGCGCGATAGGCCCCATGCAACCGTAATGCGCTCTACGCAAGCCACCAACTGGCGTGCGCTCGCCTGTAGTGTACGCAATACCGGACGGTGCTGCAGCATGATGGTAGGGAGCGGGTGGTAAGTGGTGCGTCCGACAAGTCCCGATCTGTTTGCACCGCCCGCCCGGCGACTGAAGTCGCGGGCTACACGATGCGAAGTCCGCCTGCGCGGACTCGGTCAGCCCGCG
>DHIZ01000170.1:13203-33484 GCA_002404055.1 Chloroflexi bacterium UBA4733
GGCGGAGACGCCGTTGGCAAGCAGACCGCGCAAAACTTTAGCGTCGCACTCCCGCGTGACCACCCCCTTGACGCCCTCCCAGGCAGAAGGCTACGCTTATGCCGGCAATGAGGGATAAACAACTATGACACGTGACAACACCACCGCCTCCGGCCCCCTGAACTTTGTGCTGTTCAATCCCGACGAATGGCGGGCGGACTGTGCCGGCTGTTACGGCGACACCGTAGTCCAGACGCCGAACCTGGACGCGCTGGCAGCGCAGGGCACGCGCTTTGATCAGTGCCACGTCCAGCACACCGTCTGCACCCCTTCCCGCACGTCTTTCATGACCGGCTGGTACCCGCACGTGCGCGGCCACCGGACACTGTGGCATCTCTTACGTCCCGACGAACCCAACCTCCTGCGCTACCTGACGCAGGCCGGCTACGACGTGCGCATGTACGGTAAGAACGATCTGCTGGCCCAGGCGAGTTTCGCCGACAGCGTGGAAGAGGCCGGTAACCCGGCCGGTCGCGGGGCAGGCCACCCGAATCCGTGGCCGGAAGGCGACCCGCGCTTTCACAGCTTCCTCTTTGGTCCTGGCGGCGACCGGCACGACCACCACGACTATCGCTGCGCCGAGGCGGGCATGCAGTTCCTGCGCGGAGAGCACGAGCGACCATTCTGTCTCTTTCTGCCGCTCGGCAGTCCGCACCCACCGTACACCGCGCCGCAACCCTTCCATACGATGTACGATTCGTCCGCGCTGCCACCCTTGCGGCCCGCTGGTTTGCCCGATAAGCCGCGCTTCTACGAGGAGATCCGCCGCAGCCGGCGCCTGGACGAGCTGGATGACGCGACGTTGCGCCAGATCCGCGCAGTCTACCTCGGCATGATCAGCTACACCGACTGGCTGCTCGGTGAGGTCCTGCGCACGCTCGACGAGTGCGGCCTGGCGGACAACACGGTAGTGCTCGTCTTTTCCGACCACGGCGACTGGGCGGGCGACTACGGTATCGTCGAGAAGTGGCCCAGCGGCCTCGACGACACATTGACGCGCGTTCCTTTTGTCGCGCGTCTCCCCGGCGGCGTCCAGGGCCACGCCGTCAAGGAAGTCACCGAGTTGCTCGACCTCACGCCTACCGTGCTGGACCTCGCCGGCATCCCCCTGGCGCACACGCAGTTCGGGCGTTCCTTCCTCCCGCAACTGCACGGCGCCGCCGGTGACCCGCAGCGCGCCGCGTTTGCGGAAGGCGGCTACGACAGCAACGAAGCGCACGCATTTGAGGGCAGGACGGGACGCGACCAGTTCGCTCGTAACCGGAAGCATATCTACTGGCCGAAAGGTGACTTGCAGCAGCGCGATCCGCTCTCCATCTGCCGGGCGACGATGATCCGCACCGCCACCCACAAACTAGTCCGGCGACCGCAGGAGGTCTCCGAGCTGTACGACCTGGCTGCCGATCCACTGGAACTCAACAATCGCTATAACGATCCAGCGTACGCCGCTGTGCAAGGCGACCTGGAGACCCGCCTTCTCGATTGGTACATCCACACAAGCGATGTCACGCCCTTTCAGGAGGACCCACGCGGCCAGACCCAGGCGAAAATGGGCAGCGCCCACGCCATCGTCGGCGCCAGTGACGCCTGACGGCTGGGGGAGCGGAGAGAGGGCCTGTCCACGACCCGCGCCTACCTATCCAGGCGCAAGCAACTCCGCCGCACCCTCCTGCAGTAATACCTCCGCCACGGCCAGCCCCAGCGCCCCCGGCGCGTCGGATGGCCCGCGCTGTTCCGCCTGGAGCTGGCGTCGGCCATCGGCGGAACAAACGAGCGCCCGTAGCCACAACACTGTGTCCTGCCACACTGCGTAGGCGGCGATTGGCGTGCGACAACTTCCTTCCAGCCGCCGGACACAGGCGCGCTCAGCGCTGCAGCAGGCGGCCGTCACCGGGTCGTGAATAGCGCTCAGCAACTCGCGCAACGCAGCATCCTCGCCGCGCAGTTCCACGGCGATCGCGCCTTGCCCCGCTTCGGGGAGGACGACTTCCGGTGACAGGCGCTCGCTAATGGAGGACGCGAGGCCCAGGCGGTCGAGACCGGCACAGGCCAGCACCACACCGTCCAGTTGCAACTCGGCCGCCTTGCGCAGGCGGGTCGGCACATTGCCGCGAATCGGCTCGACTTGACAATCGGGACGGATACGACGAAGCAAGGCGGTTCTCCGGATGCTGCTGGTCGCCAGGCGAGCGCCGGCCGGCAGTGTCGCCAGCGTGAAGCTGCCGGCTGCCGCCAGCGCATCGCGGGGATCTGCACGCGGCGGCAAGGCGCCGATGACGAGACCCTCCGGCAGGTCGCTCTCCAAGTCCTTGAGGCTGTGGACGGCCAGGTCGATACGACCAGCCAGCAGGGCGCCTTCGATCTCCCGCGCGAAGATGCCCCGGCTGCCTACCGCCGCAAACGGGCGATCGGTGTAGCGATCACCGCGGGTTGACAGCACGATTTCCTGGCAGCGCAGTCCCGGCCAGGCTGTCTGGAGGAGGTCGATGACCGTCCGCGTTTGCACCAGCGCCAGGTCGCTGCCGCGCGTGCCGACACGCAGCGGCACGTTCAGCGCCGCCATCATTCGCTGCGCTGCGTCAACAGGAACACCAGCCCTGTTAGGAACGCGCGCACTTCCGCCGGGATGCTGAGCTGCTCCAGAGCGGCCGCAGCCTGCGTCACCAACTGGGCGCTGAGCGATTCGCTATAGGCGAGCGAACCGCCGTCGCGCAAGAGGTGCTGCGCCTGGCGAGCCGCAGCATTATCCAACTCGTGATCACCAATCAATGCCGCCAGGGCAGCCGCATGCGGCCCGCGCAGGCCGTGTACCGAGAGGAGTGTTCGTTTCCCTTCGCGCAGGTCCGCACCCACGGGCTTGCCGGTGACGCGCTCACTGCCGAACACTCCCAGGATGTCGTCTTGGACCTGGTAGGCAATGCCAAGCGGCACCGCAAACTGGCTCAAAGCGGCCAGTTGCTCCGGACCGGCTCCTGCCAATATGGCGCCGATGTGTAAAGGTCCTTCGATGGTGTACTTGGCAGTCTTGTAGCGATGGATCAGCAGCACGCGAGCCTCGTCGACCTGCGGGTCAAGTTCAGCCAGCACGTCGAGCGCCTCACCGTAGCCGGTCTCCAGGGCGACCCGCGAGAGCACCAGCGTGGCGCGCAGCAGGCGATCCGGCGCTACCGGCGCTCGCGCCAGCACATCGTAGGCCAGCATTGCCGCTACGTCGCCGGCGAGAATCGCCAGCGACGTGCCGTAGCGCGCCGCATCGGCGGCAGGATAGCGCGCCGCGACATCGGCGCGCAGGACCTGATGCAACGTCGGCTGGCCGTGGCGCGTCGCGTCACGATCAAACACGTCGTCGTGGGCCAGGAGAAAGGCGTGCAGGAGTTCGACGGCAGCGCCGGCAACGACCAGGCGGTCATCGTCCGGCTCTGGAGCAAAACAGCGGTATCCCGTGGCCACCAGCGCGGCACGAATACGCTTGCCCCCCGCCAGGGTGAAGACCCGCAAGGCGTCGAGCAACTGGTAACTCTCCGGCGATACCAGCGCCGCGTCGGCTAACTTTGCAGCAAAGTATTGCCGGAGATAGGCCTCGACGGCCAGCTTCCGCGCGGAAAGGTCAGCACGAGCGGCGTCAGTGCTGGGAACCACCGCGACCGCTTGCATCTCTCCCACCGTTCCACGTTGCTAGGCGATTGTACCAGCGATCTCCTATACTGTCTGCTGGCGCGGGGAGGCGCTGCACGTGCATCTATTGATTCTCCATGGCCCGAATCTCAACCTCTTTGGACGGCGCGAACCGCACATCTACGGCAGCGTCACGCTACCGCAGATCAACGAACGCCTGGCAACGCTGGCGAAGGAGCTCGGCTGCCGGCTGTCCACCGTTCAATCCAATCACGAGGGTGTACTGATCGATTTCTTTCACGCCCACATCGACGACGCGCAAGGCGCGGTGTTGAATCCCGGCGGGCTGACGCAGTACAGCGTCTCGCTGCACGACTGTATCAAGGCGATGCCTTTTCCGGTGATGGAAGCCCATCTCTCCAACCTGGCAGCGCGCGAAGAGTGGCGCCATCGTTCCATCATCGCGCCGGCCTGCCGGGGAACCGTCACCGGCCTCGGCTGGCGCAGCTACACCGCCGCGCTGCGTGCCCTGGTGGAGACACTGCAGGACTAGGGTCACGACCGAGGGCGCCCGTCCACCGCACTACGGTGGTATGCTATTCTCGATGCACCGTTGATGCGGTGCTGATTCGCAGCACTCGCGGCGTGATACCGACTCACCAATGGTCGCATCTTCCGCCGGAGTGAGCAGCGCTGCAGACGACTACGGTGCGTCGCGCCCATAGGACGCTGGACACAATCGTGCCGGATATTGAAGGATGACCAGATGACTGAAGAGACGATTGTCCAGCAGGCAGGAGACGCGCCGGGAGCGTCGGCGCTGCCAGCCGAGGCCGCTCCTGCGGCCGCTAGAGAGAACGGCTCGGCAAAGCCCGCCCACGGCTCACGTGCGATTGATGATGTCGAGGATCTCGCCGAAGACGACGATGACGATAGCGACGATAGCGACGACGATGATGAAGATGAGGACGACGATACAGTGGATGAGGTCATGATGGTTGATGATGACGCCGATGATGCGCCGGCAACGAGCGAAGAGACGGGCTCGATCACGCTACGGCTCTCTACCGACCTTCGGCGGCGCTTGCGACGCCGAGCGGATCGCGAGGGCGTCACCGCCGAGGAACTGGCCGAGGAACTGCTCGGCGCTGCCGTCCGGCGGCCGGCAGCAGAATCGTTGACGGAGGTCCTGGCACGGTTGGAGAAGGTGGAACGCAGCGTCGCTGAGCTCGGAGCGGCACGCCCTCGCCCGGAGACACCCGCTCCCGCCCGACGACCAGAGGAGCGGCCGCGCGGCGACTTTGGCAGCCGCGCTCCGTCCGGCGGCTTCGGCGATCGCGGACCGAGCGAACGCCCAAGCTATGGCGACCGTGGCAGCTATGCCGGGCCACGACGCCAGGATGACCGTCCGCGCTTCGGTGAGCGGCCGCCCTCCAGCGGCTTCGGGCGCCCCGAGGGACGCTTTGGCGACCGCCCCCGCAACGATGCCCCGGATCGCGGCCCATCGCGTCCGTTTGAGCGCCGCAACGATCGAGACGAGAGCCGCGACCGCCCGCCCCGCCGCTGGGAATCGCCCCGTCGCGGCGAGTAACGCTGCATGAGCAGGCGCGTCCAGGTCGCGTCGCCTTTCACCGCTCTGTTACGTTTGGCGCCGGAGCGCTGGCACGTCTCGCTCGTGCGCCTGCTGCGCTTCGGTACAGTCGGCGGCATCGGCTTCGGCGTAAACGAGGGGCTCCTGTACGTCGGCCACGGCCGCTTGCATCTGGCGTTGTGGCTTGCCCAGGTGATCGCCATCGAATCGGCCATTATCTGCAACTACCTGCTTAATGATCGCTGGACGTTTCATCACGCGCACCCCTCCTGGGAGCGCTTTTGCCGCTTTAACGGCGTCTCCCTGGTCAGCCTCGTCGTGAACATCCTGGTGGTTCAATTGTGTACGCATTTCACCACCCTGCATTACCTCGCGGCGAACGCCCTCGGTGTACTCCTGGCCTTTGCTGTCAACTACCTCCTCAATGTCTACTGGGCCTACGGCAAAGCCCTCTCGCGCCCCGACGCCCCGTCAAAGATGTCGAATTTGCTGAAGTCGGGCGAATAAGGGGCGCCGGTTGCCCACCCATTGCTCAGGTGACTGCCTTTACAAACCCCGGCGCCCCATGGCGACACGAACGACGCCCGGCTAGGACCTTTGTCGGAGCACTGGCGGCCTCACAATACAGATCGTTTGTCTTTGGGACCGACATTCCAAAGGTCTCACCGCCTGTTTCTCGTAACAATCACACTTTGTTAATGTAGCCGCCGCGCCAGTGGGAATCGCGTTGACGTCACATTGAGATAGGTAGTCCGTCGCAAAATTGCCTAGTACTTTCTGGCTGGACGACCCCAATTGTCACCGGCGCATGCGATGCTACTCACACAGACAGGTATGATTGACACAGGCGATAAGCGAAGGAGTGCGGGCATGCGGTTCAATTTTCGGGGGTGGTGGCGCCCCCTGGCGATGGCGGGAATGATGGCCTTCACTGTTACAGGTGGAGCCCTATCAGCCAGTGCTAATGCATCAGCAGCGGGCACCGCCATGAGCGACCAGATCGTCCAGATTATTAATCAAGATCGTGTTTCGAACGGGTTAAGTGCCTTGACCGTTGATCCGCGCTTGACCCAGGTCGCACAACAGCGCGCCCAGTTTCTGATCACGCACAGCTACTTTTCCCACTGCAGCGGCGGCGAGAGTAGCTTGAGTTGCCCGCAATCCAGCCTTGACATCACGCCGCGCATGATGCAAGCAGGGATCGGCGTTAACGTGCCGGGGACAACCATCGCCGAGAATCTGGCGCTCAACAACTACATAGCCGCGAACGCTGATACCGCCGCCGCCAACACCAACACTGCCTGGCTGAACAGCCCAGAACACAAAGCGAACATTATGGACCCCAAGCTGATCTACACGGGCGTCGTCGTGCAGTGTTGCTGGGCCGGTACCTTTAGCGGCACCAATGTCCACCTAAGCGACCAGGCCTCGATCTTCGTCCAGGTCTTCAGCGGCGGCCCGGGCGCCCAGCCTGCCACCACGGTGACCGAGACGCAGCCAACGCCAACCCCAACCGCTGCCCCAGCGCCGGCAGCCTCATCGTCAACGGGCTGCCAGTTTATACTTGGCTTTGCCACAATGGCCAATGCCATTCCCCAGGCCGTCGGTCAGTGTTCCGGCGAAGAGAGCCACAACCCGACGAACGGCGATGCCATTCAGCACACAGCGGGCGGACTGCTGGTCTGGCGTAAGGCGGACAACTGGACAGCCTTTACCGACGGCTATCACACCTGGGTGAACGGCCCGAACGGCGTCCAGGAGCGCCTGAACACCCAGCGCTTCAGCTTCGAAGCCAACCCGGACGGCCTACCCGTGGCCTCCTAACCCAGGAGGGGAACCACAACAGGGGGAGGAAGCGCCGGAGCGCTTCCTCCCCCCTGTTGGTTTCTCTGGACATCGGCGGAGAGGCGGGGATTCGAACCCCGGGTGGAATTACTCCCACAACGGTTTAGCAAACCGTCGCACTAGGCCACTATGCGACCTCTCCATATGTCTTCACTTCGGCGGAGGGAGAGGGATTCGAACCCCCGGAGGCTCACCACCTCAGCCGTTTTCAAGACGGCCACCATAAACCGCTCGGACATCCCTCCAAGCCGAACGCCACCGGTCCGCGTCGCCACACCCATCGCCCCGACCCGGTTCACAACGACCGTGGCAGAGTATACCGCGGCATCACAGCACCGGTCAACGCAACCCCCGCTATCTGCATTGCCATGCGCGGCCGTTTGACAGCACTGCGGCTCTCCCTTTATAGTCAACGGGCACACCTGGAAGGAACTGCATGCGCCTCGTCGATGTCCTCGCCGCCTTCCGTCGCCGCTGGGTCATCATCCTGGCCTGCATCCTCATCTGCGCCGGCGTTGCCGGCATCTATAGCAAGTTCACCACCAAGATCTATCGCGCCGCCACGACCATTTCGGTCACACCGGCGCGCTTCGACTACGGCAACGGCCTGGCCGCCCAGCAACTTCTCGCCAACTACGCAGTAAACATCACCGGACAGGACCTGCTGCGGCAACTCGACCAGCAACTGAAGCTGGACATTTCGCCAGACGTGCTGGCGCACAACATCACGGCCACCTCCGATAACACCGCCCTCACCATCAGCCTGACGGTTGATGACACCGATCCCAATCGCGCTGCCGCCATCGCCAACAACCTGACACAACTCTTTCTGACCAAACAGACGCAATACAACCTGTCGCACCTCAACCCGGACGTGGACGTGCAGATCGTCCACAGTGCCGCTGTTCCCGGCAGCCCCAACCGACCGAAGTCGAAGACCAACGTCCTGGCGGGGCTGCTCATCGGGCTGTTTTTGGGGTGCGGCGCTGCCTACGTGCTGGATGTTTGGGATGACCGGCTGCGAACCGAGCACGATGTTGAAGCTGGCCTGACGCTCGCCCTGCTTGGCAACATCCCGCATTTTGCCGGTGCTCCCATCTCGCCAACCTCACCGCCGAGCGCCAACGGGCGGGCGTATGAGGCAAGTGTCAACGAGCCCGTCGCCGAAGTAAGAAGGTAGGAAGCGCGTGCCCGCAGTGCGACCCCAAGATTCGCTCATCACCCTGGCCGAGCCGACCTCAGCGGCGGCCGAAGCCTTTCGCCGCTTGCGCATCAATGTGCAGTTCGCCGACGTCGACCGCCCGCTCCGGACGCTGGCAGTGGCGGCGCCGCAGGCCGGCAGCGGCAAAAGCACGATTGTCGCCAACCTTGCTGTCGCCTTTGCCCAGTCCGGCAAGCAGGTCATCGTCGTGGATGCCGACCTGCTGAACCCGGTGCAGCACGTCATCTTCGACGCCGCCAACACGACGGGCCTGGTAAACGTCCTGGCAGGCGAGGTCTCGGCACAACAAGCGCTGCAGGACACCGTGGCTCTGGGTGTCCGTTTGCTCGCCGCCGGCGCGTCCAGTCCTAATCCCGCCCAGGCGCTGAACTCGCCGCGCATGGCCGGCGTCATCAGCAGCCTGCTGGAATTCGCTGACGTCGTGCTCTTTGATACGCCGGCGCTGGCTGCCCTGGCCGACAGCGCCCTCTTTGCGGCCCGAGTCGATGGCGTGCTGCTGGTGGCAGACAGCGGGAAAAGCCGTCGCGGCGATCTGCGCAGCGCCCGCGACCTGTTGGAACGCGTGCATGCCCACATCCTGGGAGCGGCGCTCAACCATGCCCATCAACCGCGCGGCTTGCTGGGCAACGTGCTCAGCCCGGCGTGAGTCTCCTGCCGGGGTTCGTGGACATCCACACGCACATCATTCCGGCCTTCGACGATGGACCGGAGGATATGGCGACGGCCGTCGCCCTGGTGCGCGCCGCAGTTGCGGGTGGCACGGGCGTTCTCGTCGCCACCAGTCACTCCGCCGAAATCCTGCAGCATGGCGACGGCTACGACGGCATGCAGGCCAGGCTGGCTGCCGTCCAGGAGGCAGTGACCGCCGATGGCATTGCGGTGTCGCTGTTGTTGGGCAGCGAAATCTATCTGGAGCCCGATACCCCTGAGCGGTTGAAGCAACGGCAACTCATGTCTCTGAATGGTTCCCGTTACGTCCTCGTCGAATTGCCGTTCCAGGCCCTGCCGATCTACGTCGACCAAACGCTTTTCATCCTGCAGACGGACGGCTTCATCCCCGTGATTGGCCACCCCGAGCGCAACGCCCAGGTGCAACGGGAGCCGGAGCGGCTCTTCGACTGGGTCACACACGGCGCATTGCTGCAATGCTCGGCGGCCAGCTTGACGGGCGGCTTCGGCCGCACCGCCGCCCGCGTCTGCCGCCTGGCGATCACCCATCGCCTCTGCCACGTCATCGCCAGCGACGCGCACGATCCGAACCGGCGTGCACCGCAGTTGCAGACCACGTTCGACCAAATCCGCGACGAGTTCGGACCTGACATCGCCAAGGCCCTACTTGATGACCAGCCGCGCGCCATCGTGGAAGACCGGAGGCTCGACGTCGCTGAACCTCTCCCGATCCAGACCGGTTCCGAGGGCGGCGTGTTTCGCCGCCTCTTCGGCCGGGGCTAAGCATAGGACGCCGCCGTGTCTCCCATCACGCCCCAAGAGACAACCGTGGACGACCGGCTCTGGGAGTTGGCACGCCCATCGCCGCGTGGCGCCGTCCCAACACTGCGCCGCACGCGCCAGCTCCTGGCGTTGCTCGGCAACCCCCAGGAACAACTGGCCTCGGTGCATGTTGGCGGTACCTCCGGCAAGGGCTCGACCTGCCACTTGCTGACGTCGATGCTGCAAGCCGCCGGCTACCCGGTCGGCATGCACAGCAAACCGCACCTGGCAACCGTCTGCGAGCGGCTGGTACAAAACGGGGCGCCGGTCCCTGCCGAAGAACTCCTCGCATTACTCGACAGGGTGCGACCGCTGTTGGACGCCGGCGAATGGCTCGACGGCCGGCCTACCTGGTTCGAGCTCGTGGTGGCGCTGGCCTTTGATTGGTTTCGGTCGCGTGGCGCGCGGCCAGTCGTCGTGGAAGTCGGGCTAGGCGGCGCCTGGGACGCAACGAACGTGCTCCAGCCGCTCGTCACCGTTCTCACCACTGTAGGACTGGATCACACAGAGCTCTTGGGGACAACGGTCGAAGCCATCGCTCGGGATAAGGCAGGCATCCTGAAGGCGGCGGCGACCGCCATTACCGGAGCATCGCAACCATCGGTACTTGCCATTCTTGAGGCGCGTGCGCAGCAAGTGGGCCAGCCGCTCTGGAGACTGGGGCAGGAGATCGTGGTCAAGACCCGCACCGTCAACAACCAGGGTGCGCACTTCGACCTCGTCGTACCGGGAGCAAGCTTTCGGGACCTGGAGCTCGGCTTGTTGGGGCGGCACCAGGTGGACAATGCGGCGCTGGCCACCGCGGCCGCCGTCGCCCTTGCCGAACGCGGCTTCCCCGTCCTCGAGGAAGCCCTGCGCCACGGCCTGGCGACGTGCCGCGTTCCCGGCCGCCTGGAGCGCGTCGCGGGTACGCCAGATGTGCTCCTGGACGGCGCACACAACCCCGAAAAGATGGCAGCCCTGGCGGCGGCCCTAAGCCTGCTCTCTCCTCTCACCCGTCCGGTGTGTGTGGTGGCCATGCGCCGCGGCCACGATATCGCCGGTACTCTGGCGCCGCTGCTCACCGTGGCGGGAACCATTATCCTGACCCAGATCAGCGCCAGCACCGATTGGGGCCGTGAGGAAAGCGTTGATCCGGCGCTCCTCCAGCAAACGCTTGGCGCCGTCTCCGAACCGGCGATCGTCATTCAACGCGATCTGGACGCTGCCCTGGACCAGGCGCGCAACATCGCCGGCCCGAACGGGCTCGTCTGTGTCACCGGCTCGCTCTACCTGGTTGGGCAGTTACGAGGCAGACTGCTGGCCGGACAGTAGGAGTGGAGCAGAGAGCCGGCGACTGAAGTCGCGCCTACCGGGGAGCGAAGTGGGCGCCCTCTGGGCCCTGCGCGGGCTGGATACGAGTCCGCGCAGGCGGACTTCGCCCGTTCGTAGGCGCGACTTCAGTCGCCAGCCGACTGCTGGTCGCCACTCTGGCACGTACCTTGCTTATCCTGCACCTCAGGGGCCTGGTCCCCGCGCCACTCGAGGTCATCGGGCGGCGGCGCAGTGATCGGAGGAACCACCACATGAGTCAGGTCAATGTCAACCCCCCCAGCACGACCGGTCCAAACGACAACGGGAGTTCGGCGGTAGCGGCCGGCATCAATATGGTCACCGTGCTGATCCTCATCGCGGTTGCCATCGTCGTGATCGCGGCCATCATCTGGCTGTTCACCGGCTCGGGCATCTTTAACAGCGGCGGCACGGCTCCGTTGCCCTCCGGCGTGGTGACGGCCACGGCGACTCTCAAGAAGTAGCAGTTCCACCAAACCGGGCGACTGTTACCACCCTACCCAGTTCTGCTATCCTTCTTGCAGGCATTGGCGCCGAAGTGAAGGAAGTTGAATATGATGGAACAGTCGGTTCGCGTTGGCATCGTTGGACTCGGCGGCATCGTCCGCCAACGCCACATTCCCGGTTTGCTGACGATTCCAGGCGTGCAGATCGTTGCCGTCAGCAATAGCACGCCGGAGAGCACCCAACGCGCCGCCCAGGAGTTCGGCATCGGGCATACCTTTGCCCGCTGGCAAGACCTGGTCGCCTGGGACGGTCTCGACGCCGTGCTGATCGGCACGCCTCCCCTCCTGCACCACCAGGTCTCCATTGCCGCCCTTGATGCCGGCAAGCACGTCTTCTGTCAGGCGCGCATGGCAATGAATGCCGCCGATGCCCGCGCCATGCTGGCGCGGGCGGAGCGTTCCGACCGCACTGCCATGCTTTGCCTGCCACCACACTACCTGCGCGGCGACCGTCTGGTCCGACGCTTGATCGCCGAAGGCTACCTGGGCGACCTCTATCACCTGAACGTCCGCAACTACACCGACGAGTATGTCGATCCGTCAGCGCTGCTGCACTGGCGGCAAATCGGCGCGATTTCCGGCGTCAACACCATGGCGGTCGGCATGCTGGCGGAGGTGACGCAGCGCTGGGTCGGCGATGCCCGGCGCGTCGTCGCCCGTACCTTCACCGCCACCCCGCAACGTCGAGGCGCTGACGGTGAGCTACATCCCGTCGAACGTCCCGACTCCGTCACGATCGCCGCCGACATGGCCGGCGGCGGCATGGGCAGTTTCTTGTTCAGCAGCGTGGCGCGCTTCCCCGGCCTCAATAGCATCGAACTCTTCGGTAGCGCCGGCACGTTGAAGTACGAGTATCAGACGGACCGCATCCTGGGTGGGCGGGCAGGCGATTCGGACCTGCGGGTGATTCCCGTCAGCCAGGAAGAGGCACGAATTTGGACAGCGGAAGCTGACTTTATCGACGCCATTCGCGCCGGCCGCCGCGCTCCCGAACCTTCCTTTGCCGATGGTGTGCGCTATATGGACTTCACCGAAGCCGTCTTTCAGTCAGCGGCCAGCGGCACAGCCGTTGACCTGCCGCTTGCTCCCTGACAGTCGTTATGGCGGCGACTGCGCACCCACTGCCGTGGGCGGGCAGTCGCCGCCCTGCTCCGCCTTATCCTTCCTCTTGCGCGTAGCGCGCCTTGATATCGGCCAGAACTGTTGGGTCAGTCAAGGTCGTGGTGTCGCCCACTACCCGCCCTTCAGCGATATCCCGGAGCAATCGGCGCATGATCTTGGCGCTGCGCGTCTTGGGCAACTCTGCCGTGAAGAACACCTTCTCCGGTCGCGCGATGCCGCCGATCTTCATGGCGACGTGATCGCTCAGCTCCTTCTTCAAGGCTTCTGTCGGCTCAACGCCGCTACGCAAGGTGACGAAGGCCGCCGGCGCCTGCCCCTTGATCTCGTGCGTGATGCCGATCACCGCAGCTTCCGCCACAGCCGGGTGGCTCACCAGCGCGCTCTCCAGTTCCATGGTGCCGAGGCGGTGGGCTGAGACGTTGAGCACGTCGTCGACGCGTCCTAACAGCCAGAAATAGCCGTCCTCGTCGCGGCGGGCGCCGTCGCCGGTGAGGTACACGCCGGGATACTTGCTCCAGTACTGGCTGACATAGCGGTCCGGGTCGCCCCAGATTGTGCGCAGCATCGCCGGCCAGGGGCGCTTGATCACCAGATAGCCGCCCGAGCCGAGCGGCACCGGGTTGCCCTGCTCATCGAGGATATCGGCTTCCACGCCGGGAAAGGCGAAGGTGGCCGAGCCGGGGCGGGTGGTGGTCAAGCCAGGAAGGGGCGAGATCAGAATCATGCCCGTTTCCGTTTGCCACCAGGTGTCGACGATCGGGCAGCGGCCGCCGCCGATGTGCTCGCGATACCACATCCAGGCTTCCGGATTAATCGGCTCCCCAACGGTGCCCAGGAGGCGCAGGCTGGAAAGGTCATGCCGTTCGGGGTACTCCGTGCCCCAGCGCATGAAGGTGCGGATGGACGTCGGCGCCGTGTAGAGGATCGTGACGCCGTACTTGGCGATCAACGCCCAGAAGCGGTCCTTGTCCGGCCAGTCCGGCGCCCCTTCGTACATGACCTGCGTGGCGCCGTTGGCCAGCGGACCGTAGACAATGTAGCTATGACCGGTGACCCAGCCGACGTCGGCAGTACACCAGTAGACGTCATCTTCCTTCAGGTCGAAGATCCAGCGCGTCGTGACCATCGTGCCCACCATGTAGCCGCCGGTCGTGTGCAGCAAGCCCTTCGGCCGCCCGGTGGTGCCCGACGTGTACAGGATGTAGAGCGGGTGCTCCGAGTCCACCGGCTCCGGCGCGATTTCCTTGCCGATGTGCGGCGCCACCGCCTCGTGCCACCAGACATCGCGCCCCTCCTGCATGGTCACGGCTGCCTTCGCTCCGGCGCGCTGCACCACCAGGACGTGCTCCAGAGTGGGCGTGTCCCCCATTAGCGCGGCATCGGCATTGGCCTTGAGGTGTACTAGGTTGCCCCGCCGGTAGCCGGCGTCGGCGGTGATCAGGACCTTGCATTTGGCGTCGTTGATGCGGTCATGCAGCGATTCCGGACTGAAGCCGCCGAAGATGACGGTGTGCGGCGCACCGAGGCGGGCGCAGGCCAGCATCGCGATCACGGCTTCTGGAATCATCGGCAGGTAGATGGCGACGGTGTCACCCTTGCCCACGCCCAGCGCCTGCAAAGCGAGCGCGGCCTGGTTGACTTCCCGGTAGAGATCACGATAGGTCAGGACGCGCTGTTCGCCGGGCTCGCCCTCCCAAATGATCGCCGCCTTGTTCTTGCGCCAGGTCTTCAGGTGGCGATCGACGCAGTTGTACGAGGCATTGAGCGTCCCGCCGACGAACCACTTGGCCCACGGCGCGTTCCACTCCAGCACTCGCTCAAAGGGTGTGTACCAGTCGATCTGCTGCGCTTGCTCAGCCCAGAATGCCTCCGGGTCTGCGCTGGCGCGCTCATAGATACCGGCGTCGCGAACGCTCGCCTGCTCTGCGAACCGTTCGGGCGGCGGAAAGCGCCGATCCTCCTGCAGGAGGGCAGAAAACGTGCCGGACCGCTCATTGTCCATTGAACTTACTCCTCTTCGATCGCCGCGTCACCAGCCCGGCCGCCGCGCCGGGCAATACACGTTCGCAACACGCTGAGTCTAATACGCCACGAGCCGGCCCGCAACGGCGCCCCGTAGCAGCAGCTTGAACGACCACGCTCATCGCCTGATGGCACGTTGGCTTACCGCACCGACAGCAGGTTGTTGGCATAGGCGAAAGGCAGGTTGGCGCCGTTCAACGGGAGGCCAATCTGACAGCGCACCGTCACCGGCCAGTCACCCCGAACGACGTCCGGCGCGACCATCCAGGACCAGGAGACGGCGCCGTTGGCGTCCGCCGTTTGGGCGGGGAACTGTGGGATGGACGAGCCGCCGGTGCGATAGCGCACCGTCAGTGTGCAGATGGCGCCCGGTACCGTGGTCGTGGCCTGCACGGTAGCCGTGCCGCCCGGTTTCGCCGCGGCAGGCGCCGGCATCTCCATCTGAATCGTCTCTACTTGCGCCCCCCCATTCGCCACCGGCAACGGCGTGTCCGTAGCCTCTGCCGTTGGCGTCCGGTAGGGCGTGGCGGATGGGCTTGCTCTGGGGCTGGCGACCGGCGAGGCGGCGCCGGGCGAGCCGGTGGCCGTCGGAGCAACATGGGTCGGCGGGACGGTGGTGGCGGTCGGCGCCACGGTGGCTGTTGGGGCAAGGCCGCCTGCCGGTGGTGTGATCGGGACGCCGCCCCCGCCCGAGGGCGGCGTCGGCGACAGGAAACCGGGTCCACCACTCTGAGCGGCACTGGCGGCCAGACTGCTCGCCGTCCCGCCATCCGTCATCCCGCCAGGCAGGGCCGGCGACGTGCAGGCAGCCAGGAGGCAGACCGACAGGCTGGCTGTCACCAATCGCAACCGACACTTCAACGCCATGCTGCTTCTCTTGCCCCCGGGCGAACGTCGCAGGAACGGGCAGTATACCACCCACGCCTGGCCCGGCTGCCGGGTACCCTACAGAACACGCGACAATTGCGCCACAGCCGTGATGCACCCCTCCGAGTGCGGTACCCTGAAACATGACCGTAGCGGAGCAGACGGTAGAAGCCCTGGAGGTGCGCAGCGTGGTCGACGAGCAGAGACCCGCCGGGCGGCAGAACCCGCTCTACTTTGTCCTCCACCCGACCACCGTCGCCGATGTCGTTGACCTCCGTCACAGTATCCCCGGCCGCTTGCGCCTGGCGCTACGTCGCCAGGATCAGCCCGGCCTGGATGCGGTCGTTGCCGCGCTCAACAAGGCTGGCGGGACGCTGGAACGGGCGACAAGCGGATCAATCGCCTCGCTCGTCGTCCGTTACGACCCAACGGTGACATCGCCCGACGGGTTGTTAGCGACCCGCCTGCCGGTACTGCCGTTACCGTCACCGCGCCTCAGTGCCGCTGCCGAGGTCGCGGCGCCGGCTGCCGCCGTCTGGGCAGCGCTCAACGCCGAGGAGGGGCCTCCCTGGTGCCCGCCGGCAATGCTGCAAGTAACGCCGCTAGACGGCAAACCGGCGGCCTGGGATATCACGGTGAAGGTCGGCCCCTGGTCGCTACCCCACTACATGCTGACAACCGCCGATGAGCCTCCCCATCTACTGGAATTGAGTGTCACAGGAAAGCTGAACGGGATGATCCGCTACGAGGTTATCGAAGCCATGGCTGGCCACTCACGTCTCACGCAGGCGCTCTGGTTTGCCATTGACGGCAATGCCGCCGAAGTTGCCATGGGCGAGGGTATCGTCCAACAGTTCGCCCGCCGGTTCGCCGAAGAGCAAGTCCGCGACATCGCCCAGCGCGTGGAAGGGGCAACAAGAGGGTAACGACGATGAGAGGTCCCGGCGACTGAAGTCGCGGCTTGGCGTCACAAGCCCAACTCGGCCTTTATCTCCTCCCAGAGGCGTGTTTGCCCGCGATCTGCTTCTTCGATGCCGGACCGCAGCGCGGCCATCTGGTCCGCGTCTCTCAGAATTTCCAACGTTTCCATGACGGATTCATAGAACTCCCAAGACATCACAGCCAAGACCGGCTTACCGCGGCGGGTGATCGTCAAAGTCTGCTCATCTGCCGTCTCAGCCAGTTGTTCGGGGAGCTGGCCGAGTTGTTCCCGAGCCTTCTCGATACTTAATGTCGGCAAGTCGGTTTCCCTTCACGACATTCTATGCTCACACTGAGGAGAATTGTACACGGTCCGACGCGAAACGATACTCACCGATACTCCGGCAGCCATTCTCCGTGCGCCGCGATGAGCTCCTCGACCAGTGACCAGATCTGGTCGAGGTCGAGTTCGGCGGAGGTGTGGGGGTCCAGCATGGCCGCCTGGTAGATGTAGTCGCGTTGGTGCGTGAGTGCCGCCTCGACAGTGAGCGCCTGCACGTTGACGTTGGTCTGCATCAAGGCGGCCAGTTGTACCGGCAAGGCGCCGACTTTCGTCGGCTGCCAGCCACTCTTGTCGACCAGGCAGGGCACCTCAACACAGCAGCCTTGCGGCAGGTTGTCGATCAAGCCGGTATTGGGGACATTGCCGTAGACGACGCGCGGAATGCCGGTCTCGATGCTGTGGATGATCGGTGCGCCGTACTCGTGGCTTCGCCGCACGGTCAGCGTGCCCTCGCCTTCCAGAGCGGTGCGCTCGGTCTGCCAGCGCTCGATCTGGCGCTCGCAGCGGCGCGGATACTCGTCCAGCGGGACGCTGAAGCGCTCAATCAGGTCGGGGCGGTCGCGTTTGATGAACCAGGGGGTGTACTCGGCGAAGTGCTCGCTGGACTCCGTCACGAAGTAGCCCAGCCGCTTCAGCATCTCGTAGCGGACGCGGTTGCCGGCGTGTACGCGGCCCTCGGTCAGCACGCGGCGAATGGCAGGGTAGAGGTCTTCGCCGTTGCGTTCGAAGCGCAGGTAGAACGCCATATGGTTGATGCCGGCACAGACATAGTTGATCTCGTCAGGTGGCACACTGATGTCGCGGGCCAGTTGACGAGCCGTTCCCTGCACGCTGTGGCACAGCCCCACCGTCTTGATCGTGCTGCCACGACTGATGGCCCAGCAGTTCATCGCCATCGGGTTGACGTAGTTGAGGAAGTACACGTCGGGGCAGAGTTCCTCCATGTCACGGCACATGGAGAGCAACACTGGGATCGTGCGCAGACCGCGCATGATGCCGCCGATGCCGAGCGTGTCGGCGATAGTTTGGCGCAAGCCATACTTCTTGGGAATGTCGAAGTCGATAACGGTTGCCGGTCGGTAACCGCCGACCTGGATCATGGAGAGGGCATAGTCGGCGCCATCCAGCGCGCGGCGGCGATCCGTCGTGCATTCGACGGACGGATGCGCCCCGACGGCTTCGGCCACCTTTTGCGCGACGACTTTCGACGAGCTCAGGCGTTCCTCGTCGATGTCGAACAGGCAGATCTGCGACTCCGCCAGTTCGGGGAAGCTGAGGATGTCGCCCAGCAAGTTCTTGGCAAACACCGTGCTGCCGGCGCCCAGAAACGTGATCTTCGCCATAAAGTCTTTCTCCCTGACTGCACTGCTGGCCGTCCATCAAGCACCGACGGCGGCGCTCCAGTCCTTCTCAAACGTCTGCTGCACGCGCTGGATCGCCTCCGGGTTGCTCATGATGAGACCCATCTCCCGCGTGAAGTCCAACGAGGAAGCCGACACATTGGCCGAACCGACGTAGAGCACTTGCCCATCGGCCAGGAACATCTTGGCATGGGGGTAGGGCTTGTCCAGCCGGTGCACCTGCGCGCCGGCCCCGCTGACACGTTGGATGCCGGCGGCGTTGTAGTCGGCGCCGGCGCCGGCAGTGGGCAGGATCACCCGAACAGACACGCCACGCTTCGCGGCGGCAGCGAGCGCATCCTCCACGCCGGGATCTTCCATCTCCTCCTGCTCGGCCAGCAGCGTCTTCTTGGCGCCGGCAATCAACGCCGTGAGCTTCTGTCGGGCGTTATTCGGCGCGACCACGAGGTCTGGTCTGGAAGGCGAGACGGTCGTGCGATCCCAATCGGCCTGAAAGACTGCCTCGTCCGCCGCCGCATCGGCCGGGTCGGTATCAACCATGCCGTATTCGCGGTTGCTGGTCACGGCGCTGAAGGTCAGGTTGGCCGTCGTAATCAGCGCGGAGGTACCGTCCAGCACCAGACTCTTCTCGTGTGTCAGCCGGAATGCCGGATTGGACCACTTCACATCGACGCCATCGGCGTGCAGCGTGTCGTAGATGCCCTGGTTACCCGGTCCGTTGCCCACCGGGTGCTGCTCCAGCAAGGCGCGCACGCGCACATGGCGCGTGACGCTGCTCTTCAAGGCGGCGATCACCTCGCGGTCGGTCAGCAGATACATCGTCATGTCGATGGTCTTCTGGGCCTTATTGATGACATTGACGATGATGCCGACGCCATCGTCCGGTTCCACGAAAAACTGGCCGGGGATCCGTGCGGCGGCGGCGCCTGCCTGGAAGGGGGGCGTCGAGGCACTGGAGGATACTTTGGCGGCCGGAGCGGTCGTTGGGGCGATAGAGAAGGTAGGCGAGGGGGTTGCGCAGGCGGAAAGGGCGAGGAGAGCGATTATGCACAGCGCGACGGCGCGGGGCCACCCGCCGAAACAGCCCATCATCCCTCTCCCAACTTCAGCACCGCCATGAACGCTTCCTGCGGAATCTCCACGTTGCCCACGCGCTTCATGCGCTTCTTACCCTCTGCTTGCTTTTCCAGCAGCTTGCGCTTGCGGCTGATGTCGCCGCCGTAGCACTTGGCGAGCACATCCTTGCGCAGGGCGCGCACCGTCTCGCGGGCGATGACGCGGCTGCCGATGGCAGCCTGGATCGGCACCTCGAAAAGCTGGCGCGGGATCAGTTCCTTCAGTTTCTCCACCAGCAGCTTGCCCTGGGCGTAGGCTTTGTCGGTGTGGGTGATCATGGACAGGGCGTCGACCGGCTGGGCGTTGACGAGGATGTCCAATTTGACCAGGCGTGAAGCCTGGAAACCCTTCAACTGGTAGTCCAGCGAGGCGTAGCCCTGCGTGCGCGACTTGAGGGCATCGTAAAACTCGGTGATGATCTCCGAGAGCGGGATGTCGTAGCGCAGCAGCACGCGCTCCGGGTCGAGGTAGGTCATATCCTTGAAGTCCCCGCGGCGGCCGGTCACCAACTCCATCAAGGCACCGATGTAGCGGGTAGGTGTCAGGATGCTGGCGGCCACCCAGGGCTCGGCGATTTCGGCCACTTCGCCCACGGGCGGGAGCTTGGCTGGCGATTCGATTTCCAGCTCTGCGCCGGTGTTCAGTGTTACCTTGTAGCGCACGCTCGGTGCGGTCGCCAGTAAGTCCAGATGGTACTCGCGCTCCAGGCGCTCCTGGACGATCTCCATATGCAAGAGGCCCAGAAAGCCGCAGCGAAAGCCAAAACCCAGCGCCGCCGAACTCTCCGGCTCATACACCAGGGAAGCGTCGTTGAGCTGGAGCTTGTCCAGCGCATCCCGCAAGATCGGATAGTCGTCGCCCTCCGTCGGGAAGAGGCCGGCGAAGACC
>DHIZ01000170.1:33602-50809 GCA_002404055.1 Chloroflexi bacterium UBA4733
GCCGGCGAAGACCATCGGCTTGGCCGGCTCGTAGCCAGGCAAGGCCGCCAGCGCCGGACGAATGACGCTCGTGATCGTGTCGCCCACGCGGCAGTCTTTCACCGTTTTCAGGCCGGTAGCGACGTAACCGACCTCGCCCACCAGCAGGCTATCGATTGGCGTCAACTGCGGCCGAAAGACGCCGATCTCCAGCAGGTCCAGCGCCACACCGCTCTGCATGGCGCGGTAGCGCTCGCCCCGCCGGATCTCGCCTTGCATCACGCGCACATAGGCGATGACGCCCTTGAAGGCATCGTAATGGGAATCGAAGATCAACGCCTGCAACGGTGCTGCCGCATCACCTTTCGGCGGCGGCACCACGCGCACGATCGCCTCCAGCACGTCGCGCGTGCCGCGACCTTCCTTGGCGCTAACCAGCACGGCGTCGTCGATGTCGACGCCGATGCCGTCGCGCAACTCCGCCAGCACGCGCTGCGGCTCGGCGCTGGCCAGGTCGATCTTGTTGATCACCGGGATGATGGCCAGGTCGTGCTCCATGGCCAGGTAGAGGTTCGCCAGGGTCTGCGCTTCCACCCCCTGCGACGCATCCACCACCAGCAGCACACCCTCACAGGCGGCAAGACTTCGCGACACTTCGTAGCCGAAGTCAACGTGCCCCGGCGTGTCGATCAGGTTCAACTCGTAGGTCTCGCCATCGAGGGCGTCGTAGGCCATCCGCACCGCTTGAGCCTTGATCGTGATGCCGCGCTCGCGCTCCAGATCCATAGTGTCGAGCACCTGGGCGTCCATCTGGCGAGCACTGAGTGTGTGCGTCAGTTCCAGCAGGCGATCGGCCAGGGTGGACTTGCCGTGATCGACGTGGGCGATGATGCAGAAGTTGCGGACGTGGTCCTGAGCCGTTGCCATGTGCTATTCAGACCGCCAGCCCGCTGTTCGGTCGGCAACCGATTAATGTGCCGTAGGGGCAGGCCCCCGTGCCTGCCCTTTCTCCGGTTGCAAACAATGATTGATTGTCGCAAGGTGAGCAGGGCAGGCACGGGGGCCTGCCCCTACAGGACCCGACGCCTCTCAATGTGCCACTTCCCTCTCAGAAGGCCGAACATGGCGATAGATATAGAAGGCAATGAGGGCGATGACCAGGAGGGCGAAGAGCACATCGAACTTCTGGAAGATGGGCTTCAATTGATCCCAGTGGGCGCCCAGTTGCATCCCTATGTAGGCGAGGAAGGCGGACCAGATCAGCGAGCCAACGAACGAATAGATGATGAAGCGCACGAACGGCATCCGGGCGATACCGGCAGGCAACGAGATGAAGGTGCGCACCAGCGGCATCAGGCGGGTAAAAAAGACGGTGACCTCGCCGAAGCGAGCAAACCAGCGATCAGCAACGTCGATATCGTGCGCCGTCAACAGGACGAACTTGCCGTAGCGTAGCGCCAGGCGGCGGCCTCCGACCGCCCCGACGACGTAGGCCACGGTAGAGCCGATGGTGCAACCCACAGCGCCGGCCAACGCCGCAGCCCAGAGCGTGAAGACGCC
This sequence comes from Chloroflexi bacterium UBA4733, assembly GCA_002404055.1. The sequence goes on from DHIZ01000170.1 coordinate 35,142, forward strand.
CTGCGATACCAGGTACCCGCTGAACGGCATGATGATCTCGCTCGGCAAGGGAATACAGGCGCTCTCGATAGCCATCAGGAGGACGATACCCAGGTAGCCGAGGGAGTGCAATGTGTTAATGACGAAAGTAGCGAGTGCGTTTTCTATGCCCGTCACGCTTGTCGCCGCTCCTGCCCTTGACATTGCACCGGCCCCGTATCGGTAGACAAGGCAGGCGTACCCACGCGGCGCGGGCCACCGACATTGCCGCATCGGACACGGCTACTACCTGAAGGGCAGCGCCCGTAGTATACCGGAGATCACAGGGCATATCGTGACGCCCTCTTGCTGCGCCATACTGTGCGTCACACCGTCTTACATTTTGTGGCCGCACTCCGGGCAAAACTTCGCTCCGGCTTTGACTTCGCTGTTGCAACTGGGGCAACGCAGTGTAGCGGCAAGTGGCGCGCCACAGTTACTGCAGAACTTGCCGTTTTGCGTTTCCTGGTGACAGGATGGGCAGATGGCGACGGCCGGCTGTTGCAGATTGAGGTCCTTCGTCAGGTCGATCGCCGCTATCTTGTCTCGAACCTCGCTGACTTGGGCCGCCGTCTGAGCCGCTGCAACCTCCTGCTGTATTTTGGGCGAGCAGGTCGTACACAGCCCCGTTTCCGTGTTCCAGCAGATGGCTTTGCAGACCCATTCGCCGCAGCGGTGGCACTGCGTGAAGTGCGGACGCATCTCTTCCACCGCCTGACCCAGGGCCCGGTCGTGCGCAGGGCCACGGGTCAGGTCGGCCAGCGTCTGGCCGGCATTGCCGGCACTGCCGAAGAGACCTCCCAACAGCCCCCCCGCCGCCCGCAAGATTCCCGAGCCAATATCGGTGGCCGACTTCTGGAAGGAGCTCTGGTAGCCGTTACCACAGCGCTGGCACCGAAACTCGAACTGGTAGCCAAAGTCCGTGGAGAGGTCGTTGTAGTTGCTCGTGAACGGAACCATAACCGCCATGCCGTACTTTCCCCTTTCACCGAGAGCGGTGGAATGCCGAAACCATACCCGATTGTACTCGACGTCGCGCAACGAAGATGACGGAGAGACCGAAACTTCAAGCATACGGTAACAAAAACCGGGCACAACGTCGAGCTACGTTGTATAATGGAAGCAGTGATCGCGACCGTCCCGTCAATGGGAATGAGGCAACACGTGGCGCCGATCCTGCAAGCACTCGCTGACCCCACCCTGGCCTACGCCCTGTTCGTCGTTGGTTGTTGCGCCCTGTTGACGGAGGCAGCGCATCCCGGCGCCTTCCTCCCCGGCATCAGCGGCGCCATTTGCTTGCTGCTGGCACTCATTGGCCTGACGCTCCTGCCCGTCAACTGGCTCAGCCTCTTGCTGATCGTCGTGGCATTGTCCCTTTTTGCCCTCGATGTCAAGCTGACCACCCACGGAGGACTGACCGTTGCGGGACTCGCCGCATTCGCGGCCGGCTCGCTCACGCTTTACGACGCGCCCGGTAGTCATGTATCTGTCGCTGTACCGCTCCCCTTGATCGTTGTGCTCATGCTGGCTGGTGCGGCGCTGACGACTTTCCTCGTCCGCGCCGCGATGAACGTCCACCATAGACCATCCGTAAACGGGCCACAGCGTCTGCTTGGTATGACCGGCGTCGTCACCACGGCGTTGGCGCCTGGCGGCGTTGTGCGGGTCGGCGGTGAACTCTGGTCGGCGCAGTTGTGCGACGCGTTCGCTCCGGCCCTGCTGCCCGGTCAGCCGGTGCGCATCGTCGGCCGGCGGGGATTAACCCTGGAAGTGGAACCGGTCGTTTCGGCCGGTGGCAGCGCTCTGCGTTCTGCCTGACCGCTGTGTACAAGGAGGTGGTGTCCCATGATCCTCGCGCTGCTCTGGCTGGTCCTCGCCGTCCTGGTGGTGGGCGCCGTGGCCAGCCAATCGGTACGTATCGTGCGCGAATACCGGCGGCTTGTCGTTTTCCGCGTAGGTAACTGCATCGGCGCCAAAGGGCCCGGTCCAGTGTTCCTGTTGCCATTCATCGACCGGCCGGTGATGGTCGATTTACGGGAACTATTCACGGAGATACCGCACCAGACCTGCATCACCCAGGACAACGTGCCGATCTCCATCGACTTCCTGGTCTACCGGCAGGTGATTGATCCGGTCTCCAGCGTGGTCGCCGTCAACAATTTTGGCGGGGCCTCACAGGGCATTGCCGCCACGACGCTGCGCGCTATTGTCGGGGACATTCCGCTCGACGACGTATTGGCGCGTCGCGAGCACATCAACGAGTTGCTGCGCGTCAAACTGGACGAAGTGACGGAACGTTGGGGAGTCAAGGTCACGGCGGTGGAGATACGGGAGATTCTGCCGCCGCGTGAGGTGCAGGAGGCAATGAATCGCCAGATGTCCGCAGAACGCACCAAGCGCGCCGCCATCCTGGAGTCCGAAGGCAAGCGCCAGTTCACCATCAACGTGGCAGAGGGTGACAAGCAGTCGTCAATCTTGCGGGCTGAGGGCGCCCGGCAGGCGCGCATGCTGGAGGCGGAAGGCTATGCCCAGGCCCTGCAAACGATCTACGCCTCCGCCAACACCATTGACTCCAAAACGATGACGCTGCAGGTGATCGACGGCCTCAAAGCCCTCGGAGCCAGCCCCAGCACCAAGCTCGTTATCCCCATGGAGTTCACCCGCCTCTTCGGCCAACTCGGCGACTACCTGGACCAGAGCATGTCGGGCAAAAAAGACGCAACGAGCGGCGTGGTGGCCGGAATCCTGAAGCAACTGCAAGCAGCCCCGCCGACAAACGGGGTGACTGCAAAGGCAGAGGAATAGGTCAGGCGTGCGGTCCGGTCGGCTGCACTGCCACGGTCGTCTCCGTCCCTCGTTACGAGTTAGCGGTCTGTGCTGGACGACGCCTTCCAGAGCGAAGCGCGACGTTCAATCCGTCCGGCCAGATAGTTTAACACGCCGATGATGGCCATGAGCGTCACGAGCGCGGCCATCATGGCGGTTGCGTCAAAGGCGTTTTGCGCGGCATTGAGCAGATAGCCGAGACCTCGACTGGAGAGGAGAAACTCGCCCACGATGGCGGCGCTGAAGCCGAAGCCGATGGCGAGCCGTAAGCTACCGAAGATCCATGTGAGAGCGGCGGGAAGATAGACGTAGCGGTCCAGTTGGCGGGCGCTGGCGCCCAGGATCAAGGCGTTCTGCACGAGCGCCTGATTCACTTCGCGGATGCCGTTGAGTACGGCGAACACGACCACGAAGAAGACCATCAGAAAGGTCAAGGCTACCTTCGACTCGACGCCAATGCCGAACCAGAGGATGAGCAAGGGGGCCAGTACGATGCGCGGAACAGCATTGAGCGCCGCCAGCATGGGCTCGAAGACGCCGGCCAGGAAACGGTTGCGCCCCAGCGCGAAGCCGACCAGGATAGCGGCCAGCAAACCCAACACGAAGCCGATCGCCACCTCTTCCAGCGTCACCAGCACCTGCGGCCAGAGGTAGCCACTGTCGATCCAGGTTCCCAGCTTGGCGACGATCAGGCTGGGCGAACTGATGAAGCCGGCATCCCACCAGCCGACCCGTACCAGTACCTCCCAGAGCAGCAGCAAGCCCGCGATCAACGCGAAGCGCGTGACCACGATGGCGCGTGTCGCCCGTGGCGTAGCCGGCCGCTTCCGCCCGACTGGACGAGCAGTCAGCGGCAGGTCGACCGAGCTGCTAGATCTCGTACTCGTCGGCTCGACCAAAAGACTTATCCACCTCCTCGCTCAGTCCCTGCCAGATCGCCGTGAAAATGACGCGGAACTGGGGGTTCTGGCGGCTTGCCAGCACGTCGCGTGGCCGGGCGAGCGGCACATCGTAACTGGCTTTGACGGTGGCCGCCGGACCGGCCGTCAGGAGCACCGTGCGGTCGCTCAGCGCCACCGCCTCTTCCAGGTCGTGCGTGACGAACAGCACGGTCTTCTGGCCCGACTGCTCGACAATACGCAGCAGATCATTCTCCATGAGGTTGCGCGTCTGGGCATCGAGGGCAGCAAACGGCTCGTCCATGAGGATGAGGTCCGGCTCGTAGGCCAGCATCTGGGCTAATGCCACGCGTTTACGCATGCCCCCGGAAAGCTGGGCCGGGTAGTGCTGCTCGAAGCCATTCAGACCGACCCGCCCGATCCACTCCGCTGTCCTCTCTTTGATCTGCGCCGCCGGGCAACGTTGCAGGCGCAGACCAAAGCCGACGTTGTCGCGTACACTCCACCAGGGCAGCAACGTATCGTGTTGGAACAGGAAGCCGATGCCCCGCTGGACACCTCGCACCGGGCGTCCATCAATGAGTATCTCGCCCGCAGTCGGCTCAATCAGTCCAGCGATGATGGACAGCAAGGTTGACTTGCCACAACCGCTGGGGCCGACGATGGACGTGAACGAGCCGGGTGGTACCGCCAGGTTCACGTTACTCAGGGCAACCTGCTCATCGCCGTCCGGCCGCCGGAAGGACCGGCGCAAACCGCGAATCTCCACTTTCGCCGACGCATGGTCAACGACGCCGTCAGCTATGGCCGCGTCACTCCGTTCGCGGATCACCTCGCTGCGGCGTCCACAAAGGCATTGGTAAAGAACTGGGTCATATCCGGCTTCGCCCCGGTCAACGCGCCCGACGCCGCCTGCACCTTGGCGACGGTATCCACCTCGTCGGCGTGGATCTGACCATCGGCAGAGAAAATCGCTTGCTTGTACTGGTCCAGAATCTTGGCGAAGGCGCTGCGGTCACCGCCGACGATGGCATTGTCGGGGAGCTTCGCCGTGATCGCCGTGCCGTTGTTGGCGGCGATGAAGCGATCGGCCTGGACCACGGCGTTCACCATGCGCTGCACGAGATCAGCCTTGCCGCTGATCACCGCCGGCGTCGTCACCAGTCCTGTAAACTGGTACCCGCCGCCGAAAGCCGCCTGCGCCTCCTTCGGGTCATAGAGGTTGGCCAGCACGTGGCCCCCCTGCTTCTCGACGATGCTGAGGGCCGGCTCCTGCAAAATTGCAGCCTCAACCTGGTTCGCCTTGAGAGCGTTGATCTTGGCTTCATCCGGTCCGATCGCCGCGTACTGCACGCTCTGTGGGTCAACCCCCTGTTGCTTGAGCAGATATTGCAAGACCAGCTCGTCACCAGCGCCGACGTTGGTGATGCCCACCGTCTTCCCGGAAAGGTCCTTCAGGCTGGTTACGGTCGCACTGGTCGTGACGACCGCGAAGGCCGGCACCCGCGTGATAGAAGTCACCATGGTGATCATCTTATGCTGCTTGTAACTGTTGAGCGCCAGATCGATCGTCGTGCCGACGAAATCGGTACTGCCGGCCAGCAGCGCCGTGACCGCCGGCGGGCCGCCTTTGGCATACGTGAAGCCGACATTCAATCCTTGCCCGGCGAAGAAGCCCAGGGCCTGGGCCACTTCAAACGGCAGGAAGATCAGTGTGCCGGGACCGGGGAATACCACCGCCACGGGCTGCCTGTCGACGGCAGTGGTCGTGCTCGTGCTCGCAGCGGCAGCCCGTGGCGCGGCACCCGACGCTGAGGTACCCGTCGTGGCAACCACCGAGCCTATGGTTGCCGTGCCATTACCTGTCGCTCCGCTGCAGGCGGCGAGGAGCGGGCTGAGCAGGCCGATCAAGACGAGGCGGCGGCTCGTCAGCGGTGTGTTGCCAGTACCAGGCAACACACGGTCCAGGGCGGAGACCGGCTTTTCATGCATGCGGCAATTGACTACTTTCAGACGCGACTTAGATGACTATAGCCCTTCTGATGCTACCACGATCACTGTCCCTTAGAACTCCCGCCGCCCCACGTTTTCCCACAGATCCTGTAACTGTTGCAGTTGCTCCGCACTGAGCACGATGTCCACGGCCGGCAGCGTCTCGTCCAACTGCTCCACGCGGCTGGCGCCGAGGATGGCGGAGGTCACTACAGGGTTCGCCAGGGACCAGGCCAGCGCCACCTGCGCCATGCTGTGCCCCGTGCCGGCGGCGATCTCCCGGAAGCGATCTACTGCATCGAAGACGCGCTCTTGCCAGTAGCGGTTGCGGTACATCGGGTTCATGTCGAAGCGCGTACCTGACGTCGGCGGCGCCTGTCTCTGGTGCTTGCCGGTGAGCATGCCGCCGGCCAGCGGGTTATACACGATCACGCCGACGCCCTGCGCCTGGCAGAGCGGCAGCAGTTCCTGCTCGATGGCTCGTGAGATCAGGTTGTAGCGCGGCTGGATGCAGTCGTAGCGCGCCAGGTGCAACTTGTCGCTGGTCCAGAGCGCCGTGCAGAGCTGCCAGGCTGCATAGTTGGACGCGCCGATGTAGCGCACCTTGCCGCTGCGGACGAGATCGTCCAGGGCCCCCAGTGTCTCGTCCAGTGGGGAGTCGGGATCGAAGCGGTGTACCTGATACAGGTCGATATAGTCGGTGCCCAGGCGACGCAGGCTCTGCTCCACCGCCTCTATAATGTGCTTGCGCGACTGGCCCGCGTCGTTTGGCGCTGGCCCCATCCTGCCGTGTAACTTCGTCGCCAGCACAATATCCCGCCGCACCCCTTGCAACGCCCGCCCGGTGAACTCTTCCGACACGCCGGCGTTGTAGACGTTGGCGGTGTCGAAGAAGTTGACGCCGGCATCTAGCGCGCGCTTGACGATAGCCTTGCTTGCCTGCTCGTCGGCCTGACTGCCAAACGTCATCGTACCCAGGCAGACCTCCGACACCTTCAGGCCGGTACGCCCCAGTCGCTTATACTTCATCGCTGCTCTCCATTCGCGCCGGCCGCCATCCGCCGGTCCTTCGGTAAGATAGCCGATGCGAGCCGGTGCCGGGGTATGAGGAGACGAAGTGGCTGAGCGGCCGTTGAGAACTGGCGGTTGGGTATGACGGAAGAATGGAAGCTGTGACATTGGAAGTGCAATCGCCTCACCCTCAACTCGCTGCGCTCCAACACCTGGCCGCTGCCGATCCCGTGCTGCAGCGCCTGATCGAGCAGTACGAGCCGCGGCTACTTACGCGCGATCCAAGGCTGTTCCGCACCCTGGTCAGCGCCATCGTCTCGCAACAACTCTCCGGCGCCGGAGCAGCAGCGATCCTGCGCCGGGTGGAAGCACTCTTCCCGGAGGAGGCGCCGCTCAATCCGGCGGGGCTGGCGGCCCTGGAGGATGAAACGCTCCGAGCCACCGGCCTATCCCGAGCCAAGGTGGCGGCAGTCAAGGATCTTGCTGCCCATGTGCTAGACGGCCGCGTCGCGCTGGAGCGAATGGATGCGCTCAACGACGAGGACATTATCCAGGAACTCGTGGCCGTGCGTGGCATCGGACGCTGGACGGCGGAGATGTTCCTGATTTTCTCGCTGGGGAGGCTCGATGTGCTGCCCGTCGACGACTACGGCGTGCGCAACGCCGTCAAGCGCGCCTACGGACTGGAAGCGCTACCGAACAAGCGCGAACTGACGGCTCTCGCGCAACTGTGGCGCCCCCATTGCAGCGTCGCCAGTCTGCTGCTCTGGCGCTCGCTGGAGAACCGACCCGCAGGGTAGCCTGCTCGTCCGCTTGGCTTGTCTACTCCGTGTTATGCTCAGAGCGGCGCGGCCCGGTGCCGGGCCGCGCCGCAGGCAGGGAAGGCGGTGGCCCCGGTTGAGCCTGACCAGACAACGCTACACCTTCGACGAGTGGATCGACGCGCCGGAAAACACCACGCTCTCAGAGCTCGTAGAGGGGATACCGGTCGAGCGCATGTCGACGTCATCCAATCACGGCTGGGTTGCCAAAGCACTCTGGCGCTGGCTGGACAAAGCCGAACAGGCAGGATTCGGCATCGTCCAGGCTGGACCGGTAGCAGTGATTCTGGATGCGTCGGGCGCTCGGCGCAACGTTCGTGAGCCGGATTTCTGCTTCTTGCGGCAGGAGCGCGCTTATCTGGACACGGGCAGAGCCATCGAAGGGGTGCCGGACCTGATCATTGAGATCCTATCACCGACAAACCGCAACGATCAGTTGCCCGGGGGCGAAATCTGGCGCGACTATGAGCGCTTTGCGGTACCCGCGTACTGGATAGTAGATCGCGCCTCCCGAACGGTCACACAGTACCTTCACGAGCATGGAACATTCCGCGAAGAGGCCCACCTCCATGCCAACGGTGTGCTGGCCAGCCCGCTCTTCCCGGGGATTACCCTGCCGGTGGATGATCTCTTCTCCAACCTGCGAGGCAGGTAGGCGCTCACCGCATTCAGCCCACCAAACCACCCGAGCGCAGCACCTGCAATGCGTTATGCGTGTCGCTCATGGCAATGGCCAGCAGACTGGCCAGCAGCACATAGCCACCGGCGACTGCCCAACGAGCAGCCGGGGATATTGACGAGTAGTACAGCGCGTTGACGGCGCCGCCGCGGAAGCGCTGGAAGGCATCCATGGCGCCCAAGACCAGGATGAACAGCAAGAACGGGTTGAAGTGCCAGATGGCGATAACGGCCAAAATCGGCAGGCCGGCGACGTAGGCCCAGCGGGAAGCAGCGCCGAGGATGCGACCACCATCGAGCGGCGACATCGGGATGAGGTTGAACAGGTTCAGAAAAAATCCAAAATAGGCCAGCGCCAGTAGCAGGGGCTGGTGCGTCACGCCGTACAGCGCCAGGCTGCCCAGGGCGGCGACGCTGCCCAGCACCGGCCCACCGGCGGCGATGGCTGCCTCACCCAGACTGTCGTCCGGCAGCCCCCGCATGGAGATGAACGCACCCAAAAAGGGCACAAACATTGGCGCACTGACGTTGACCCCCTGCCAGCGCGCCACCAGGACGTGCCCCATCTCGTGGCAGAAGAGCAGGGCGACGAAGCCGATGGCATAGCCCCAGCCGAAAATCAAGGCGTAGGCCCCCACGCTCACCAACATGGTGAGGAAGGTGCCGCCGACCTTGCCGAACTTCAGCAGGACAAACAGAAACTTCAGTTTGGAAGCCAGTACCGCCAGGATGCCGGCGCCGGTGGTCAGCGTGCCGCGCTTGTTGCGCCAGCGCGGCGCCGGTACTTGCCGCACCGGTCCTGGCGGCGGCGCGATTGGTGGCTGAGGATCGAACATGTAGGCCATGGCTGTGGTGACTTTCTACGGGCGAACGCAACGGTTTCGCTCGTCCTCTATTGTCACTCCATTCACCGGCGGCGTCCATAGGAGGCGCATTAATACGTGTCAGTGAAGCGGAGAAAGTGCCAACCGCAACCGCTCCGTGTGCTCCGGCTTGCCGACGCTGAAGCGAACGGCATTGCGCAGCAGCGGCGTCTCGAAGTAGCGGATCAGGATGCCTTGCCGCCGCAACTCGTCGCGCACGAGGCGGGCGCTACGCCCCTCCACGGGACAGAAGATGAAGTTGGATCGGCTGGGCAACGGACGCAGGTAGGGGATGCTCTGGAGAAGGTCCATCAGGCGCGTCCGCTCGTCCAGAATTGCCGCGATCGTGCGCTGGATGTGCGGCAGATCGTCCACCGCGGCCCGCGCCGCCACCTGGGCGGCGACGTTGACGTTGTAGGGTTGCTTCATCTTCCAGAGGTAGTGCAGGAGCGACGGGGCGGCGATGGCGTAACCCACGCGAATGCCGGCCAGCCCCGCCCACTTGCTGAACGTCCGCAGCACCACCAGGTTCTCGTACGTTGCGACCAGATCGGCCACGGTCTCCTGGCTGAACTCGAAGTAGGCTTCATCGACCACCAACAGGAGGCCGGTTTCCAGCAGGCTGACGATGTCGGCGCGTGCCGCCAGGTTCGCCGTGGGGTTATTCGGCGACGCGACGAAGAGCAGGCGGGTGCGACTGTCGATGGCGGCGAGGAGCGCCGGCAGGTCCAGACTGAAGTCCGGCCGGCGCGTCACCGCCACGACGACGCCGCCCTGGATCGGCGTCAGGAAGCTATACATGCCGAAGGTCGGCTCGGCATCCAGCACGCGATCCCCCGGCTCGACCACCAGCCGGATCAGCAGGTCGATGAGCTCGTCGCTGCCGGAGCCGGCCAGCAGCCAGTCGGCTGGGTAGCCGCAATAGCGCGACAGGGCAGCACGCAACTCCGCCTGCTCGGGATCGGGGTAGATGTGGTACTGGTCACAGGCAGCAATGGCGGCCCGCACGTGCGGGGAGCAACCGTAGGGATTCTCATTGGCATCCAGCTTGACGAGCTGGTCAACCGGGATGCCCAACTCCCGGCTCAACTCTTCCAGGGGGCGTACCGGCACATACTCGCCCATCTCCACGATGGCGCGTCGCACTGGCACGGCGTACCGCGTCATCACCCTCGTCATGGTTTCGCCTGTCCGGCCATGATGCCGGCGACGTCGCGCTCGGTTGCTCCCCCTTCGCGAATCAGCCCTTCAATGGCCCCCAGGCGGTCCCCCTCCGGCCGGTTTTGACCCATCTTCCACTTGCCTTCAAGGCGGGTGATCGGCATCTCAAAGCCGACGATCCCCTTCAGCAAGCCGCCAATGAAGTCGTCCGGGGCGTGCTCTACCGACCAGGGTTCCTGACGCCGGCCCTCGTGCCGTTCGGTCAGTTTTGTCACTTGATCGCGCAAACGATCGGCATCGTGAAAGAAGCGCAAGGGGCCGGAGGCATGGATTGCGACGTAGTTCCAGGTCGGCACTACCTTGCCCGTCTGCTGTGTGGTCTCGTACCAGGCAGGCGAGATATAGGCATCCGGTCCCAGAAAGATCGCCAGCGCCGGCACGGCAGTGTCAGCGTGCTGCCACTGCGCATTGGCGATGGAGATGTGGCCGTGCAGTGTGCCGAACGGGGCAGGCTCGGGGTCGAGCAGCATCGGTACGTGGCTCGCTTCGAGGCCGCCCTCGCCGAAGGTCACGAGCGTGACGAGCCCTGCTCGGCGCATCGCCTCGTGGAGCACGGGTACCTGCTCTTCGACGAAATGGGGAGGGATATACATGGTTAGCTCCCGAAAACGATGCAGTTACCGGGTAGGATACCAGGCGCACTAGCCTGGCGACTTCAGTCGCTGGCCATCGACTTGCGGCGCCGAAAACGCCGGTCGGAACGGTGGTATACTGCAACAGCAATCGCATACGGCTGGAGAGAAGTGGGTCGTCGGCCCACTTCTCTCTTTTTCCGCCGGAGCAGGGATGAAGTGAAGGGGCATGGTGGCCACCCAAACACTTCCAGCCAGCGAGTTCGCCCGCGCCTTAGACGCACTCAAGGAAAAGCATGGCCTGCCCCCCGCGCTGCTGCTGCACGCTGTGGAAGAGGCGCTGGCGGCCGCCTACCGCCGGGAGTGCAACCCAATCCACCCGATAGCCGTCCACATCGACCCAACGAGCGGACAGCAACGCCTATACGCGGTTCGGCAGGCGGTGCTGCGCGTGCGCGACGAAGGGCGCGAGATTACCCTGGCGGCGGCGCGGCGCACGTTCCCGGAGGCGCATGAGCACGACGAGGTAGAGATTGCGCTGCCGTTGCCGGAGAGCTGGGGCCGCATTGCCGCCCTGGCCTTCAAGCAGATTGTGCAACAGAAGATCCGCGAGGCCGAGCAGTCGCATACCTACGAGCGCTTCACTGACCTCGAGGGTGAGCTTGTGAGTGGCGTGGTGACGCGCGTGGAAGAGGGGACCGTCTTCCTTAACCTGGGCGGCGCTGAAGGGGAAATGCCGGCGGCGGAGCAAATACCGGGCGAAAAGTACAAGGTCGGCCAGCGCCTGCACGCCTACCTCGCCAAGGTGCAGCGCGGCCCGCGCGGCACCCACCTGATCCTCTCCCGTACCGACCGTACGTTGCTGCGGCGGCTGTTTGAGCTGGAAGTACCCGAGATCCATGCCGGGACCGTGGAGATCAAGGCCATCGCCCGTGAGGCAGGTTCGCGCTCCAAGATCGCTGTCGCTTCCCGCCAGGAAGGCGTTGATCCCATTGGCGCCTGCATCGGCATGCGCCGCGTGCGCATCCAGAATATCGTCAACGAACTGGGCGGCGAGAAAGTGGACATCATCGTGTGGCAGGCCGACCCCGGCGCCTATGTGGCCAGCGCGCTCAGCCCCGCCAGCGTCACCGCCACGGAGGTGCGGGAAGCGGAAAAGAAAGTCGTCGTTGCGGTCCCGGCGAATCAGTTATCGCTGGCCATCGGCAAGGAGGGACAGAACGCCCGCCTGGCCGCTCGACTCACCGGCTGGCGAATCGATATCCACGCGTCGGAGGCGCCGCCGGCGGAACCGGCACTGGTCGGCACGATGCCGTTACTTGCGGGAAAGGAATGAGCCAATGCCTTTGCGCCCCAAGCACATTCCCGAACGCACCTGCGTGGCCTGTCGCAGCTTGCAACCGAGCGAGGCGAAACAGCCAAAACGCAACCTGGTCCGTCTGGTCCGTTCGCCGCAGGGCGATGTGTCGGTAGACTTGACAGGGAAGAAACCGGGACGCGGCGCCTATCTCTGCGCCAACGCGGTCTGTTGGCAGACCGGGCTCACAAAGGGCGCCCTGGAGCGCGCCCTGAAGACAGCCTTGACTGAGCGTGACCGTGCGGCGCTGTTCCAGTACGCCGCAAGCCTGAACAGCGCGACCGGCGCGGAGTCGGCGCCCTGACGATCGTTTGGCAAGCCGGCCGTCGCGCTGTTGCCTCCACCGCCCGACGGTGGACAACGGCGCCCGAGCAACCTGCTTGCCTCATCTGCACTGCAAAGGAGCAATAACATGAGTACACCATCCACCAATTCCGGTTCCGGCAGCAACGGCGGCCGCAACGTTTCCAACCGCGCTACCGGCTCAGGTCGTCCCACGGTCGGCGGTAGCCGTTCGGGGGGCAACGCCCGACCGACGCTGCCTACCGGTACGCGTATCGTGCCAACGCCGCCACCCGTCGAGGCGGTTGCCGAGGCTGCGCCGATAGAAACGCCGGTTACCCCCGTGCGAACCATCCCCGAAACCACGCAGTCACCCGCAGGCTCGACGCCAGCGACCAGCGGACCAGCCAGTGTAGCCGGTCCCTCCCGACCATCGCTGATCGCCAGGCCCGGTGTGCCCGTGCGAGCGCAAACGCCAGGCATCGTTGGCACGCCAAGTATTCGCCCGGCAGCTCCGACGGGCGCCATCCTTCGCCCCGGCACAGCGATAACGCCCGGTCCCAATCTTGGCCCTCGACCTGCCGGCGCCATCCCGACCAGCGGCGCCCCACGTCCGACTACTGCCGGCAGTGACGGCACGTACCAGCGAGGTACACCGGCAAGCGGACCGACGGGCGCCGTCCGTCCCAGCCAGCCGGCGACGCCAGGAGCATTCCGCCCCCACCAGTCGGCGACTCCCGGGGCGTTCCGCCCCGGCCAGCCAGCGACACCAGGAGCGTTTCGTCCCAGCCAGCCGCCGGCTCCGGGATCGTTCCGCCCTAGCCAGCCGGGTACACCGGGCGCCTTCCGTCCGAATCAACCGGCGGCTCCCGGCGCACCGGGCAGCGTCCGCTCAAATCAGCCGGCCGCTCCCAATGCCCCCGGCGGCTTTCGCCCCACACAGCCATCGGCAGCACCGGGAGCACCCCGTACCTTCCCGCCGTCCGGCGGCAACGGCGGGCGTCCCGGCTTCTCCGGGGGCGGTTCGCCACGTCCCGCCGGTGGATTTGGCGGCCCGACTACCGGCGGCCGGCCCGGTTACTCGCCATCCCGAGGAGGCTCATCCTCCTCGGGCGGCGGTAGCAGCTACCGTCCGCAGTACGGCGCCCACCGTTCCGGCGGGCGCGGTGGCTCCCGTTCCAGCGCCGGACGCACGATGGGTCCACGTGGCTCTGCCGCCGTTATCACGCCGCACGCACCCGTCCAGCTACCGGCACAGATGACGGTCAAAGAACTGGCGGACCTTATGGGCGACACAGCAGTGAACGTCATCAAAGAGTTGATGATGAAGCACAGTGTGATGGCCAATATCAACCAATTGCTGGACCGCAACACCGCCCAGAGTCTCGTCACGGGCATGGGCTACGAAGTAGCCGACGAACCGGAGGCTGCGGCCAACGGCAAAAGCGCCGGGCCAGGGTCGCTGACGCTCACCCAACTCTCCGCCAGAACAGAGACCAGCGAGGAGTTAACCCCTCGCCCGCCGGTCATCACCGTCATGGGCCACGTCGACCACGGCAAGACCACCCTACTCGACGCCATACGCCAGGCCAACGTGGCCGGCGGCGAAGCAGGCGGCATCACGCAGCACATCGGCGCCTACCAGGTGGACCACAACGGGGAGAAGCTGACCTTCCTGGACACGCCGGGCCACGAGGCGTTCACGGCCATGCGGGCACGCGGCGCGCAGGTAACCGACGTGGTCATCATCGTCGTGGCCGCCGACGATGGGGTCCAACCCCAGACGATTGAAGCCATCAACCACGCCAAGGCCGCCAAAGTGCCGATGGTCGTGGCCATCAACAAGATCGACGCTGCCGGCGCCAACATCGACCGCATCAAACAACAACTGGCCGACAACGGCGTGTTGGTGGAAGATTGGGGCGGCGACGTTCCTGCCGAGGCGATCTCGGCCCGCCAGAAGACCGGTATCGACGACCTGCTCGACCTGATCCTGCTGGTCGCCCAACTACAGGACCTGAAGGCCGACCCGAAGCGGGCGGCGCAGGGCACCATCATCGAAGCCCGGCTCGACAAGCAGGTTGGGCCGGTGGCCACGGTGCTCGTGCAGAACGGTACGCTCAAAGTCAGTGATGTGATCGTAGCCGGCGCCGTCTCCGGTCGCGTTCGCACGATGCTCAATGATCGTGGCAAGCCGGTGCGGCGCGCTGATCCCGCGACGCCGGTCGCCGTGCATGGCCTTTCCGGTCTGCCGAACGCCGGCGACACCTTCAGCGTGGTACCGGACGAGCGGATCGCCCGCACCATCGCCGAGGAGGTCGCCGCCACCCGCCAGGCCGCGGCCGGCCAGGGCGGCAGCACCGTCGGACGCATCAGCCTCGACAAGGCCACCCAGGAGACGGCCACCAGCCAGAACAAGGAGTTCAACGTCGTCATCAAGACGGACGTGCAAGGCACGCTGGAGGCGATCCGCCAGTCGGTGGCGGGCCTGGCCAATGCCGAGGTGGCCGTGAATATCATCCACGGTGGTGTCGGCAACATCTCCGAGTCGGACATCCTGCTTGGCCTCGCCTCCAAAGCACTCGTGGTCGGCTTCAACGTCAAGGTCGATACCGGAGCCCGCCGCGCCGCCGACCAGAACACCGTCGAAATTCGCCTCTACGAGGTCATCTACGCGCTGCTGGACGACCTGGAAAAGGCAGTCTCCGGCATGCTGGAGCCCGTGTACGAAGAGCGCATCACCGGGCACGCCGAGGTCCGCCAGATCTTCAAGTTGCCGCGCAACGAGGTCGTTGCCGGTTGCTTTGTCACGGACGGTGTGGTCACGAAGACCTCTCAGGTCCGCCTGATGCGCCGTGGCGCCAAGGAATTTGAGGGGAAGATCTCCTCCCTCCGGCGCTTCAAAGACAGCGTCAATGAGGTTGCCCAGGGATTCGAGTGCGGCATCGGGCTGGAGGAGTGGCGCGACATCCAGATCGCTGACGCGCTCGAGTTCTTCGGCCAGGAGCGCGTGCGTTAGGCCGACAAGGAACAGGGCCGCGACTGCGGTCTGCGGCCAAGTTACCGGGCCGACTGCGGTCGCTTGGATTTGCCGTCGACGGTTCCGAAAGGGACACCCAGTGCCCCCA
>DHIZ01000191.1:0-2822 GCA_002404055.1 Chloroflexi bacterium UBA4733
TATAAGGAGGATTCAGTGACCCCAGTCACGTATCCGGGCGTGTACATCGAGGAGCTGCCGAGCGGCGTCCGTACGATCACCGGCGTCTCGACATCCACCACGGCCTTCGTGGGGCGGGCGCGCAAGGGCCCTGTCGATATCCCGGTCGAGATCCACAGCTTCGGCGAATTCGACAGCATCTTTGGCGGTCTCTGGGACCAAGGTCCCATGAGCTTCTCCGTGCAGCAGTATTTCCTCAACGGCGGCCAGACCGCGGTCATAGTCCGCGTGGTGCATGGCGCGACGGCGACAGCGACGCGCTTCTCGATACCAGGTGGCGCCGGCGACCTGCTGCTGGACTCGTCCAGTCCGGGCGACTGGAGCAAGAATCTCCAGATAGCTATCGACACCAACACCTCGGATTCCGCCAATTTGTTCAATATCACGGTGAGCGATCCGGGACCGCCCGCCGGCACCGGGTCCGGAGCATCCGAGATCATACGCAACCTCTCAGCCGACGTGACGTCGTCCCGCTTCCTCACGCCCATCCTGGCGCAGCAGTCCCGCTTCGTGCGCGTCGCGCCGGTAGCCGGCGCCATCCACAAACCAGATCCGACGGCCGTCGGGGCGCCTATCACATCGACGTCGGCCGGCAGTGTGGCCGGGGGCGACGGCGACGCTATCCAGGATGCGGACGTCAACGATGCCGCCGGGCCTATCGGCAAGCACGGCATGTACGCTCTGGAGGATCAGGATATCTTCAACATCCTGGTCCTCTCGCCGCTGGACTTCGGCGCGGACGTCCAGGCTGGGACGTGGTCAGCCGCCGCGGGCTACTGTCGTGGCCGGCGCGCCTTTCTCATCGTCGACCCGCCGGACGGGACCATCACGCCGCCCGCTACCGCCGCCAACAGTGGCTTCGCCGCACTCGCCGCGACCCTGGCGCCAAGCAGTCTGGAGGCTCAGTACGCGGCGTACTACTTTCCGCGCGTCATGGCCACCAACCCCCTTACCAGGGTCCCGCAGGAGTTTGCTCCTTCAGGCGCCATCGCCGGCATCTTCGCGCGCACCGACAGTGCGCGAGGTGTCTGGAAGGCGCCGGCTGGGCTCGAAGCCGGCATCAGTGGCATCCTGGACCTGGCGTACAACCTGACCGACGGCGAGAACGGCGTCCTCAACCCGCTCGGCGTCAATTGTCTGCGCACCTTCAACCTGATGGGCTCGGTCGTTTGGGGATCGAGGACGGTGCAGGGCAACGATGCGTTGGCCAGCGACTGGAAGTACATTCCCGTACGCCGTCTCGCACTGTACATCGAAGAGAGCCTCTTCCGGGGGACGCAATGGGTGGTGTTCGAGCCCAACGACGAGCCCTTGTGGGCGCAGATACGCCTCAACGTCGGCGCTTTCATGCAGAACCTTTTCCGCCAGGGCGCCTTCCAAGGCAAGACGCCGCGCGACGCCTATTTCGTTAAGTGCGACGCCGAGACCACGACCCAGAACGATATCAACCTCGGCGTCGTCAACATTCTGGTCGGCTTCGCGCCGTTGAAGCCCGCCGAGTTCGTCGTGATCAAGATCCAACAGATGGCCGGCCAGGTCCAGGCTTAGGGCGAGGAGGAGACGAGCAACGATGGCCCAGTTCAGCGTGAACCCTCAGCGCTTCGACCCCTACCAGAACTTCAAGTTCCGCGTCAAATGGGACGGCCGCTACGTCGCCGGGGTCAGCAAGGTGAGCGCCCTTAAGCGCACCACCGAGGTCGTCGAGCATCGCGAAGGCGGCGACCCGAGCACCGGCCGCAAGTCGCCCGGCCGCAGCAAATACGAGGCGATCACCATAGAGCGCGGCGTGACCCACGACACGGAGTTCGAGAAGTGGGCCAACAAGGTCTGGAACTTCGGCGCCGGGCTTGGCGCGGAAGTCTCCCTCAAAGACTTCCGCAAGGACATCATCATCGACGTCTACAACGAAGCCGGCCAGCTCGCGCTGGCCTACAAGGTCTTCCGCTGCTGGGTGTCCGAGTTTCAGACCATCCCAGACCTGGACGCCAACGCCAACGCCGTCGCCATCCAGCACATCAAGCTGGAAAACGAAGGTTGGGAGCGCGACGAGGCCGTCATCGAGCCCACGGAACCCAGCTTCACCATCCCGGCATAAGCATGCCGCCAATCTCCGCGCAGGGCCTCCTCAGCCTATGGGAACGGGGCCGCGAGTTACACCCCGTGGACCGGGCGCTCACGCTGCTCGCCGCCGCTCAACCAGGCACGCCAGCCGAGGATCTGGCCTTGCTCACTTTGGGCGCCCGCAATGCGCGGCTCATCGCCCTGCGCGAGCAGACATTTGGCCCGCGGCTCGATGTCGTTGCGGACTGCCCGCGCTGCGCTGAGCAACTCGAGTTCGGGCTCTCCACGTTCGACCTGACAGCACAACCCGCGGAGGGGGAGGATGGGGCCGCGCTGGAGGTCGAGTCTGGCGGGCAGCGTCTCGGCTTTCGGCCGGTGGACAGCCGCGACCTTGCCGCCATCGTCGGCTGCCAGGATCCTGGCGAGGCGCGCCAACTGCTCGCCCGGCGCTGCTTGAGCGAGCCCAACGCTGGGGACTTGCCGCCCGACGTCGTGGACGAGCTCGCCAGGCGGCTGGCCGAATGCGATCGCCAGGCAGAGATCCTGCTGGACCTGGCGTGTCCTTCCTGCGGCCACGCCTGGCAGCTCGCCTTCGACATCGGCTCCTTCCTGTGGGCCGAGCTCTCCGCGGAGGCCCAGCGCCTGTTTCACGAGATTGACGCGCTGGCGCGCGCCTACGGCTGGCGGGAAGCCGACATCCTCGCCCTCAGCCCGGCGCGCCG
>DHIZ01000191.1:2935-3396 GCA_002404055.1 Chloroflexi bacterium UBA4733
GCGCGCCCGCGCAGCGCGCAGGCAGCGCCGCCGCGGCCGCTCGTATCGTCACTGGCCAGCGATGCCATGGAAGCACCCCTCGCGCCGGCCCGCCTTCATGTGAGGCCGCGGCGAGATGAACAGGCCCTTACGAGCGCGCGCGCCACCAGCCCGCTTGCAGCGGACGTCAGCAATCCTCGAGAATCGCGCCCGGGCTCGGAACGGCACGAGTGGTTGCGGCCGGCGGGGGACGGACGCGAGAGCGACAACGCCAGCTTTGCCGCTCGCCCGACGCCGCTTGCATCCGACCACAATCCGCGAGCGGCCGGCGAGTCGCGGCCCGACCCCGGCCGGCAGGAGCGCCGGATGCAGGCCACCGCGCCACAACCGAGCGTTCGCGTCACGATCGGCCGCGTCGAGGTGCGGGCGGTCTTCCCGGCGCCGACGGCAGCGACTAGCCAGCCTCGACGCAGTCCCGAGCT
>DHIZ01000110.1:0-8033 GCA_002404055.1 Chloroflexi bacterium UBA4733
CATTATGAGGATCTACACGCCGCACAGCGGGATCGAGGAGAGCTTCCAGTTGCTGCTGGGGCTGCTCGATCCCCAGTTCGCAGCCTGGGCCGGCGATAGCGAGGCAGACCGCCGCCGCCTGCTGCCCTATCTGGTCCAGCGGCGCCGGGCGGACCTGGAGCGCTGGTTGGGCAGCACGACGCCCTTCCCGACCCGCGAAGCGAGCGAGCAGACCTACACGCTGGCGCCGGCCTACACCAGCCTCTACCAGGACGTGCTGGACTACTGCCGGGAGACGGTGCGCGATCCTGCCGGGCTGGGCCGCCAGCAGCAGCGGGTCCGCCACTGGGCGGCTATCGCTATGCTGCGCTGCTTGCTGTCCAGTCCGGCGGCGGCCGTCGCGGTGCTGAGCGGGCGCGCCGGCCGCGCAGCGCTGGATGACGCGGCGACCTTCGAGTCGACGGAAGAGCTGGACGCCGTCTACCGCCCGCAGGTGCTGGACCCGCTGGACGACGAGCGCGCCGGCGACTATGCGCCGACCGCGCCATTGGAGGACGCCGACCCTCACTTGAGCGGCGGGGAGCGCCGCTGCCTGGCAACTTTCCTCCGGCGGGCGGCAGCCCTGGCCGGTCCGCAGGAAGATGCCAAGTTGACCGCCGCAGCGCAGGAAGTGCGCCGCCTGCTGGACGCCGGCTGCCGGCCCATCGTCTTCTGCCGCTTCATCGCCACGGCCAGGTACCTGGCGGAGTGGCTGCCGTCGCTGCTCGGGCAGCCGGACCTCCGCGTGGCGGCCGTCACCGGCGAGATGGGCGACGAGCAACGCAGCCAGCAGGTAGCCGAGCTGGCGACGTCGCCGCGCCGGCTGCTGATCGCCACGGACTGCCTGAGCGAAGGCGTCAACCTGCAGCAGCACTTCGACGCCGTGTTGCACTACGACCTGCCCTGGAATCCCAACCGGCTGGAGCAGCGGGAAGGCCGGGTCGACCGTTTCGGCCAGCCGCGCCCCAGCGTGTTCACGATCGTGCTGTACGGCACCAACAACGAGGTGGATACCGTCGTGCTGGATGTGCTCATCCGCAAGGCGCGCCTGATCCGCAGCCGCCTCGGCGTGTCGGTGCCGGTGCCGCTGGAGGCCGAACAGGTGGTACAGGCGGTCGCGGACAGCGTGCTCTTGCGCCGTCCCGGTCGGGCCCTGCAGATGCGCCTGGACCTGGATGTTCCCCAGGTGAGCGAGCTGCACCGCTCCTGGGACGCTGCTGCCGAGCAGGAGCGGCGCCAGCGCGCCTTTTTCAGCCAGTACGGCATCCAGCCGGCGGAAGTGCAGCGCGAGCTGGCAGCGGCAGACCCCGTGCTGGGCGATGCTTCAACGGTGCAGCGTTTCCTGGCCAACGCCTTGCAGCGCTTCAACGGCCAGTTGCGCGCCACAGCCGGCGCCGGCGTGTTCGAGTTGCAGCCAGGCGACCTGGCGGCGCTGTACCGCGCGGCTGGGGATACGGACTTTCCCCGCCGCGTCGCCTTCGATCAGGTACCCGACACGACGGCGCTGGTGCTGGGGCGCACGCACCCGCTGGTGTCCGCCACCTGTGACGCCATCCTGGGTCGCGCGCTGGCGCCGGAGGGTGACGCCCGCTTCCCGCGCTGCGGGGCGGTCTTCACGCGGGCGGTGCAGCGCCGCACCATCGTCGCGCTGTTGCGTCTGCGCTACCTGCTGCGCGAACAGGCGGAGACCTTCGCCGAAGAAGTCGTGCTGGCCGCCGCCGAGCGGCGCGAGGGCCGGCTCGTCTGGCTGGAACCGCTGGAAGAGGCGGCGCGGGCCCTGCTGGATCAGGCCATCCCGGCTGCCAACATGGACGCGCGCGAGCGCGTTGAGCAGGTGACCTGGGCGCTGGCCTTCCTGCGCCAGCCGGATTGCCTGGCGCCGATCATCGAGGCGCGCAAGCAACGCCTGCAGGAGTCGCATGCGCGCCTGCGCCGGCTCGTGCGCGCCGCCGCACTGACAGTGGCGCCGCGCACGCCGCCGGACCTGCTGGGCCTCTACGTGCTCGTGCCAGTCGGACTGGAAAGGTAAGCGCGCGTGGCCTACAGCACCATCCCGATCGAGGGCGGCTTCCTGCCGGCCGATCTGCTTGACCGCATCGCCACCGGCGACGTAGCAGGCCAGCGCGCGCTGGACTTCAATCTGCGAGAGGGCAGCCGGCCCAGTGACGCCATCCAGAGCGCCTTTTCGCTGGCGCGCTCGCAACTGGAGGAGTTTACCGGCCGCCTTACCCGTTCCCGCGAAAGCGTCACCACCCTGACCCGCCGCCACTGGATGACGCCCTTCCTGGAGTGCCTGGATTTCGACCTGGAGCCGCAACGCGCCGCCCTCGTCGCCGGTGGCGACAGCTTCGCCATCTCCCACCAGATCGGCAGCGGCGCCGAAGCCTCCCCGGTCCATATCGCCGGTTACGGTGAGGACCTGGACAGGCGCGCCGGAGCGCGGCGCAGCCCCCAGGCGTTGGTGCAGGAGTATCTGAACCGTTCCGACGCGCTGTGGGGTCTGGTCACCAACGGCCAGGTGCTGCGGCTGTTGCGGGCGTCGGCGCGCATCGCCCAGCCGGCCTACCTGGAGTTCGACCTGGAGGCGATGCTGCGCGACAACCAGTACAGCGAGTTCGTCCTGCTCTACCGCCTGCTGCACGCCACGCGCTTCCCGCGGACCGGCCAGGCCGCCCACGACTGCTGGCTGGAGCGCTACTACCAGCAGGGAATTGCAGAGGGCGGCCGGGTCCGCGACCACCTGCGCGACGGCGTCGAGGCCGCGCTGGCGGAGTTGGGCAACGGCCTGCTGACCCACCCCGAGAGCCAGGAGTTGCGTGATGAGATCAGGGCGGGCCGG
This sequence comes from Chloroflexi bacterium UBA4733, assembly GCA_002404055.1. The sequence goes on from DHIZ01000110.1 coordinate 2,858, forward strand.
TTGGGCGCCGGCGACTACTACCGGGAACTCTTGCGGCTGATCTACCGGCTGCTCTTCTTGATGGTCGTCGAGGAACGCAAGCTGGTCTTCCCGGCCGGTACGGAGAGTGGCAGCCGGCGGGACGTCTACAGCGACCACTACAGCCTGACCCGCCTGCGCCAGCGCGCCGAGCGCCGTGTCGCCGACGACCGCTATGCCGACCTCTGGCAGGGGCTGTTGCAGACCTTCCGGCTGTTCCGCGACGACGTGCAGGCACAGCAGCTCGGCCTGACAGCGCTGGACGGTGAGCTGTTCGGCGGGCAGGCTTGCCAGCATCTGGAAGCGGCCGCCTGCGCCAACGCTGCGCTGCTACGCGCCATCTTCCGCCTCTCGACCTTTGCTGACGGCGGCGTGCGACGGCGCGTCAACTATGCAGGTCTGGACGTGGAGGAGCTCGGCTCCGTCTATGAGAGCCTGCTGGAGTACCAGCCGCGCCTGGACCTGACGCGCCCCACACCCTTCAGTCTGGAGGCGGGCAGCGAGCGCAAGCAGACCGGCTCCTACTACACGCCGCCGCAACTGGTGCAGGAGCTGATCGAACAGACGCTGGCGCCGGTGCTGACGGAACGCCTGGCTGCCGCGAAAGGCCGCGAGGCGCAGGAAGCTGCATTGCTGGCGCTGCGCGTTTGCGACCCCGCCTCCGGCTCCGGGCACTTCCTGCTGGCGGCGGCCCGGCGCATCGCCCGCACCCTGGCCGAAGTGCGCACCGGCGAGGCCGAGCCGTCGCCCGAGGAATACCGCCGCGCCCTGCGCGATGTCACCCGGCAGTGCCTCTACGCCGTTGACAAGAACCCGCTGGCGGTCGACCTCTGCAAGGTGGCGCTCTGGCTGGAGGGGCACAACGCCGGCTTCGCCCTCAGCTTTCTGGATGGCCACGTCAAGTGCGGCGACAGTCTGGTCGGCGTGTTCGACCTGAACGTCCTGACCACCGGCATCCCCGACGGCGCCTACGCCGCCGTGGCCGGCGACGAGCGCAGCGTCGCCACCGCCCTCAGGAAGCGCAACGCCCGGGAGCGGGAGACCGGCCAGGCCAGCCTGGATGCCTACTTTGGCGCCGCCCTTGACCCGGAGATCGCCACGCAGTTAGCGTCCTTGCTGGCGCGCGAGCAGCGTTCGGCCACCGAGGTGCGCGAGACCCAGGTGCGCTACGAGGCGCTACGCGGGCCGGGCACGGATTGGTGGACGCAGAAGGAGGCTTGCGACCTCTGGACGGCGGCCTTCTTCCTGCCGCTGCAACAGGCGGACGGCACGGGCAACTTCCTGGTCCCCACCACCGCAACGGTCCGGCGCTACCTGGAGCAGCCCGGCGCTGCCTACGGGCCGCTGGTCGCCCTGGCCGTGACCGCATCGCAAGAGCAGTGTTTCTTCCACTGGCCCCTGGAGTTTCCCGACGTGTTTGATCGCGGTGGCTTCGACTGCCTGCTCGGCAATCCGCCCTTCCTCGGCGGCCTGAAGATCAGCGAGCACTTCGGCGACCGCTACCGGAAGTATCTGGGCGCAACCTACCCGCCAGCCGGCATCGCCGACCTCTGCGCGTTCTTTTACCGTCGCGCCTACGCAGCGCTGCGGCCGGCCGGCAACCTGGGTCTGGTGGCGACCAACAGCATCGGCCAGGGTGACACGCGCGAGGCCGGCCTGGCCGTGCTCCTGAAGGAAGCCGGCACCGTCACCTTCGCCCGCCGCTTCATCAAGTGGCCCGGCATCGCCAGCGTGGAGGTCAACCTGGTCGCGCTGCACATGGGCGCCTGGGACGGCCAGCCTTCGCTTGACGGTGCGCCGGTCCCGACCATCTCCTCACGGCTGGACGACGAGCCGGACCAAGAGCCGGTGCGGCTGAAAGAGAACGCGGGGAAGGCGTTCATAGGTTCCTACGTGCGCGGCATCGGCTTCGTGCTGGAGCCGTGGGAAGCGCAAGCGCTGATTGCCCGCGACCCGCGCAACGCGGAATGCCTGTTCCCTTACCTTGTTGGCGAGGATGTGAACTCGCGGCCCGACCAGTCACCGAGTCGCTGGGTGATCAACTTTCAGAACTGGCCGCTGGAACGAGCGGAGCGTTACCCGGACCTATTGCAGATTCTACGAGAGCGTGTGAAGCCCGAAAGGGAGAAGGCCAAGCAGGGCGCGGATAGAGATACGTGGTGGCGCTTCGCTCGCCTGCGCGGCGAGATGAAAGAGGCAATCGCAGACCTGAGTTCCGTAATTGTCGCCTGTCTTGTCACCGAACATTGGGTTCCGGCGGTCGTCCCGAACGCCTATGTGTTCGCGCACAGGTTGGTTGTATTCTCCATAAGCGACTGGTACAGCTTTGCAGTGTTACAGTCTAACCTTCATGAACTTTGGGCGAGGAAGCATAGCTCCACTTTGGAGAGCCGACTCAACTACCCACCAAGTGACTGCTTCGACAACTTCCCTTTCCCGGTCGTGCCGAGTGATGCGGCGATGGCCGAAGCGGCACGCATCGGGGCGGCCTACCACGAGCACCGCCGGCAAATGATGTTGGAGCGGCAGTTCGGGTTGACCAAGACGTACAACCTGTTCCATCAGCAGCAGTGCGACGATGCTGATGTCGTGACCCTGCGCCATCTGCATGTGGAGGTGGATAACGCCATCCTGGCCTGCTACGAGTGGGGACACGTCGATCTGGAGCACGGCTTCCACCAGAACGAGCGCGGGCAGACACGGTGCGGGATTTCGCCGGGGGCGCGGCGGGAGGTGCTGCGGGCGCTGCTGGCGCTGAATGGGGAGATTGCGGAACGGGAGCGACATGATGGGATGTAGAGGGACGACTTGACAGCCCCGTTCAACTTGCCAGGCCACGGAATGATACTGGTCACAGCTTTGCCTGAGTGAACACGTGGCTAACCAGTACAATGTGACATGCCCGCTGCAACACCCTCCCTCCCGACGATCGATTTTCGGCGCATCAGATCCCACAATGGGAGCCAGCATCGCGGCTTCGAGGAACTTTGCTACCAACTGGTGCATCAAAGTGAATCGGTGCCCAATGGAACGCGTTTTGAGCGCCTTGGTGTACCCGATGGTGGTGTGGAGTTCATCGCTCTCCTGCCGGACGGCGCAGTCTGGGCATGGCAAGCGAAATACCTCTTCACGCTCGATCAGAATAACTTCGGTCAACTCGATGAATCCGTGAAAAGCGCCCTGGCATCCCAGCCCCGGCTTGAGCGCTATACATTCTGTTTGCCGTATGATCGTCCGGCGGGAGCCTCTGGCGAGAGCGCCATGCGACGGTGGCGAACACATCAAGAGACGTGGCAGGGCTGGGCACGAGAAGCGGGACGCGGCAATGTTGATTTCCAGTACAAAGGCGAGTCAGACCTCCTGAGCTTGCTGACCCAGGAACAGCACGCCGGCCGCGCTTTTTACTGGTTCGACGCCACAGTTCTCTCCCGGGATTGGTTCAAGGCGCACCTGGATGAGGCGTTGGCTCATGCCGGACCGCGCTACACCCCAGCCTTGAACATCGAACTGCCCGTCTCATTCATCTTTGAAGGACTCGGGCGAACTCCTGCCTTCAAACAACGGATTCGCGAGCATCTGCGTGATATACGCGATCGACGGGACCACTGTTACTCAGCGAAACAAATGGCAAAAGAGGACCTCGTACTGCATTCGGCTGCGCAAGTGTCAAGGCCGGACTACAATTGGCTCTGGAGCATAAAGTGGGGAGCACGGAGGATAGGGTATGCTGTACCAGAGGGCCGAAGCAAGCGCCGCGACGCGACAACATGGGCTCTGACCACCTCCCCACTTTATGCTCCAGAGCCCTACAATTGACCCATTTGGGCCGGAATGGAAGTGACCCACCCCGGCGTCCATTAGGTGGTGGGCGGTTCAGCTGAGCTGGTTGGGCTCAGGTGGCCGCCCGCGAATAGGCCTGCTTGTTTCTTCTCGCGTAACCGGTAGCTCTCCCCTCGGATGTTGACGACGTGGCTGTGGTGGAGCAGCCGATCCAAGATAGCGGTGGCTATGACGGCGTCGCCAAGGATTTCGCCCCACTCCGCGAAGCCCTTGTTGGCGGTCAGGATGAGGCTGCCGCGTTCGTAGCGCGCAGCGATCAAGGAAAAGAAGGCGGTGGCGGCCAGGCGATCGAAGGGCCAGACACCGAACTCATCAATAATGAGCAGTTTCGGGGCGAGGTAGATGCGCAGGCGGCGCTTCAGGCGCTGCTCGGCCTGGGCGCGGCGCAGGTCTTCCATGAGGTCCTGGGCCCGGACGAAGTAGACGCCGTGCCCTTGCTCGATGGCGCGCAGGCCAAGGGCGACGGCCAGATGCGTTTTGCCGACGCCAGGCGGTCCCAGAAAGAGAATATTGGCGGCCGCCGCCAAGAAGGAGAGGCCGGCCAGGTCCCGCAGCTGGCGAGCGTCGATGGAGGGCTGGAAGGTAAAGTCAAAGTCGTCGAAGGTGCGCCGGAAGGGCAGGTGCGCCAGGCGGGTGCGGGTGCGCAAGTAGCGCTCGCGCCGGATGGTGGTCTCTGCGCCGAGCAAATCAGCCAGGAAGTCGGCGTAGGGCAGCTGCTGGCGGGCGGCAGCCTCCAGCCGGCTGTCCAGGACGGCTGCCGCTTCCGCCAGGCCGAGCTGCTCCAGGCGGGTGCGCGCTTGCTCCAGGGCGATCATCGCCCCGCTCCAGGCCCCGCCACGAGGGCGTCGTAGTCCTGCAAGGGGCGCTGCTGTACTTCGACCGAGGCGAGTTGGACGGCAACCGGTCCCTTGTTCGGTCGGGCGTTGTCCTCGGCGCCGGCCAGACCTTCCCATTGGCCGGGGAGGGTGAAGCGTTGTCCCGGCTGCGTGGCGCGGGGATGGACGGCCAGCCGCTCCTCGCCCACCCACAGTTCCACCACCGTCGCGCCGGCAGCGACCATGACCGTCGTCCCCGCCAGCCGCCAGGAGACCCCGTAACTGCTGCCGTCCCACTGGACGTAGCCATCTCGACCCACCTTGCGGGGATCGCGCAAGAATGGGGTGAGCTTACCCGCGTCTGGTAGGGCCTGCAGGTGGTGGCGCTCAATCACCAAACGGTCGGCAGGGCGCTCGTGCGTCGTGCCGTGCTGGCGGGGGGGGGGGGGGGAGGGGCACCCCCCCCCCCCCCCCCCCGCCCCCCCCGCCCCACCCACCGGGGG
>DHIZ01000110.1:8109-8386 GCA_002404055.1 Chloroflexi bacterium UBA4733
GGCGGGGATTGGCGACACTGCACCCGCTCGCGGGTACCCGCCACTCCCGCGCCTGCCGGTTCAGATCGTCCAGGTCGACAAAGCGCGCTCCCGGCCAGAAGTTGTGCTCCACGTAGCCGACTCCTCGCTCCACCCGCCCCTTCGTTTGGGGCCGGTAGGGTCGGCAGAGCTGGATCGTGAAGCCCAGCCGCCGAGACAGATCAAGGAACGCCGGCGCGTACACGGCCTCGCCGGAGGTAGTGCGCTCCAGGACACGGGTACCCTATCTGTCATGCTG
>DHIZ01000277.1:0-5385 GCA_002404055.1 Chloroflexi bacterium UBA4733
TTATTTCGTGACGGGTCCTTAGTAGAACCAGGAGGGCTGATGGGAGTGTAGGTAGTACCGCTCACTGTCGGCGCCACTGCCGGTCCTATCGTAAATCCCAGGTCCCCGGTAATAGTGGTGCCCGCCGAGGTATTGGTATACGTGCTGGAAAGAATACCGAAACTGTCAGCCGCCCCAAGGGGTGGCGTTGTCGCCTCCAGGCTCCTGGCTGCCGCACCAGGCGGAAAGGCTCCGCCAAGGAGTAAGACGGCACCGACAAATCCGGCACGCATCGCTCGCAAGATCGCTGGAGATCGCCTTGCCACTTGCCACTCCGATCTGTAGTGCGCCCGTCAATGCGGACCGCAACCTTCGCCGGATTGTAACACATGCGCTTCGAGGGTACATCCATTTGCAGGTACTCCCAAGGCCCAGACCAGCCGCTTAAACAGACGTGTGTGGTATAGTCTTTGAGCGTGCCAGTCCATGTTACGGGAGAACAATTCGCCTCGCACGGGGCCAGATTGGTGGTCAACTCTTGCCCGCTGCCCCCAAGGACCCACGACATTCATCCGGCAAAGTACCTACTGCTGTCGCCCCGGTGGCCGGCATGCTGGCTCAGCGCAGCCTTGCTGCCGTGAGCGGGGCAAATACTGATCCGGCAGTGCTGGCCGAAGCGGCGGCGCTCGCCTACGCCGCATTGCGACAGCGGCTCACCGCCCTTATCGGTCGGGACGGCTTCGCTGCCCTGCTCAATCGGGCCTTGCGGCTGGCCCAGATTGAATACCCCGCGTTGGAAGCTGTCGCGCTTGATGGCCAGTCCGAGACGGGCTTGCGCGGCATTGATGCAGTCGCCCAGGGACATGGAGGCTGCAACGACGCCGCAGGTGCGCTGGCAGCCGTGCTGGCACACATCATCGGCTTGCTGATCGTTTTCATTGGCGAAGACATCGCGGTTGGACTTGTGTATGATGCCTGGCCGGAACTCGCCGGCGACACGACCGAGCGGAGGTCCGAGTATGCCTGAGCCGGGACGCGTGGCCATCGCCAAGGTGCCGACCGGCGTGCCCGGTCTGGATGAGGTACTGGGCGGCGGCCTCGTAGAATACTCGTTCAATCTCATCGCCGGCACACCCGGCGCTGGCAAGACGACGCTGGCGCACCAGATTATGTTCAATATGGCCTCCGTGGCCAGACCGGCCCTCTATTTCACGGTCCTCGGCGAACCGCCCTTGAAGATGTTGCGCTACCAGCAGCAGATGGCCTTCTTCGACCCGACCATGGTTGGCAGCAGCATTCACTTTATTGATCTCAGCGATGTGGTGCTCCAATCGGATCTCACGAAGGTGCTGGAGCACATCGTACGGCATGTGGAAGAGACCGGCCCGGGTCTGGTGGTGGTGGACTCCTTCCAGACGGTGGCGCGGGCCGATGTTGCCCAGAGTGCCAGCGGCTTCGCCTTTCGAGACTTTGTGCAGCGGCTGGCCATCCACCTGACGAGCTGGCAGGCGACGACCTTTCTCGTTGGTGAATACGAGGGGTCCGAGTTGCACGGCAGTCCGGTGTTCACCGTTGCCGACGGAATCCTGGCTCTCTCCCAGAGCGTGGCACGCAATTCCGCCGTGCGCAAACTGCAGGTGCTCAAGTCGCGCGGGCAGGCGCCAATGGCGGGCCTCCACACGTTCCGCATCGACGAGGTCGGTGTCCAGGTGTTCCCCCGCATGAGCATGCCGGCGCAGCGTAACATCAGAACCCAACCAGTTCATCGGACGAACAGTGGCGTGCCTGGCCTGGACGAACTGGTGGGCGGTGGTATCCCGGCAGGGGATGCCGTCCTGGTGGCCGGTCCCTCCGGCACTGGCAAGTCCGTGCTGACTGCCCAGTTCATCGGGACGGGTGCGCGTCAGGGGGAGCCCGGCGTGATCGCCGTGTTCGAGGAACACCCCGACGAGTACCTGCGGCGGGCGGCGTCGCTCGGCATTGATCTCCGTTCGATGGTGCAGGACGGTACGGTAGAAGTCATTTACCTGCGGCCGCTGGACCTGTCGCCGGACGAGATCCTGCAGGCGATTCGCCTGGCTGTCGCGCGCATTGGCGCCAAGCGCGTCGTCATCGATTCCGTCTCGGGTTTCGAACTCGCCCTGGCGCCAACATTCCAGGAAGATTTTCGGGAGTCGCTCTATCGCTTAGCCAGTGCGCTGACGGGGACCGGCATCACCCTGCTCATGACCATGGAGATCGTGCAAAACTTCGGCGAACTTCGTTTCAGTCCTTACGTCATTTCCTTTCTCGCCGACGATATCCTGCTCTTGCGCTATGTGGAAGTGGCTGGAGAGTTAGAGAAGAACCTGACGGTCGTCAAGATGCGCAACAGTGACCATAGCAAGGACCTGATGCGCTACGACATCACCGGTCAGGGGGTGGTGATTCGCAGTAGCTTCCGCGACTATCGCGGTGTCGGAACGGGCGCTGCCGAGCTTCGAGACGGGGTCCGCCAGCCCGGCGAACCGGGCTTGACCGATTCCGAAACCGCTGCCTTCCATGCCCTGATTGACCTGGGGGAATCACCGCTGGCAGCGGTGGCACGGCGGATCGGGCTAGGAGAAGCGGAAACGTCCGCGGCAGTGGCTCGTCTGGTCAGCCTACGCTATGCCGCCAGGCGGCAGCAGCAGACCGAGACAGTCTTTCGGCCACTGGCGCGCTCGTCGTAGGGGAGGAACCGGGCTTAAGCGCGGTTTGGTGAGCCACGAGCCGGAGCCCCAGTGCGAAGGAGGAAAGCAGAACACGATGCCGAGGCACACATTATTTATGATCGGCGCGGACCCTCCCGCAAATAGCGCGCTGCCTGAGACGAAGCTCGTCTCGGCGGCGGAGATACAGCCCGTCATTGAGCGGTTACTCATCGCCGGCTTACACGAGCAGGACCTGGCGGACGAGTTGCGCCAGCAACTGGCGTTCACTGCTGCCGTAAATGGCAGCCTTGGCGAAGGCGTCTACGCCCTCGACACCGCCGGACGCATCACCTTTGTCAATCCGGCGGCAGAGCATTTACTCGGCTGGACCCAGGCCGAAGTAGTGGAGGCGGATGCGCATGCCTTGTTACATCAGAATTGCGCGGCTGGCGTAGACGTGCTACCCGAACGCTGCCCGCTCTTAGAGGCGGCGCACACGGGCATGTCCTATCGAAATAGTGACGACACGTTCCGACGCAAGGACGGAACCGAGCTTGCCGTCGCCTACTCGTCAGCGCCGATCCTTATCAGCGGTGAAGTCACCGGAACGGTAGTGGTCTTCAGTGATGAGACGGCGCGGCATCTCCTGGAACAGCAGCGGGAGGATTTTTTCGCCGCGGTTGCCCACGACATGGGGTCGCCGCTCACGGTCATCAAGGGCACGGCGCAACTGTTGAGATCGCGCATTAAGCGAGGGCACACGCCGGATGAAGCCGAACTGCTCGAACATTTGGCGCGTATTGAAAGTACCGCCAACCGGATGAATTTGCTCGTCACGGAGGTTCTGGACCTGGCGCGCCTGCGCTTTGGCCAGGTGATCGAACTGCAGCGCCAGGCAACCGACCTGGTGGCGCTCACCCAACGGAGTGTGGAGGCCCTACTCGATTCCTTCACCGATCAGGCCCTGCATATGACTATAGAGTCACCTGCACTGACGGGGTTTTGGGATGCGGCTCGCCTGGAGCGTGTCATCGGCAATCTGCTATCGAACGCTGTCAAGTTCAACCGCGCCGGAGGCAGCGTCGAAGTCACTGTAGCGTGCCAGGAGGTGGCAGGAGAAGCCTGGGCGGCCCTGACGGTGTCCGACCAGGGAATCGGCATCCCGGCAATCGACCTGCCCCACATCTTTGAACGATTTCACCGGGGCGGCAACGTGATCGGCCGCATTCCGGGCACGGGGATCGGCTTACACGGATCGCGCCAGATTATTGAGCAACACGGCGGAACGATATCCATCGAAAGCCAGGAGGGGCATGGTACTGCCGTGACTGTTCGACTGCCTATTATCGTGGCGTGATCGTAAAGCGTGCTACCATTCCGCAGATCGAAATTGCTCGATCGGCATACGCTTAGGCAAGGGAGTGGCCCCCATGACGAACATCCTGTGGACAGTCGCGGCCGTACTCATCTTACTCTGGCTCATTGGCTTCTTTTTCGCGGGCCTCGGCATCGCTCACATCCTGCTAATCATCGCGATCATCGTCGTTGTCTACAACTTCGTCACCGGCCGTCGGGGTAGCCGCGTCTAGCCGCCTGCCTGACGTGAGGCGACGGTTGCCCCAGAATCGATGGCAATAGTCGCCTCACGGCGCGTGCCGGCGTTGGCGCCGCCAGCGTTGGAAGGCAATCACAGACCAGAGCGCTTCCACCACGCCAAAGGGCCAGGTCCCTGCAAGCCAGCCATAGGTGGATGACGCCGCGCATGCCCCGGCAAAGACCAGACTGAACCACGAGGAGCGGGCCTCCAAGGCGTAGCATGTCATCATCACGGTGACGGCCAGCGCGCCGAAGACCGTCAGCATGACAGCTGTTTGGTCGCATTCGATGCCAGGTGACGTGCCCTGGTACTATCAGGCGTCACCCTGTGTCACCGCGCTTGCTTCCGAGAGTCCCGGCTCCGCTTCCTGCATGACACCACGCCCGACGATGCTGATGCGTCCGCCGACCGTGTCCGCGTGCAGGCCAATGGTCACGCGAGAGCCATCTTCCAGCAACAGTTCGGCGTGGGCGAACATGTGCTTGTCAAAGACCGCCTCCTCCGGCGTGCCCGACGGGACAACAAAGGCGATATGGCCTGATTGCACGCGATACTCAATGTCCTCATGGCCTTCGCCTTCGACCTCCAGGCCCTCCTGATCCGGGTCGCCTTCGCCAGCGAATGACTGCTTGATATTACGCCGATGCACCTGGAATCTCCCTACACGCTCAGTGCGATAGCACTAAAGGTACCGCAGGACCGATGCCACTATATCCCACGCCAGTCTTGCGCGCCTTCGCTACGAGGAGACCCCTTCCGGCTCGCACCACTCGCCAGGTTTCCCCCTGACGGGAGAAACCTTGACCGCAATGCAGGCGACGGTCGCCTTCGGGACTGTACGGTCGGATGGGAGCGTGGTCCTGGCGGAGTGCTGCGCGGCAGGCTGACCGTCGTTCAGCGTCCGGTTCTGCGGCGGCTCCGCCTGGAAGTCGAGCGCCATCGCCGTGAGCGCCCCCACCACTATTGTCGACCGCGCGGCTGCCCTTGGTCCGCTACCCGGACCAAGGCCGTCAGCGGAGAGCCTATCCAGCACAAGCGGACACGACGATGCTTGGTGTCGGCAGCCGTCCCTTGATCTGCGCCACAGGTTTCTCCCGTCAGGGGGAAACCTGGCGAGTAGTGCGAGCCGGAAGGGGT
>DHIZ01000277.1:5496-5886 GCA_002404055.1 Chloroflexi bacterium UBA4733
GCCGGAAGGGGTCTCCTCCGCACCATTGGACGTTCGGACGCATTGGGAGGTATGGTGAACATTGCTGAAACAGGTGAGTGTGCGGTTACAGACACGAAAAGAGGAATAAACATCCATGGCCTTAGAAATCGGCAAGCGGCTGCGCGACGCCATCGGTGCGGACATCCGACGTACCTCCTGGTTGTCCAAGGTGTATCAAATGAACACGCTGGCGCCGACAGATCGGCGCATCGTGGTGTCCCGCCTGGATACGCCCGACACCGAGGTGGACATCCGCAGCAAAGAGCAATGGCTGCGTCTCAAGCGGGATCAACGGGCCGCGACTGCAGCGGCCGCCGCACGCGTGCCCGGCGACTGAAGTCGCCGGGCACGCGGCCCTGTTAACGCACC
>DHIZ01000277.1:6068-8329 GCA_002404055.1 Chloroflexi bacterium UBA4733
CAGCGTCAGATGTGTATAAGAGACAGGTTGGCCGCCACGTCGTCCAGCAGCGAGGCAGACACCTGAAACTCGTTGAGGCGTAAGGTGTTCGTGATGCGTAAGAGGCGCGGCGCTCGCCCGACCGCGTTGCATGTCAGCAGCGCGGCGGCGAAGGCCAGGCGGTCAGACGGCAAGACCATCGGTAGTTTGACGGTCCCAACAACGGTGGACGTCAGGCCGTTGGGGTACGTTTGGCCCATCACCATCTTCCGTGCTGCCCGCAGCGTCGTGAAGTCGCCCGTACCGAGCCCGTTGGCATTGCCGTCGGTTTCGTCGGTGAGGTCGAGGATGACTTGCTTGACGACCTCGGGGCCGCCATCGGCGAACGGCGTGGGGTAGCGGCCGGTGATATTGGGGTCTGCGCCATCGCCACTGATATTCTTGCCGATCTCGTCGATGACCAGCACGTCCAACTGGTCAAAGGGGATGTTCGGCATGGCGGCCTTTGCCTCTGTAAGCAACTCCGGTTCCTCGGCCAGGATTCGATCGGCGGGCACAGCGACCAGCTTGTAAGGCAGGTCGTGCGCATTTTCCAGCACGGCTAACCCAAAGCAAATGGGGGCCTTGGCGATGGCCACGGCAGCCAGGGCAGGCACGCGACGCGCCATATCACCGAAGCCGGCGGCGTGGCAGGCGGCGGCGCCGGCCTGCTTCCCCAGGCCAATGGCGATCATCTTGGCAAGGCCACTCTCGTAAGGGCCGCGGAAGGCGGTGTGCGGCTTGACCCGACCCACAAAGACGATGCCGTCGGCGGCGAGCGCCTGGCGGTCCAACCGGACGGAGATGGCGTCGGCGGTGCGGCCAACCTCGTCGGTTGCCATGTCGGAGATCACCGGCGCGCCGACCCGCGCCTCAGTCACGCCGAGGTGGGTGAGCACATCGCGCTGACCGGCGGCTGTCGCGCCACCGTGGCTGCCCATCGCCGGGAAGATAAACGGCTGCGCGCCGAGTTCACGTAGCTCAGCGACCAATGCCGACACGATCTCCGGCAGGCGACCAAGGCCGCGGCTGCCCACGCCGATAGCGATGCGCTGCCCCGGCTTGATCAGCGCAGCCACCCGCGATTGCCGAACCTGCTCCGCCACCGCGGCCCGCATATCGCTGATCGGAGCCGGCGTCTTCATGCGGTATTGCACGGTCGCCATGTCTGGGATCGGTACGTCATCCAACAGGCTATGCAAGATTGAGTCCGGTATCTCAAAGGTGATCTGCATGCGGCCCCTCCATATTCGTGCGCCTTCGTCATAATACAGTGCAGAACGCCCGGTAGCGTGCGAACTGCGAAACTGCGGGAAAGAAGGAGAGCAACGAACCATGCAAGATGATCGTGAAAACATCGCTGGCCGGGTCGCCATCGTCACGGGTGCTGCCCGCGGCATCGGTCTGGCAGTAGCGACCCGGCTGCTGCAGGATGGCGCCCGCGTCGTCTTCGCCGATCGTGACGGCGCGGAAGCGGAGCGCCAGGTCGGACTGTTGGACGAAGCAGGCGACCGGACGATGGCGATAGTTATGGACGTCACCAGCCCGCCAAGCGTCCAGGCGGCCGTAAGTGCAACGGTCGACCGCTGGGGCAGCATCGACATGCTCGTCAACAATGCCGGCATTGCCGGCCGCTCCCGGCCATTACCCGATCTGACGGACGACGACTGGCGCTCGGTGCTGGACATCGACCTGAGCGGTGTCTTCTACTGTTGCCGAGCGGTCGTGCCCCACATGCAGCGCCAGGGCTGGGGGCGCATCGTGAACATCGCCTCGATCGCCGGCAAAGAAGGCAACCCCAACGCCATCCCCTACTCCGCCGCCAAGGCCGGCGTGATCGGCCTGACCAAGGCGCTGGCGAAGGAACTGGCGACGCAGGGCATCCTGGTCAATGCTGTCACGCCGGCCGTAATCGAGACCGACATCCTGAGCCAGGTCACGCCGGAGCACGTCAAGTACATGGTGTCGCGCATCCCGATGGGCCGCACCGGCCGCCCACAAGAGGTCGCGGCGCTAGTGGCCTGGCTCTGCTCCGACGAGTGCTCTTTTTCGACCGGGGCGGTGTTCGATATCAGCGGGGGACGGGCGACGTATTAGGGAGACCAGGGCCGAGGAAGAAATAAGGCGTGAATCAGGCGCGGAGGCAGGGCAGGGGTTCGCAACCGTCCCCTGACGTGCAGGATCGGCGCCCCCGCGCACGGGGGAACCTGGCGAGCGGTGCGAGCCGGAGGGGGCCTGCCTCC
>DHIZ01000277.1:8393-37600 GCA_002404055.1 Chloroflexi bacterium UBA4733
AGGGGGCCTGCCTCCGCGCTCAACCGGCCAAGCGCATCCAGGCAGAGAGGCCGCGCCGTTCGGTTCGTGAACGGGCAGCACAGTGTGCCCTGCTGTCGCAGGCGATACCATCGACGAAGTACTCGGAGCAACCCCTTCAGGGCCGCCACCGGGTTAAGATGTCTCACAGTTGCCAAGATCGGTAGGAGCGTTCGCGGAAGATGAACCGTTTGAGCCGCGCCGCTGCGACGGCCCGGGACACGCAGCCGCAGGCGCGACCGGGTCTGGCGGAGGCCGACCTGCTGATCCGCAATCTGGAGAGCCAGATGCGGCGGCAGCGCGACGGTGGGATGACAGGGCCGGAGTTTTCCGCAGGGCTGCGCCGTTGGGCGGAGCGGTTTCGCTTGGCCTTGCCGGAGTTCGCGTCCGAGGCCGAGGAGATTGCCACGACCTTCTCAGGTGACGACGACCACCTGGGAACTAGCATGCGCCTGGAGCGCATCGGTACTGCGATGCGCCTGCTGGCGCGCCTGCGCTCCCACATGGCAGGCGAGACGCCGCGCCAGGTCATGCTGCCCGGCGCATCCGGCCCGCCGCCGGAAGCGGTGCCGAGCGCATCTTCGGCTGCGCTGGCTCGTGGACGGCAGAGCGGCGTGTTGCCCCCAGCGGAGCTTCACCTTTCAAGGTCGACTCCCAACGGACAAATGCAATCGGCGCCTACGCAGCCAATAACGTCTGAACCGCCTGCCAGGGCACTGGCCCCCGCGGAGCGACCGGTGCACGGTCCCGATTCGCCGAAAACGTTCAAGCGCAGCGGTACCGCCGCCAGACCTAAGGGCAAGTCAACGCCCAGGGCGCCCAATAGCCGAGCGACCACGCCGAAAGGAGTGCAGCCAAAGAACTGGTGCTTTGATACGCCTATCGAGCAGATTGCGACGTTCAAAGGCAAGTTTGCCGCGCCGCTCAGTAAGCTGCATATCCGAACGGTAGGAGATATGCTGTACAAGTACCCCCGTCGGCATTTAGATTACAGCAAGCTGCTGCCAATCGCACAGCTTCGCGCGGACGAGGAAGCCACTATTGAGGCTTCTGTAATGAAATGTAATGTGGTACACCCGGTTCGCGGACGAGTCGGGCGCGTTGAAGCTACCTTTCACGACACCACTGGTACGATTCGTGGCACTTGGTTCGGGCCGACCTGGCGCGCTCGTGAACTAATGCCCGGTCGTCGCCTCTACGTCAGCGGCAAAGTGCGTGCCTTTATGGGTCAATTGCAGTTTTCGCATGCCGACTATGAGGACGTTACGGACAAGGAGGCAGTACACACTGGTCGCCTAATACCAGTATATAAGCTGAGCGGTGAACTGCCGGGTAAGTGGCTAAGGGGTCAGACCAAATTGGCGGTGGACAATCTAGCATACAGGATCGAGGATCACTTATCGGCGCCGTTCCTCCAGCGTTGGAACCTTGCCCCATTACATGCCGCCATCCAGCAGATCCATTTCCCGGACGACGACAAAGAGTTGCAAATCGCCCGCCGCCGCATCGCGTTCGATGACCTTTTCCTCCTGCAGCTCGGTCTACTGAAACAAAAGCAAGAGTGGCAACGCATGCGTGCCATTCCCTTGCCGCTACCTGCCGCCCGCCTTGCCGAGTTCGTCGCACGGCTGCCGTTCACCCTTACCGCGGCGCAGCAGCAGGCGCTCGGAGAAGTGCTGGCGGATATTGGTCGGGACGTGCCAATGGGTCGTCTCCTCCAGGGCGATGTCGGCTCCGGCAAGACTGTAGTAGCCGCGCTGGCAGCGCTGGCAGCGGTGGAGAACGGCTGCCAAGCCGCCATTGTCGCTCCCACGGAGGTCCTGGCCGAACAGCACGTGCGCACGCTGGCAGCCCTGTTCGCGGAGATGATACCGATGCTGAAGCCGGTGCTGATCACCGGCAGCCTTACCGCACGAGCGCGTTCCGAAGCCTGGAAACACGTGGGCAGCGGACAGGCAGCGGTCGTCGTGGGTACTCACGCTCTGTTCAGCGAGCGCGGCGAGTTCGCACGGCTGGCCCTGGTGGTAATCGACGAGCAACACCGCTTTGGCGTTTATCAACGGGATACACTCTGGCGCAAGGGTCAACGGCCGCACCTGCTGGCGATGACCGCAACACCGATCCCGCGGACGCTGGCCCTTCAGAAGTTCGGGGACCTTGACCTGTCGGTGATTGACGTAAAGCCGGTGGGGCGCCAGTCGATCATTACACGCTATGCAGTACCAGAAAAGCGCAAAGCCGTGTACGAGTTCGTTCGTACACAGGTAGGGAAAGGTCGGCAGGCGTTTGTCATTTGTCCACTGGTAGACGAGAACGAATTGCTTTCGGTAAAAGCGGTAACCACTGAATATCGGCAACTACGTGAGGAGGTGTTCCCGGGGCTGTCCCTGGGCCTCCTGCACGGTCGAATGAAAGCTGCTGATAAGGACGACACGATGCGCCGTTTCCGTGACGGCCAGATACAGATTCTGGTCGCGACGACCGTTATTGAGGTCGGCGTGGATGTGCCGAATGCCACTGTCATGCTGATTGAAGGGGCGGAGCGCTTCGGCCTGGCCCAACTGCATCAGTTGCGCGGCCGGGTTGGTCGTGGCGAGCACCAGTCGTATTGCGTACTCTTGGCATCGGAAGCGGTCGCTGAGGACGGTGAGCAACGCCTGCGGCTCGTGGAGAGTAACAGCGACGGCTTCGCCCTGGCCGAAGCCGACCTCGTGAAGCGACGGACCGGCACGTTCTTCGGCTCGGAACAGAGTGGTGACGAAGGACTCTTGCGGTGGGTGGCCTATGCCGATCCAGGCCAGGCACGACAAGCGGCCGAGGTCACGTTGGCGCGGGACCCGGACCTGGCACTACCCGAGCACGCGCTACTGGCGACCCGCGTCGCCAAGCTGCTGGCAGCGCAGCGCAAAGTTATCGGAGCGACTACTGAGGAGGATGGAGAGACGGCGAGCCTGGCGTACGTGTGAGTGGTGTATTCGGAACGACCCCACCCGCGCGCTTCGCTTGCCGGCCCTCCCCCTGACGGGAGAGGGCCTCGTTGCCAGGGGTATGGCGGTGACAGCCGGCGCCACGGTTGGCAAGACCGACTACGGGACGGGCTGCCTGTCATCATTCCTTACTTCATTCTTGAACGCTACGCCCATCGTATCGCAGCACATCAAGAACGTCTCGGCCGGACCAACTCTGCCCACCGCACGGCCAACATTCTCCGTGTTGCCCCCGCGCAACCGGCATTTCGATTTCGACGAGGCCCTCTCCCGTCAGGGGGAGGGCCGGCAAGCGAAGCGCGCGGGTGGGGTCGCCCCCAGCCACTCCCCCTTCCTCACACCTCCCTCCGCACAAACGGCAGCGCCACCACTCCCAACGCAGCCAGCGGCAAGATCTGGCAGAACTGCAACGCGAGACCGAAGCCGAGCGCCGTGGCGGCGGGAACACCGGCAGGCGTCAAGACAGCCAGGACCAGTACCTGATAAGCGCCGATGCCGCCGGGGGCGGCGGGAACAACCAGTCCCAACGTCGCAGCCCCCAGCGCCAGTGCCGGTACCGCTGGCGGGACCTCCAGGCCAAAGGCGGCTGCCAGGCTGAAGGCCGTGGCCAGGGTCGCCAGCCAGACCAGGGCCGTGAGCGACAGAATGCCGATAAGCGCGCCGGGACGGGCGAAGGCGCGCGTGCCGGCGCGAATCCGGTCGCTGACGACGCCTGCGCGACTCGCGAGCACGGGATGGCGGCGGAAGATCCTCGCGGCCAGGCGACCAGACTGATCGCCGGCGGCGGCAACCGCCGCTGCGGCCAGCAACAACATGGCGAACACGAGGCCCGCTGCGTCCACACCGTGGCGCAGCCAGGGCAAGGGCGCTACCTGGCCAAACAAGATCAGGAGCATAAGGACCACGGCGGCGCCATCCAGCGCCTTCTCTACGACGACGGTCGTCAGGGCGGTCCCAAACGCGGGTCCAGTGGGGCGACCGACGAGATAACAGCGCAGGATATCCCCGGGACGGGCGGGGAACACCAGGTTCAACAAGTACGCGACCGCTAGCAATCGTCCGGCTCGCCACACCGGCACCACGCCGGACGGCAGCAGGAGCAGACGCCAACGCAGCGTCGTGGCGACGAAGGCTGGAACGACGGCCAGCACCGCCGCGGCGACCCAGCGTCTGTCCACGCTCGCCAGCACTGCCAGGAGACTACGGGGCTGCACGTCCCGGAAGAGCAAGACCAGGCAGGCGACGCTGATAATCACGCCGACGGCCAGCCGGAAGCCGGGCGATCGAAGGACGGTGCGACGGGCGGGATCACTGCCGGGAACCGGGTGGATATCTGTCACAGCAACCTCAAGGAGTGACGACAGCCGTCGACGACCACGCCATGCCCTGGTGAGCAGCGACCTATCCTCCTGGTTCGCCATGGATCAATTTACTCTCGGCCAAACGCTGTACTGTCGGAACCTCGCTCAGAAATCGGTCAACGGCGTCTCGCCTCGGAAGTGACGGCCTGGCTCCCAGGACGGTACAGGCGAGGCTGCCGGCGGCCACGGCGAAGCGCAGGGCAGCCTGCAGGGGCGCTCCCTCAGCCAGGGCAACGGCAAACGCTCCCGCAAAGGCATCACCGGCCGCAGTCGTGTCAACGACGCTGACCTGCGGCGCCGGTTGAAACCAGGCGCCGGTTGGGCCAACCAACACGGCGCCGCGGCCGCCGAGCGTTACGATGGCGCCACCAACGCGGAGTTGGCGCAACTGCTCGGCAGCCTGGACCACCGATTCCTGATCGCACACTTCGGCCCCGGCGAGCAGGCTCGCCTCCGACTCGTTGACGATGAGCCAGTCCACCAGTGGCAGCAGGGCTAAGGCCCGCCGTTCGGCTGGCGCGGCGTTGAGCAGTCGGATCGCCCCTGTCGGTGCCTGCGCCAACAATGCCTCCACCGCTGCAAACGGCCATTCAAGCTGGCCCATCACGACCGCGGCATCGCTGAACGCGGCGCTTGCCTCGGCGATCGTGGCGGCGTCGGCACGCGCGTTCGCGCCGGGGGCGACGATGATGGTGTTCCCACCGTCGTCGGCCACGGCAATCAGCGCCACGCCGGACGGTTCACCCGGCGCCGTTCGCACCCAGCGCGCGTCCACACCGTCGGCGCGCACACTGTCCAACAGCAGTGTGCCGGCGGCATCATCACCGACCACGGCCAGGAGCCGCGCCGCGCCGCCCAGCCGCGCCACGGCCGCCGCCTGGTTGGCGCCCTTACCGCCGGGCACTTGCACCAACTCCCGACCGTGGATCGTC
Source organism: Chloroflexi bacterium UBA4733 (assembly GCA_002404055.1). The sequence goes on from DHIZ01000277.1 coordinate 13,692, forward strand.
TCGCCTCGAGCCGGTAGGCGCGCCGTGCGCACCACCATGTCCAGATTGATGCCGCCAGCCACGACAATGAACCGCGGTCCAGCAGAGACCTGCGCGGGCGATTGGCTCTCTTCCGTCATAGCGGTCAGGCGCCAAACTTGTCATATTTCAGGGCGTGCGCCATGGCGATGTCCAGCACATCGGCATGGTTGATGTGGCCGAGTGACCCGCTGGCCGCCGCCCGTTCGGAAAAGCCCGGTCGCCCTTCCGGGATGACATACGGCGAGTGCAGGAGCAAGGGCAGCGGATGCCAGCTATGACTCTTCAGCACGCTGGGGGTCGAGTGGTCGCCGGTAATCACCAGCACGTCGGGCTTGAGGTCCAACACCTGCGGCAGGAGCGCATCGAACTCCTCGATCACCGCCGCCTTCCGTGCCGGGTCGCCGTCTTCACCAGCGCTGTCGGTCGGCTTGACGTGCAGGTAGAAGAAGTCGTGCTCGGTCCAGTGCTCCCGCAGCACCGCCACTTCCTCGGCGATACTGTGCGGCGAGCCTAGCACCTGCATTCCCACGATGCGCGCCAGCCCTTTGTACATTGGATAGGAGGCAATGGCACCGGGAGTGAGCTTGTAGAGGTCGGAAAAGCTGGGCAGCGAGGGATGCGAAGCGAAGCCGCGCAGCAGCACCATGTTCGCCGGGTGTTTGTTGGCTATTACGCGCTGCGCTTCCGCCACGAACTGGTTGGCGAGGTCGGCGCTACGCGCCGCCTCCGGCGCCAGGGCTTCGACGGCTTGCGGGGGCACGCCGGTGTGCTGGGGGTCCGAGTCGCTCAGGCGGTCGTCCAGTCCGGGCCCCTGGAACACAACGACGGCACGGTACTGCTCCTCGGTCAGAATGTGGACGACCACCCCCGGCAACTGCACCTCCTCGCGCAGCCGACGGCAGAGCCGCTCATTCAATTCCGTAGCGATGCGACCCGCCCGCCGGTCGGTGATCTTCCCTTCGGCGTCGACCGTGCAGAAGTTCATTCGGGCGGCAAGGTCCTGCGGCCCCAGATCAAAGCCAACGCCGAGCGCCGAGAGCGCGCCGCGCCCGATATTGTGTTCCAGAGCATCGTACCCAAACAGAGCAAGGTGCGCCGGCCCGCTACCAGGCGTCAGACCGGCCACGAGCGGCGTGCTCAGCCCGGTAGCCGAAACGGCTGCCAACGCATCAAGGTTGGGCGTGCGTGCCCGCTCCAGTTCCGTCTTGCCATCGAGCCCGCTAGGCAGCCCGCCCAGGCCGTCCAAGACGACGAAGACGATCCGCGACGGCGTCTGAATCGAGAGGTCGCGTCGAATGTGGTTCGGAATCACGGTGTCTCACTCGCTACATGTTCGCTGCTGATACGCCCCCATTGTAGCCGTTTGAAGGTCCACCCCACGATGCATGACCGGGCTGGCGAACCTCCCCGGCACGCACGGCCGGAGCGCGGCCGTGCCAGGCGATGGAGATCCTTGGCCGCCCTATCCTGCCTCTCGCCAACATGCTCACGCCGCCAACACGGCTCCCGTAAAGCAGAGTAGGGTCCTCTCTGGATGATCCCAGCGCCGCAACGCCTTGATGCTCGCTCGCCCCCAGGCGTGGGGGCGAGATGCCGAAGGCAGAGTGGGGGCCTCCCCCAGCCCAAGCCGTGCCGGATGCCTAACCCCGCGCCACCGATTCCGCCGGCTTCTCGCGGTTGTAGTCTATGGCGACCTTTTCGCGGGTCAAGGCGACCAGGCGCTCGAGCAGGCGTGCGCGGTCTTCGCCTTCGGTGTCACGCAACTCACGTTGGAAGCGTCCGATCTCCAGGCGCAGACGTTCGGCGCGCAGCAGGGTTGTGGCGTCTTCCAGCGCTACGCGTAAACGCGCCTCCTCCAGGGTCTGATAGGCACTGGTATCGCGTAGGATCGCTTCCAGATACGGGAGTGTGACCAGGTCACTGTCTTCCAGGCCGGCACTGAAGTCTTCAAACGTGCGCGCCTCGGGATGACCGAGCACATGGTCCCAAACGGCTCCCATGCGCTCGTCGTCGGGACGCAGTGGCATCAGGACATCCGTGTACGGCGCGATCATGCGCGGGTAGCGCAACAGCATCGAGAGCAAGTAGCGCTGGCGGCTGCGCTCCCCCGTCGCCTCGAAGGCCGCTTCGCTGCGGCGTCCAGTCGGCGCAGCAGTCTCGTTCGGGTGGGGCGGCTCTGTGCTATCGGGGGCGCCGCCATCGTCGGGGCCAACTCCGTCGGCTTGTAGTGGTGGGCCGTTTCCCTCGGCGCGGCCTGAGTTGGCGCCTGCGTCTGTAGGCCGTACCCATGTCCCTGCGCCGCGCGCGTTGTCGCCTGGAGTCCAGCGTCCGTTGGCCGGTCGACTGCCGGTAGCGGGCGCCAGCGGACGGCGGCGCAGTTGCTCCACTGCCGAGACGATGACGGACTCCGGCACCTCCAGCAGCGTCGCCAATCGGTCGACATAATGGCCGCGCTCCAACGGATCGGCGATCTCCGCGATGACGGGCAGGAGCTCCTGGTTCGCGCGCTGGCGGCGCTCGGAAGGTCCGCCCTGCTCGTTGGCGACCAGATTGAAGAAAAATTCCACGATGGGCAGCGCCTGGTCTACCAGACCGCGCCAGCGCTGGGGATCGGCCAGGATCACCTCGTCGGGATCGACGCCCAACGGCAGGGCGGCTACGTGCAGGGTCATATCGACGTGTACCTGATAGCGGCCCGGCGTGCGCTCGCTGGCAACACTGCCGGACAGTTGGGGCGTCTGCTGCCGCTCGAAGACCTGGTAGGCCAGGTGGATCGTCTGTTGCACGGCCTTCTGGCCAGCGGTGTCCGCATCGAGCGCCATGACCACCTTGCGCGCTGTTCGATAGAGCATGGCCAACTGCCGCTCGGTGAGCGCGGTGCCGAGACTGGCGACCACGTTGCCGAAACCCGCCTGATGGGCTGTCAAGGCGTCCAAATACCCCTCGACGACAACGATCACGCCGGCCTTGCGCGCGGTATCCAGGGCAGCGTCTAAGAGATAGAGGACGCTACCCTTATGGAAGAGCTTCGTCTCCGGCGAATTGAGGTACTTGGGCTGTGCGCCGTCCAGCTCGCGGCCGCCGAAGCCGGTCAGGCGGCCCTTGGCGTCGCGAATCGGGAAGATCAGCCGGTCGCGGAAGCGGTCGTAGACGCCCCCGCTCTCGGCGTTGCGCGTCACCAGCCCGGCCCGCTCCAGCGCATCCGGGGCATAGCCACGTTGCCCCAGGAATCGCAGCAGGTTATCCCAGCCGGCAGGCGCCCAGCCCAGCCCAAATCGCTCGATAGTGCTCTGGCTGATGCCGCGCCCTTGTAGGTAGGCGCGCACCTTCTCGCCGGCAGCCGAGGCCAGCGCGCCTTGAAAATAGAGGCTGGCCGCCTCGTTGATCGTCGCCGTCTCCTCCGTTTCCGGGTCCACGGCCTGCGGGCGATCTACGTCGACTTCGATGCCCGCCTTGCGGCCCAGGCGGCGCAACGCCTCTTTGAAGTCGAGCTTCTCGATCTCCATCAAGAACGTGACGACATCGCCACTCTTGCCGCAACCAAAGCACCGGAAGTTGCCGCGTTGCGGGCTGACGCTGAAGGAGGGGGACTTTTCGGTATGGAACGGGCACAGCCCCTTCAGAGTCGCGCCGGCCTTGCGCAACTGCACGTACTCGCCGACGACGCTCTCAATCGGCAGCGCCAGCTTGAGCGCTTCCAGATCCGCCATGTGTCCTCCAGACTGTCCCGCTGTGCAGTGTAGCGAAGGGCCGGCGGCGGGCAGTGCGAGTGGGAACGTCACCGCTGCCTGGTAAACATAGCCGCCGCTGCCGAACCTATCAGCATGCTTTTTGCTCTACACCCTCTCGCCAGGTCAGCGCCAATGTGCCATCTGAGCACTCATTGCTGTATGCTTGCGGACGCCGTGGACGGTTCAGTTAGCTTTAAGCTACGGCGCTTTGGCAGGCACATCGGGACGGGGAACAGGCATGATCGAAGGCGAACAGCCGGGCGGCTCTCTACGGGTCGTGCTGGTTCGTTGGTGGCGCGTCGCCGCCATGGTCCTTGCGGGCCTTGCTTTGTATGCCGCTGGGGGAGCGACCGGCTGGATCCTGGCCGGCGCCAACGGGCGCAGCGAGCCAATCACCGCACACGCCGATGCGCCGCTGCTCTGGCAGGCCTGGAACCTGGCCGAAGCGCACTACGTCGACACGACGGCCCTGCGGCCGAAACAGATGATCTATGGTGCGATCACCGGCATGCTGAACGCGCTGGGCGACACCGACCATACGCGCTTCCTGACGCCCGCCGATGTCAAGCAAGAAAACACCGACCTCTCCGGCCACTTTGTCGGCATCGGCGTCCAGGTGAACTTCAAGAACGGCCGCCCTGTCGTCGTGGCGCCAATACCAAACTCACCGGCGTTACGAGCCGGCCTGCGAGCCGGCGACGTGATTCTAGCGGTGGACAATAAGGACACTGCACAGATGAACCCGACCGACCTTGCCGCCAACATCCGCGGCGCGGCCGGCACCAGCGTACAACTGCTCATCTTGCGACCAGGCAACCAGTCCACCATCAAGGTGACAGTGCAACGCGCCGCAATTGTCCAGCCGGCGGTGGAAACGCACAGCTTCACGGTCAACGGCAAACCGCTGATGCACATTCACATCGCCCAGTTCAGCGCCAACGCCGACTCTCAGTTGCGCACGGCGCTCCAGACGGCCAGCCAGGAGCACGCAGCGGGCATCATCCTAGACCTGCGCGACAACCCTGGCGGCCTGCTTGACCAGGCAGTCGCTACCTCCAGCGAGTTTCTGAGCAGCGGCAACGTCCTTCTGGAGCAGGGTCGCAACGGCGTGAAACAGCCGGACCCCGTCAAGTCGGGCGGACTGGCCACGACGACGCCGTTGGTCGTGCTCATCAACCAGGGCACCGCCAGCGCCGCCGAGATTACGGCCGGCGCCATCGAGGATCACCAGCGCGGCCAGCTCGTCGGCGCGACGACCTTCGGCACCGGGACTGTGCTCAACAACTACTCGCTGAGCGACGGCTCCGAAGTGCTGCTGGGCACGGAGGAATGGCTGACGCCCAACGGCCAGATCATCTGGCATCACGGCATCACGCCAACGCAGCCGGTGGCGCTGCCCGGCAACGTCACCCCCGTGTACCCCAGTGCCGAAGACGGCCAGACCGGCGAGCAGTTGCTGCAAAGCGACGACGCGCAACTGGTGCAGGCCATCAAGGACCTGGCGCGGTAGGGGAGCCGGGCTCACCCGCCTAACGCATACACGCGCACCAGCTTACTCTGCTCGTCGGTGACGGCAACGCTGCCCGCCGGGCCCACCGCGATTCCCTGGGGAATGCCGGCGACGGGGAAGGAGCCGAGAAGGCGACCATCGGATGCATAGACGAGGATGCGCTGGCCGGGGACATCAGCGAGCAACACCCGCCCATCCGGCAACACCGCCAGACGGCCGGCATCGAACGTCGCCACGTGCGGCGCCTGCAGCGTGAAGAGCAGCCGCCCATCGGCAGTAATCAGCAGCAAGTGTCCGCTGTCGGGCTGATAGACGAAGACGACGCCGTTGCTGGTAGCGATCGCCGATGTTGGCTGATCGAATACCTTGCCTGACGCCGCGTTGCCCAGCGGCGGCAGTACGGCTCCGCCACTGGTGAGTCTGATGACCTGGTTCGCAGGAGTCTGCGCGAGGTACAACTCGCCATCCAGCCCCAGGCTCAGGCCGCGTGAGCCGGCACTCGGGTTCGGCAAGGCGACGAGTCCCAGGAACTGTCCCTGGCTGTCGAAATGGCCGACCCGGCCACTGCCGCTGTCGAGCACGAAAACGGAGTTATCGGGCACGGCCACAATTGCCCACGGTGTGAAGGGCTGGCCTCCGGCGATCGGCGCCCACTCCCGGAGCACATGGCCGTCCGGGGCATACACGACGACGCGACCGCGGCCGGAGTCGGCGACATAGAGGTTACCGAGACGGTCCATGGCAACATCACGGGGCTGGTTGATGTCGCCAACCGCGGCGCCCGGCGTGCCGATAACGGCGATCTGCCGCGCCATATTCGCCTGCGGTGGCCCATTCACGGGCGGCCCGGACGGCGCGCCGGCAGCAGCAGTGCCGATCGTCCCTGCTGGTGGCGAAAAACCGGCGACGCCGGCTATCTGGGCGGCAACCGCCTCCAGCGACAACTTGTCGTACTGACTGGGCGGCAGAATGCCCACGTTCGCCTTGAGCCGCGCAATCTGGAAATCGCGCCAGGTGTAGAAACCGCTCACGGCAACTGCTGGCTGGCGAGCCAGCACGCCGGCCGGGGAATCGACCCAACTGACGTAGGTGTACACGTTGTAAGCGCCAACCAGCAGGGCCAGGAGTAGCGTGCCGCGCCAGAATGCCGGCCGGCCTGTTGCCCAGAGGCGTCCGGCCGCGTCGATCGCCAGCGCCACGAAGGCGAACATCGGCGCGACGGCCGTTAGGGCACTCGCACCATCCGGCGTGCCAGGACCCAACCCCTGCGTGAGGGCCAGCGGGATCAGCAAAAGGCACCACCATAGCGCCATCGCCCGCCGCCGTAGTCCCAACACCAGTCCGGCAAGGTAGAGACTGGCGGTGATCGGATCCAGCCAGGCATCACCGGGGCGAACGAAGTTCGCACTGGTGCGCGCGGCGCCGGGCGCCAGCGAACTGTCGACCGTCGGATCCATAAATAGAAAGGAACGCGCTGCCGTCCACAGGTTGCCGGCCAGCAATGTCGATGGCGTCTCGCCGGCAGCAGGCGACTGGGTGAATACCTGGTCCATGCCTCTGCGCGGGTTGAAAAGCTGCCAGTGGTGCGCGACCGTGGGCGCCTCCGGCAGAAACAGCAGGGCGACGGTCAGCACGGCGGCAGCAAAGCCGGTTGCGATTCGGCGCAAGGCTACCCAGTTCCCGGCCCGCCAGCGGTTTATGCCGAGGGCGACCAGGTAGAAGGTGAATGGCAAAACGAGAGCGCGTCCGGCAGCACTCCCGTAGAGCAAGATTGCCAAAGCACCGCCGAGACCGAGCCAGTAGCGCGTTTGGGTGCGTTCCAGCGCCAGCGTCAGCGACCACGCAGCCAGCAACAGGAAGAGCACACCGTACCCGTTGTTCCCGCCAGTGCGGGAAAAAAGCAGCAGCCAACGGGAGGAGACAAAGAGCAGCGAGGCAAGGAGGGCACTCGGCGTGGTCACGACCCGCCGCAACAGTGCATAGAAGGGAATGAGCGCCACAGCGGTGAGGACAGCCGCCACCAGGCGCTCGGCGAACAACGTCTGGCCGAATAGTGCCCAGGAGCCGACGACGAAGTGCAGGCCCAGTGCCGGCTCCGCCGCCCAGTCCAGACCGAGGAGGCCCGGCCCCTGGCCGGCCATGACCTGCAGCGCGTTTCCACCGAAGTTCAGTTCGTCGCTAGTCACACTGGTGGGCACGGTCTCCAAAAAGAGCACCCGCAACAGTAGACCGGCGGCGAAGATCAACCAGATACTATGCCTTTCTACGATGCCGCCTGGAAGCCACGACGTGACTGGCGAGGGTACAACGCGGCGCAGCGTGACGGCCGCGCGAACGGACGGGTGACCTTTGGAGCCAGGAGTAATGGGCTGCGCTACTGCGTCAATCGGCTCGTTGTCCGTAATTCGTGGGGTTCGTCGGTCGTCAACACCGCCGGCCCTGTCTATGGGTCTGGGCTGTTCGCCCGCCGCCATCATTGCTACCCTTCGCCGCCTGTGGCGCGTTCGTGCCGTCTACCGATCAGGCGGCCCGTTATACTGGGTAATCAGGCCGCTACGCTCACGGTGGCGCTCCACGGCTAGAGCGATCAGACGGTCCAGCAACTGACTGTAGGGCAGTCCGCTGGCCTCCCACAACTTCGGATACATGCTGATGCGCGTGAAGCCAGGGATGGTGTTGATCTCGTTGAGCCAGAACGTCTCGCCGGATAAGAACATGTCGACCCGCGCCATGCCGGCGCAATCCAGCGTTTGGAAGGCGGCCAACGCGAGCGCTCGGGCTTGTTCGGTTTGCTCCGGCGTCAAGGGCGCCGGGATGCGCAATTCCGAGCTGTCTTCCAGGTATTTCGCCCGATAGTCGTAAAACTCCCGCTTCGGCGCAACCTCACCTGGCACGGACACGATCGGCTCGTGATTTCCGAGCACACTGCACTCGATCTCGCGGGGCGACGGCGCTGCCCGTTCCACCAATACCCTCGTATCGTACTGATCGGCGTCGTCGAGTGCAGCGCCGAGTTCCTCCGCCAAGTGGACCTTATGGACGCCAACGCTCGATCCCATGTTCGACGGCTTGACGAAGCAAGGGAAACCGATGCGCTCCCGCACCTGGCGGTCGATGATGGCGGGGTCGCGGCGGCGGGCGTGGCGCTCCACCAGCAGCCAGTCCAGCACCGGCAAGCCGCCGGCACGCAGGATCATACGCATGAGGTGCTTGTCCATGCCGACAGCGGAGGCGGCGACACCGGCCCCGACATATGGCACGCCGGCGAACTCCAACACCCCTTGCAAGGTCCCGTCTTCGCCATAGGTGCCGTGGACCAGCGGGATCACCACATCCGCCCCCCGCAGGCCGGCAGTGGCATCGGGCAACTGATTGCTGATGGTCGCCAATGTTGTCGCCGCCACGTCGGAAGTCCCCTGCTGCTCAGCAGCGGGAACTGCGACGCCGAGGGCCGGTACCGCGGCCAGTAACTGCCTGGAGGGTTCCGCCCGAAGCCAGCGTCCCTCAGACGTGATGGCCACGGGGATCACCTCGTAATGCGCTGGATCAAGCGCGGCCAGGACTGAACGGGCCGATTCGATCGAGACCTCGTGCTCGGCCGACCGTCCGCCGAAGAGAACGACCACCCTGGTCTTCGCTGCACTCATACCGGCATCAGGTTGCCCCCGGTGTGTTCACCAGCAACTCGACGAGGTAATCGAGGCGCATGCCGCGCGCTGCCTTCACCAGGACGACATCACCACGCGCCAACTCGCGGCGCAAGCGAGTCGCCAGCGTTTGGCGGCTCTCCGCAACCTCCGACTGCGGTGCCGGTTCGGGACGGAAGGCGGCATCGCCCGGCGCGTCGATGTGCTGTACCCGCTCGCTCGGCATGCCGGCCTCCCGTGCGCCATCAGCAATCCAGCGCGCCATCGTGCCGAAGGCAATCAGACGGTCGGCGGCCACCGCTGCCGCCGCACCAACAGCGCGGTGCTCAGCCTCTGCATACGCTCCCAGTTCATACATATCGCCCAGTATTGCCAGTCGCCGGCCCGGAGCGCCAAGCTCCCGCAAAGTCGCCAGTCCCGCCAGCATCGAGACGCGGTTGGCATTGTAGCTGTCGTCGATGATGACACTGCCGGAAGGACCTGGGCACAACTGGAGGCGCGAATGGACGGGAGCAAACCGCTCCAAACCGCGCTGTATCGTGTCCAACGGCAGGCCGCACTGCTCCGCCACGGCAATCACTGCCAACGCGTTGAGGAGGTTGTGCTTGCCGATGGCTTGCAGGCGCGCTTCGCCCCGCCCATTGGGTCCGCGCCAGCGGATCACCATGCCGTCCGCCGCCAGGCTAATAATCTGCCCGCTGTAGTCGGCGTGACCATCCGTACCGTAGTGTACGGCGGGCGCCCGCGACCGGAAGACCATGGCGCGCACGAAAGGGTCATCGCCGTTCAGGACTGCCAGGCCGCCGGCCGGCAAGGCTTCCACCAGCTCGCCCTTGGCAGTGGCAACGCCTTCCAGCGAGCCAAAGTACTCCAGATGAGCGCCACCGACATTCGTCACGATGCCGATGGATGGCGGCGCCAGCCGGCAAAGGGCGGTGATCTCCCCCACTCGTTGGGCGCCCATCTCCAGAACTGCATAGCGGTGCTGCTCGGTCAAGCCGTTGAGGATAGTCATGGAGAGACCGGTGTCCGTGTTGTAAGAAGCGGTCGGGCGCAACACAGCCTCGGGATAGCCGGCGTCGAGGACGGTCGCCAGCAGTTCCCGTGTCGTCGTCTTGCCGGCGCTACCGGTGACGCCGACGACAGTTTCGACACATGACCGCGCCAGCACCCGATTCGCCAGGCGAGCGAGGGCGCCACGCGGATCGGCAACCAGCACTTGCGGTACGTCGGCGCAGGCCGCCGGCACAGGCCGCTCCACCAGCAAAGCTCCCGCGCCGGCCGCACAGGCCGCTGGCGCAAACTCGTGGCCGTCGAGCCGCTCTCCCCGATAGGCGACGAAGAGCTGGCCCGGCCGGACCGAACGGCTGTCCGTCGCGGCCCCGACAAGGGTCCGGTCATCGGCCTCGTGTCCATGGGCAAGGACACCGCCGGTGAAGCGCACGACATCGGTCAGGGTAAACACTTACAGCGCCTCCACACCGCGCCGCAATGGATCAGCGGAGAGCGGCACCACCGAGCTATCCGGGGCCATCGTCCCTGCCGGGATATACACGCGCGGAACGCGACTGGCTAGGCCGCAAAGCACCTCGTAACCAATCGTGTCAAGGCGGCAGGCGATCTCACCAACCGTGATCGCCTGATCGCCCTGGCGCCCCAGCAGCACCGCGACATCGCCCGCCTCCACACCGGGCACATCGGTGACGTCCGCCATACAGAGGTCCATGCAGATGACGCCGACCAACGGCACGCGCCGGCTGTGCAAGAGAGCGGTCGTCCAGGCCTTCGGTGTCCGCCGCACGCCGTCGGCATAGCCCGCCTGCAGCACCGCTAGACGCGTTGGGCGGCTGGGCCGCCAGGTAGCCCCGTAGCTCACGGGTGTCCCCGCCGGGATAGTCTTCACCTGAGCCACCAGACACTGCAGCGAGAGGGCTGGCGCAAACTCGGCCGGGCACGGCGTCTCGGGTGAGGGGTCCAAACCATAGAGGGCCGCCCCCGGCCGCACAAGGTTAAAGTGACTCTCCGGCAAGCGCAGCGTCGCAGCGCTGTTGGCAGCGTGCCGCCAGCGCGGGCGGCAGCCCATGTCCTCTAGAGTCTGTAGCGCCAAACGAAAACGGCTAAGCTGCTCGCGCGCATACGCTTCATCAGCGGCATCGGCCGTCGCCAGGTGGGTAAAGATGCCTTCAACACGCAACCCCGGCGCCGCCAGCGCCCTTGTCGCCAGGTCACGCAGCCCTTCCAGCGGCGGCCCGAAGCGACTCATTCCCGTGTCTACCTTCAGGTGGACCCTGGCCGGTCGGACGAGCGCCTTGGCAGCCTCGGAGAGCGGCGCCAGCAGTTCGGGGTCGTAGGCCGTCACAATGATGTCGTTGGCGACGATGGTACTGGCCTGCCACCCCGGCGCGTAGCCCAGCATCAGGATGTCGGCAGTGATCCCCGCCTCGCGCAACTCCAGAGCTTCGTCCAGGCAGGTCACACCCAGCATGCGCGCACCGGCGGCCAGCGCGGTCTTGGCGACCGGCACAGCGCCATGACCATAGGCGTGCGCTTTGACGATCGCCAGGATGCCCGTGTGTGGCCCCACGACACGACGAATCAGGCCCACGTTGGCGGCAATCGCGCCCAACTGCACAGTGATCCAGGTGGGGCGGGCAAGCAGCACAGGCAACACTCCGGGGGGACGACGACGGGGCAGCAGTATACCATCGGGGCTGGGGCGAGGCCGCCGTGACGACCTCACCAGACTCACTGGGACGGCAACAGCACCTTCACGACCACCCGGCGCGAGCCGCCGGACACTCCGGCCGGCGCCAGCAACGGCGCGTGCACGTCGGTCGGAAAGAGGACGGCGCAGCAGCCGTTCTCCATCACTAACGTCGTGCCGGTGTCGTTGGGCATGCTGTACAGCACCAACTCCTTTTGTGTGTCGTATGGTGTAGTGACCGTGAGGTCCTTGACTTGCGCCAACTCCATGCGTTCTGACCCGGCCACCACGACCTGAATGTCGGCGTAGCGTCGGTGCGTCTCCATTTGCTGCTCAGCCCGCGGCTTTGTCAAGGAATGTTGCAACATGGCAAACAGCCGATCGCCGTCAAGGTCAACGCGCCGCGATTCGCCGACAGGTAGCTCTTGTAGCCACTGCATCGCCGGATGGCTGCCTTCCATGACTTGCCGCACAAAGTCGAAACCGGCGACAAATTCCCCGGCCACCTGCACCTGGCTGCCGCAGTCTTGCCAATACCCATAGATCGCCATGTTAGGTTTTCCTCCTCTCTTTGCCGCTCGGTCACGATGACCTCGCCCGCCCACTTACCGCTTCAACCGGCGCTCGATCCTGGCAACGCGGTCGGTGGCCGATCCCCCGGCAGCCGCAGGCACGGGCAGCGCGTGACTGATGCGCAAAGCAAGCTCCTCCAATGCCATCGAAAAAGGCTGGTTGGGCTGGCTCTTGACCAGGGGCACGCCTCGATTGTTTGCCTCCAGGACCCGGACGCCATTGTTTGGCAGCACCTGTAATAACGGCCGGCGCAGCGTTCGCTCGATCGCTGCCGCCGGCAGGTCACCGGCGTCCAGTGGCCTGTTGAGCAAGACGTTCCAGCGCTCGGGCGGAATCGCCAGCGACTGGAAGACGGCCGCCATCTGGACCGCCGAGCGAATCGATGTCAATTCGGGGGTCACGACCACCAGAATCAGGTCCGCGGCGTCGAAAACGGATAGACTGGACTCAACATAGGACGAGGGCAGATCAATATAGGAATAGCCGAAGGTTCGCTTGCAGGCGCCGAGCAGGCTCTTCACCAGGTCCGGCGTTATACGCTCTCCCTCCATGGGAGACCGCGCGCCGGAAAGCACAGCGAGACCGGGGCTGTGCTGTTCGGCGTACTGCGACAGGAAGTCGCGATCAAGCGTGAACACGGCCTGGGTCATCGCCAGATCGGCCAGCGTCCGTTTCGACTCAAGACCCAACAAGGATGCGGCATGACTATGGACCAGATCGAGGTCGACGAGCAACGACGGCATGAGGGTACCACCGCTCCACAGACTGGCGGTAATCAACGCCAGACTGGTCGCGATGGTGGTCGTACCGCTACCGCCCTTCGCCCCGACCAGGGCCACGACCCGGCCTTCCGGCTCCGGAGCAACGGCCTCAATCGTGCCATAGACGCGCGAGCGGGCGATCAAGGAGGTGACGCGGGCGGCAAGTTCCGCCCCTTCGAACGGCTTCTGCACATAGTCGTCGGCCCCGGCTTCGAAGCCGGCGACTTTGTCGACGGTGGCCCCTTGCGCGGTGAGCATCAGGACCGGCGTGCGCCGCAGCACCGGATCATCGCGTATTGCTTTGCACACTTCAAAGCCGCTCATTCCGGGCATATTGACGTCCAGCACCAGGACATTCGGTGTCGAGGCCTTGGCCAGGGCAAGGGCTTCAACGCCATCCGCAGCCTGGATCACGGTCATGCCGCGGTTTTGCAGCAACACCTGCACCAACCGGCGGATGTGGCCGTCGTCGTCGGCGACCAGCACGACGGGCTTCGCCTCGGCCGCGCCGCCGCCATCGGAAATCGTCGGTACAGTCATGACAGTCTCCACCCCCGTCGGCAACAGCTCGGACAGGCGATGGTCGAGTTCGCCCTTGTGCTGCCGATCCTCTTACTTCTGGTGCTGATGCTCTTCGATCTGGGCCGAACCGTCCAGGCGCACACCACAGTCGCTGCCGCCGCCCGCGAAGGCGCCCGTGCCGGCAGCATCGCTGCCACCGGCGCTGACCCAGCCGCTCTGGTACAAACGATAGCAGCGGATGCCGTCCAGTCGGCAGCGATTCCCCTCGACATTCCGACTACCTCGATTAGCGTGCTCCAGACATCGACAAACGTTACCGTGTCCGTTGTGTACCGTGTGGCGCCCGTAACGCCCATGGTCGGACTCATCGTAGGCGGCAGCATCACAGTTGTCGGCACGTCTAGCTTGCCCGTGCAGTAGCGAACGCTGTGCCACCTGACGCGGGGATTAGCCTCCGGCGAGTCGGAGCATCTGGGGCAGAGCGGGTCCCAGCAGGACGATGAGCGTGACGGGCAGGATCAGGAGCGCGGTAGGAATCAGTATTTTGGTCGGGGCCTGAGCAATTTTGCGTGATGCGACAGTGCGCCGTTCGCGCCGCGCTTCTTCCGCCTCGGCGCGCAAGATGAGCACCAGACTGCTGCCCAGTCGTTCGGCGGAGCCAACGCGGCCAGCCAGCCGGCGCAGCGTCTCCAGGTCCAGTGTATCTGCTATCTGGCGAAGCGCTTCGCCCCGATTCATGCCGAACTGTGTCAGCGTCGCCACCCGTTCCAGTTCTCTGCCGGCCGCCGAGTGCCATTCAGCGACGACTTCTCGTATTGCCGCATCCAGCGAGAGACCGGCCTCCATCGCCAGCACCAGCAGGTCCAGGGTCGCGGGAAGACTTTGGAGCACCGCCTGCCGGCGCCGGGCTGCGCGACGGTCCAGCCAGACGCCGGACAGCAGCGCTGCCAGAACGATGTAGCCGGGGAATAGGAGGAGCGCGGCACTGGAGCCGGCGACGATGCTTGTCAGGGCAGCGGCGATGGCTCCGAAGGCGACAGCCAGGAGCAGCAACTGAGCGGGCGAAAAGCGCTCGGCCAGTTGCGCGCGTTCCAGCCGACGTTGCAGGTTTCGCTGGTAGTACTTCGGCGCGAGACGCGAAGCCAGTCGTTCTGCTCCGGCAAGCCAGGTAGCCGGCGTGTGCGGTTGCACGGCCACCGCTTCGACTGCCCGCAGGCGTGCTTCCATGCGGCTGAGGTGGCGGAGGAGAGCCAGCGCCGCCAGCGCGCAACAGGCCGCCACAATCCCGCTGACCGTGAGTAAGGTGCTCGGTGAAACGAGCGTCACCGCCGACATTGTCCCTGCCTTCACAATTCGATGCGCGTAAACGAACGCATGATCAGAAATCCGGTGACTTCCATGACGCCCGCGACTACGAGGAGCAAGTTCCAGCCCGGTTGTAACAGGCCGCTGATGTACGGGCGGTCTATGACGTACAGTAGGACGAAAAGCAGGATGGGCAGCGCCACGACGACGTAGGCGGCCAGCATCTGCCCGGCGGCCGCCGTGCTCAACTCGTCTTGCAGGCGCACCTGATCATGGACCGTGTCGGCGGCGATGCGCAAGAGCATCGGCAGATCGCCGCCGATGCGATGGTGCATATTGAGGGCCGATGTCAGCAGTGCCACCGGCGTGACGGGCACCCGCCGTTCCATGGTACGCAGCGCCTCTGAGACAGGCATACCCAGCCCGACCTGGCGTGCAACCCGGCCATACTCATCTCGTGACGGCTCCGGCGCCTCTTCGGTGAGCGCCGTGATACTCTGCACGAGGCTCTGGCCGGCACGGAGATGGGAGATCAGGATGTCGATAACATCCTCTGTTTGGCGACCAATCTTCCGGCGATAGAGCCCGACCTGTCGTGCGACGACCCTGCCCGCGACGAAATTGGCCGCCACGGCCCCAAAAAGGAAGCCGAGCGGCGCCCGAATGACCAGCCAGACGGCGCATCCGGCAAGGATGGCAACCAGCAGTCGCCGAAACACATAGGTCGCGGGTGTTACCGTCCAGGGGGTGAACTCCAGGTCACGGTCGCCTCGAGCCACCAGGCGCCTGCCGACGTTCGTCTGCTCCAGGCGGCCGACCGGGCCGGACCGGCGACTCGCTGCGGCGCCTACGGCCGAAGCCGATGGAGGCATTGCGCTGTCGGCTGAGCCGGCCATGAGTTGCCGCGGAAATTGTGCAATTCAACCGCAAACACCGTCTCGGCCTGGTTGCCGGCGGCGAGTCCATGGTTCGAATTCTCGGAAGTCGGCACGATGCTCGCGGCAGCGACATTGAGTTTTCCCGGCGTGGAAGAGTGACACGGGACGATGCCCGCGCCCCGGCGTCGATGCCCGTGCCGGACCTCGTAGTAGAAATTATTTCTCCCTCCGACCGCGCCGACCGCGTTTTGGACAAAATCCACGACTGGCTGCGGACAGGCGTGCAACTGCTGTGGTACGTCAACCCAGAAACCGGCAACACCACAGTCTACGAGGGTAATCGTGTGACCTACGTGGCAGCCGACGAGACGTTGGATGGAGGCGACGTGTTGCCGGGATTCCAGGTTCGACTGCGCGACCTGCTGGACGAACTGAACGAGGCGATGGAATAGCGTGGCGCTCCTGCTGCCGTCGCTCGGCTAGTCCGGTTGGTCGTTCGGCAACCCGTACAACTCCCCATACTTCATCCGCAGATACCGCGTGAAGTACTTCGGGTTCAGTGGCTCCCCGGTCAAGCGGCGAATCAATTCATGCGCCGGATAGATGCGGCCGAAACGGTGAATCTGCGCGCGTAGCCATTCGCGCACGAAGAGGAGGTCGCCGCCCGCGATCCGCTCATCGAAGTCGGGGAACTGGCTGCGCAGGGTGGCGAGGAGCTGGGCGAAGTAGAGGTTGCCGAGGGAATACGTAGGGAAGTAGCCAAGCGAACCGTAGGACCAATGGACATCCTGCAGCACACCCTCGGCGGCATTGCGCGGCGTGATGCCCAGCATCTCTTCCATCTTGGCGTTCCAGGCCTCCGGCAGATCATCTACCTGCAGCCGTCCGTTCAAGACGGCGGTCTCCAGCTCGAAGCGCAAGATGATGTGCAGGTTATAGGTGACTTCGTCGGCCTCGACACGGATAAAGGTCGGTCGTACCGTGTTGATAGCGCGCAGGAAGGCGTCCTCCCCGACGTCGTGCAACTGCTCTGGAAAGACCACGCGCAGACGCGGAAACCAGTAGCGCCAGAACGGGGCGCTGCGGCCGATGGCGTTCTCCCAGAGGCGCGACTGCGACTCGTGCATGCCGAGCGATGGACTGCTCGCCAGCGGCGTGCGCGCCAGCGCCAGGTCGATTCCTTGCTCGTACAAGGCATGGCCACCTTCGTGAATCGTGCCGAACAGGCCGCCACGCAAGTCATCCTCGCTGACGCGTGTGGTCACTCGCACATCGGTTGGTGAGAAACTGGTGGTGAAGGGATGAGCAGAATAATCCTGCCTTCCGGCGTCGAAGTCGAAGCCCATTGCGCCGAGTACGGCCAGGCCAAAGTTCCACTGCTTTTGCTTGTCATAATGCCTGACGAGAACGCCTGGGTCAGGCTGAACACCGCTGTTGCGGAGCTCGCTGAGCAGTTGCACCGTGTCACGGCGCAGGCCATCAAAAACGGCCGCGGTCATCGACTCGGTTTGACCCGGCTCGTACTCGTCCAGCAGCGCATCGTAGGGCGACTCAGCGTAGCCGACGAACTGCGCTTCCCGGCGTTTGAGGTCGATCACTCGCGCCAGATCATCACGGAAGACGGCGAAGGAAGAGTCCGCGCGCGCTCGTTGCCAGCTTTCGAAGGCGCGCGCCGTGGTCTCCGCCAGCTCTTTGACAAAGCTGGTCGGTAACTTGACCGCCCTTTCGATGTCTCGCCTGACCTCTCGCAGGAGCGCTACGCCGGTGTCGCCCCTAAACGGCGGCGGTCCGCTGCCCTCTCGCTCGGCGCGCTCCAGGGCCGCTCGCAGCGTAGGGGCGGTCAGGCGCTCGTGGTGAATTGCCCGGAGCGTTCCCTGCTGGAAAGCCCGACTCTCGGCGCCCTTCGGGCGCATCATGGTCTGCTGGTCCCAGTCGAGCAACCCGGCGGCGGCAGCCACGTCGGCCAGATCGTGTACTTGTGTGAGAAGCTCATCCCAGCCAGTCGTCATTCGTTCTTCCTATCCGATTGCCATCACGCCTCGCTGACGCCACAATGGCGCATCCTACCACGACCCGCATCCGCATGTTCCGGGAAAACGGTACCCGCTAGGCGCACCAAACATGGCATGCTGATCGGCGCGGTACGCGCACCGGCTGCACGGTCTGGCGTAGGATGGCAATGGACAAGAGGGTGTGACCGAAACCAAAACAACGGACCACAGCGGGAAGGACGGCAATGAAGGCGCTGATATTGGGAGCGGGTTATGCTACCCGGTTAGGTGAACTCACCCGCGACCTGCCCAAGCCATTGCTGCCAATCGCCGGCAAGCCAATGATCGATCACCTCTTTGCCCAACTGGATGCTATAGCGGAGATTGACGCGGCTTACGTCGTCACGAATGCCCGCTTTGCCGACCAGTTCGCACGCTGGGCGGAGCACAGACAGGGCCGCTTACCGGTAACCGTACTGAACGATGGTACGACCAGCGACCAGAACAAGCTTGGAGCGATTGGCGACATCCGCTATTCGGTGCAGCAAGCGAACATCATCGACGACCTCTTTGTGGGAGCAGCGGACAACCTGTTTGACTTCGACCTTCGCCCCTTCTTCAGCTTCTTTGGCCGTCGAGGCTCAAGTATCGGCCTGTATGATGTCGGCCGCCTGGACCTCATGCCGCAGTACAGCGAGGTGCGACTCGACAACACGCAGCGCATCGTTCACCTTGTCGAAAAGCCGGCCCATCCCACTTCCACTTTCATGGCCACCGCCCTGTATATCTTCCAGGCCGCCCACCTGCCGCTCCTTGACCGTTACCGTGCCGAAGGCGGCAACATGGACTCGCCCGGCTTCTTCCCCGCCTGGCTCCATCGCCATGTCCCCGTCTTTGGCTACGTGTTCCAAGGACGCTGGTTCGATATAGGCACGCCAGCCCAATATGAGCAAGCGAATGATGTGTGGACCCGCGAAAGGGTCCGGTAGGTTCGCCCAGATGGAGCCTGCAGGATCATTCGACGCTGTAGTCCTGGCCGGCGGTAGGAGTTCACGGCTTGGCTTCGACAAGGCGCTCCTGCGAATCAACGGCGAGCCTCTGGTGCAGTGGCTTCCCAGCCAGCTTGCTGGCATGTTCGGGTCAGTGGCTATAGTCGTTGATCGACCGAAGCGCTACGATGTTACCTTTCCGCAGTTGCTGGATACCTGGCCCGACGCTGGTCCCCTAGCAGGTATCGCAGCCGGGCTGCAAGCGTCGGCCGCACCTGCCCTGTTCGTCTGCGGCTGCGACATGCCGCTGTTGCAACCGGCCCTACTTCAGCGACTGTGTTCGGCCCTGGAAGACTATGACCTGGCCATTCCCGAACGTGCCGGTCGGCTGGAACCGCTCTGCGCCGTCTACGCTGCGTCGTGCTTGCCAGTCATTCAACAACTACTTCGCGACCGCCGGCTGCGCGCCAACGGTGTGGCCGAGATAGTGCGAACTCGGACCCTAACGGAAATGGAGTGGCGTGACCTCGATCCAGAGGGTGATTCGTTTCTGAGCATTAATGCACCGAGCGACCTGTTGCGCCTTCAGGCACGAGCAGCGACCTACGGACTGACGCTTGAGCGTCGGGTGAGCGGACATAGCGACATCGCTGGTAGCACGAGTCGCTGACCCGCATGCACAATCCGGGCGACCGTCGTTGGCGCTCGGGCCAGTGGCGTGCTACATCTGCATCATCGGGACGAAAGAAGCCAGAGAGGAACACGCCATGGTCACCTGTGAGAGTTGCGGCAGCACCGGTTACCCCCAATACGCCGAAAGCACAGTGCGCTGCCGGGGCTGCGGCGGGCGAGTGCGCCCCGCGACGCCGGAAGAGGTGCGGCGAGATGCACCGGCGGACCGGCCGTAGACAGATAGCAAAGGAGGGGGGGCAGGCGCGACGCGCCTGCCCCCTCCTGCTGTGAATCCCCTTACTCCTCGCCGTCGTCGGGCAGCAAGAAGGACGGATCGAGATCGTCGCCTTCGCCTGGGTCGGGGAAGGCGTCCGGGAACTCGCCGGGGAAAGCATCCGGGAACTCGCCCGGCAGCCCCTCGGCCAGCATAGTCTGGGCCTGCTCCAGCGCCAGGCGGGCCTGCTCCGCTAGCATGGCGCGCTTCACCAGGCCGGTGCCGGCCGGGATGAGCTTGCCAATAATCACGTTCTCCTTGAGGCCCGTCAGCCGGTCGCGTGCCCCGGCAATGGCGGCTTCCGTTAACACGCGGGTCGTCTCCTGGAAGCTCGCCTTGGCCAGGAAGCTCTCCGTGTTGAGGGACGCCTTGGTGACGCCCAAGAGCACCGATTCGGCGGTTGCCGGCTCGCCACCCTCGGACAGCACCCGTGCGTTGATCTCCTCAAAGGTGAAGCGATCAACCAGTTCAGACGGCAGAAGGTCCGTGTCGCCCGCCTCCTCCACCTTCACGCGCCGCAACATCTGGCGGATGATGATCTCAATGTGTTTGTCGTTGATCGGCACACCCTGCGAGCGGTACACCTTCTGCACTTCGGCTACCAGGTAGCGCTGCACGGCTTCCCGGCCCTGGACGCGCAGCTTGTCCTGCGGGTTGGCCGGCCCCTCCGTCAGTTCCTGGCCGGCTTGCACGATGTCGCCGTCTGCCACGCGCAGGCGTCCGGTGGCGGGAATGTTATACTCCCGTTCTTCCGTGTCGTGGTAACGCACGACCGCCTGGCCGCCTTCCAGGCTCACCGTGCCGGAGATCTGCGCGTAGTCCTGCCCCGGCACAGCCAGCAGGTTGCCGTCTTCCGATTCCGAGACGGCGCCGGACGCTGGGCGCGTCAGCAGCGCGCCGGACTCGACATGGTCTCCGTCACCAACCGTCCACTGCATGCCGGCCGGCAGGACGTGTACTTCAGTATCCACATCCTGGGACACGATCTTGACCTTGCGTGCGGTGTCCGTGCGCTCCACGGTCACCTTCCCGCCGATCTCGGTCAGGACGGCAGCCTCTTTGGGGATGCGCGCTTCGAACAGTTCTTCGACGCGCGGCAAGCCCATGGTGATGTCCTCACCGGCCACGCCGCCGGTGTGGAAGGTACGCATCGTGAGTTGCGTTCCCGGCTCGCCAATCGACTGGGCAGCGATGATGCCGACCGCCTCACCGATGCCGATCGGCTCGCCGGAGGCCAGGTTGCGACCGTAGCACATCGCGCACATGCCGCGCCGTGCCTCGCAGGTCAGCGCCGAACGCACCAGCACCTCGTCAATACCGGCGTCCGTCAACATGTAGGCCAGGGCCTGGTTGACCTCCTGATTGCGCTCGACGATGAATTCGCCGGTGCGCGGGTCCGCCACCGAGCGCGCCGGGACGCGCCCGTTCAGGCGGGTGCGGAACAACTCCTGCGCCGCCTTGAGCCCTGGCTCAATGCTGTAGTTCACGCTGTCGGTCACACGGACGGTGATGCCGTTCTCGGTGCCACAGTCCTCTTCGTAGACGATGACGTCCTGTGCGACGTCGATCAAACGGCGCGTCAGATAGCCGGACTCCGCCGTGCGAATAGCGGTGTCGGCCAGACCCTTGCGCGCACCGTGGGTACTCATGAAGTACTCCAGGACGGTGAGACCTTCGCGCAGGTTGGAACGCACCGGCAGCGGGATGATCTGCCCTTTCGGGTTGGCGAAGAGACCGCGCATGCCGGCCAACTGGCGGATCTGGTTGAAACCACCCTTGGCCGCCCCCGATTCCGCCATCATGGCGATGGGGCCGAACTGCGGCAAGTTCTTGCGCACTTCCTTGAGCAGGTCCTCCTCCACCCGCTTCCAGAGGGTGATCAGGCTCTGCGTTCGCTCGTCCTCGGTGATCAGACCGCCGCGATAGTTATCCTCGAAAGCATTGGCCTCGGCGTCGGCCATCGCCAGCATCTCAGCCTTGATCGCGGGCACCGTGATGTCGTCCATCGCCGCCGTCGTGCCGGACATCGTGGCGTAGTGGAAGCCCAGGTTTTTGATCTGGTCTACCGTCTCCGCCGTGACCTCCGTGCCGCACTCGCGGAAGCATTCGCCGATCAGCCGGCGCATGTTGGCCTTATCCACCAGTTCCCGCGCCGTGCCGTTGTTGTAGAAGCGCAGCGCCTCCGGCAGGACATTGTTGAAGGTCAGGCGCCCGACGCTCGTCTTCACCCCGAGCGTCTTGCCAAACCTGATGCTGCCATCGGGATGCTGCTGGGGAACCGGCACGACCTTTTCTTTCAGCACACGGCCGACGCTGGTTTCGACGTACCCGCCATCCGGCGCGTTGTCGTAGTCTGCATGCGAGACGCGGACGAAGACCGGCGTTTGCAGGCTAACCATACCGGCCTCACGCGCCATGAAGGCGTCTTCGTAGCCGTCAAAGACCTTGAAGCGACCGACGTTGTGCGACGCATCCGGGTCGTCGTCCGGCCGCATGTTCATGAGGTAGTAGCAACCCAGCACCATGTCCTTGGTCGGACTGACGATTGGCTCGCCATCGGCAGGCGAGAGCAAGTTGTGGCTGGCCAGCATCAACTGGCGCGCCTCGTCCTGCGCCGCCTGCGACAGGGGGACGTGGACAGCCATCTGGTCGCCATCAAAGTCGGCGTTGAAGGCGGTGCAGACCAGCGGGTGAATCTGGATGGCCGAGCCTTCTACCAGGATCACGTCGAATGCCTGGATGCCCAGGCGGTGCAGTGTGGGGGCGCGGTTGAGCAAGACGGGATGGCCCTGCACCACCTCCTCCAGCACGTCCCAAACTTCGGGACGCTGCCGTTCTACGATACGCTTGGCGCTCTTGATGTTGTGGGCGAAGCCGCGCTCGACCAGCTTGCGCATCACGAAGGGCTTGAAGAGTTCCACAGCCATGCGCTTGGGCAGCCCACACTGGTGCAGCTTCAGGTGCGGCCCGACCACGATCACGGAGCGACCGGAGTAGTCCACGCGCTTGCCGAGCAAGTTCTGGCGGAAGCGTCCCTGCTTGCCTTTCAGCATGTCGGAGAGTGACTTCAGCTTGTGGTTGCCGGAGCCGGACACCGGGCGGCCGCGTCGGCCATTGTCGATCAGGGCGTCGACAGCTTCCTGCAGCATACGCTTCTCGTTGCGGATGATGATGTCCGGCGCGCCCAACTCCAGTAGTCGCTTTAAGCGGTTGTTGCGGTTGATGACACGGCGGTAGAGGTCGTTGAGATCGCTGGTGGCAAAGCGACCGCCGTCCAACTGGACCATCGGGCGCAGGTCCGGCGGGATCACCGGCAGGACGGTCATCACCATCCACTCCGGCCGCGCGCCGGACTTGCGGAAGTGTTCCACGACGCGCAAGCGCTTGGTGGCCTTCTTGCGGCGCAAGCCGGTGCCGCTGGAGTTGCGGATCTCGTCGCGCAGCTTGAGCGACAGCTCGTTGAGGTCCAGCCCCATGATGATGTCGCGCACCGCCTCGGCGCCCATTCCCGCCTCGAAGACATGGGCGTACAGTTCTTTCAACTCGCGGTACTTCTGCTCGCTGATCAGGTCGTAGACTTTCAGTGTCGTCAGATCGTCGTGACCGCGGGCGCCACGCTCGCGCTCCTCAACCGCTTCCGTCTCGATCTTGCGGTCAACGTTCTTCAGTTCCGTCTCCGCCTCGTTCTGGAAACGGGCGAGCTTGTTCTCGCGGTCGCTCACGCTCTTTGCGGTGTCGGCGTCGATTTTGGCCGCTTCGGCGCGGGCCCAGCGTTCCGCTTCGGCGGTAGCAGCGGCGAAGACGTCATCGTCGACGGTCGCGCCGGCGCGCACGATCACTGCTTCGGAAGGACCGAACTTGACGTCGGCGTTAGTTGCCTGGCCCCGGATCGCTTCCAGCGTATCCAGCAGCGTCTGGCGCTCCGTGGCGAGACGGCCCGGCAACTCTTCCCGGCGGCGGACGTAGTTGTCCTGGTCGCGGGCGTAGGTGGCTTCCAGGTCGCGGCTGCGTTGCTCGCGCAGCTCCTCGATCTCGACAAGGCGGTCGGCGCGGCTGTTCTCGATGTACGCGACGCGCGCTTCCAGGTCGGCCGCAGAGCTTGCCAGCGCTTCCTGACGGCCCTCCTCATCAATCTTCGTCACGATGTAGTTGGCGAAGTAAAGGATCTTTTCCAGGTTGCGGGGCGTGATGTCGAGCAGAATGCCGAGATAGCTCGGCGTCCCCTTGAAGTACCAGATGTGGCTCACGGGCGACGCCAGTTCGATATGGCCCATGCGTTCGCGGCGCACCTTGGCGCGCGCGACTTCGACGCCGCACTTGTCGCAGACGAT